>JALCBG010000003.1:3042-69598 GCA_028066695.1 Gammaproteobacteria bacterium | reverse complement strand
TTTCCTCCCCAAAAATCTCATCCATGACCAGACGCAGCCGATGCTGCTCATTGTCATCAATGGACACAAAAATCACGCCGTCTTCGGCGAGCAGTTCGCGAAGCAGGTGCAGGCGCGGCCACATCATGCACAGCCACTTGTCGTGCCGCTCCAAATCCTCGCCGTCCACCGGGTTTTTTCCCTTCAGCCAGTCGCGCATTTGCGGACTGTTGACATTGTCGTTGTAAATCCATTTCTCATTCCCGGTGTTGTAAGGCGGGTCAATGTAAATGCAATGGACGCGCCCGGCATAACGCGGAAGCAGCGCTTTTAGCGCGTGCAAATTGTCGCCGTGAATGATCAGGTTTCCATCCAATTCCGGCGGAGATTTTTGCGGCGGAAAACTTTTTGCGGGGTGCGTGTCCAGCGCGCGCACCGGCACGGTGAGATGGTGCGCGTAAATGATTTGTTTGCCTTTGAATTCCAGCGTGGGCATTGGTTTTGTTCCGGGAAAGTCCGCCGGAAAATTCCGGGCGGTTTTTAATGATAGCAGAGTCGGGCGCGCATTTTTGGTAAATTGCGCGAATGCCGGCGCGCCATAAAACCGTCCGCGAAATGCTCGGCGCGTTTGCGCGCGGCGAGTTGCGTTGCGAGGAGGCGGCGCGCGATGCGCTGGCCGCGGCCGAGCGGAGCGAGGCGGTGTTCATTAAGATCAACCACGACATCGCCGAGCAGGCGGCGCGGATTGACCGCGCGCGCGAGTTGGGGGCGGCGCTGCCGGCGCTGGCCGGGCTGCCGGTTTCTTTGAAGGATTTGTTTAATGTGCAGGGGGAATGCACATTTGCCGGGTCAAAAGTGCTGCGCCACGAGGCGGCGCCGGAAGCGGCCGATGCGGCGGTGGTCGGGCATCTGCGAAACGCCGGCGCGCTGTTTGTCGGGCGCGCGAACATGAGCGAGTTCGCGTTCAGCGGCATGGGTTTGAATCCGCATTACGGAACGCCGAAGTGCGTGTGGGACCGCGCGACCGGGCGGTTGCCGGGCGGCTCGTCTTCGGGCACGGCGGTGGGAATTGCCGAGGGCGTGGTGCCGGCCGGGGCCGGTTCGGATACGGCCGGGTCGTGCCGCGCGCCGGCGGCGTTCAACGGCATTGTCGGGGTGAAGCCGAGTTTCGGGCGGATGTCGTTGCGCGGGGTGTATCCGCTGTCGCCGACTTCGGACGCGCCGGGTCCGCTGGCGAATGATTTGGACGGGTGTTTTATTTTGGATCATGTGATGACGGGGCGGCTGAAGCACGGCGAGGAGTTGCCGGAGTTGCGCGCATTAAATGCGAATTCGTTTAAGTTGCTGGCGCCGCAGGCTGAAGTTTGCGAGGGATTGGACGCGGAAGTGCAGGCCGCGTTTGCGCGCGCGCTGGAGTGGCTGCAAAGTGGCGGGGTGGAGGTGGAGTCGCGCGAGACGCCGGCGCTGGACCGGTGCGTCGGCATGTTTTCCAAGCGCGCGGTGGCGGTGTTTGAGGCGTGGCAGGCGCATGCGGAGCGGCTGCGCGAGCGCGGCGATGAATACGATCCGTATGTGCGGCGGCGCATTGAGAACGGGCGCAACTTTGACGCCGAGACGCGGCATGCGATTTACCGCGAGAAGGCGGAAGTCACGGCCGAGTGCGCGCGGCAAATGCGCGGCGCGGACGCGCTGGTCTATCCGACCGCGATGTGCATTCCGCCGGCGATGCGCGAGGCGGAGGAGTTGGAAAAAATGCCGGCGGTGAATTTCAAATGCCTGCGCAACACTTCCACGGTGAATTTTTTTGACGGTTGCGCGGTGAGTCTGCCCTGTCATTTGCCGGGCGAGGCGCCGGTCGGGCTGATGCTGGCCGCGGGCAACGGCGCGGACGAGCGGCTCTACCAAGTGGCGGCGGCGGTGGAGGGGATTTTGGAGGGGGAGCGGGGCGGGAGTTAAAACCAGTTTCGTTTCAGCGGGATGAAAGCGTTTACCGCGGCGCCGAGTTGGCGGCCTTCGGCGGCGCTTGCGGCGAAGATTTTTTTGCCGAGGTTTCGCGCTTCCTCCACGGCCGGAACAAAATCGCCGTCGGCCGAGAGCAAATAGGCGTCGTCGTATTCGTCGCGGTGCGCCATGCTGACCAGATCCACGGCGATGCGAACATCCACTTGTTTCTCCACGAAATACGGAATGGTTTCCCCGCACAGCCGGAAAAGGCGCGCGCGGGTTTCTTCGGGGATGGGGGTTTTCGCGCCGGCGAGAATGGCGAGCAATGCGGCGGTCATCGGGTTGCGGCCCGGCGCCATGCGGTTTTGTTCCACGCGGCCGAGAA
Organism: Gammaproteobacteria bacterium; assembly: GCA_028066695.1. GTDB lineage: Bacteria > Pseudomonadota > Gammaproteobacteria > Arenicellales > Poriferihabitantaceae > JAHRAW01. The sequence goes on along the minus strand of JALCBG010000003.1, from coordinate 67,290 downwards.
AAACCTGCACGCCCTGTTTTTGCAGGCGGCGAATGACTTTTTCCTGCGCCGCGATTTTTTTGCGGGGGGCCGGCGCCTTGCCGACATAGTAGCGAATTTGCCGCAGTTGCCGGCCGAACAGGAGTTTGCGGGCGAGGCGCGGGTAGTCCAGTTGGTCGCTGTTGATGCCGATGCGTTTGAGTCCGTGATACCAGTTGCTGCCGTCTATGAACATGACGGCGCGGGGGGCGGCGCAGGAGGCGCGCGACGCGCGGGGTCGTTTTTGGGGCATTGGGAAGTCCGTAAAACCTTGGTAAATACAAAGCCCGGAAAAGTCCGGGGCGTCCGTATTCCATAAAAAAAGGAAACCCGCGGGGCGCCGCTACCGGCGAATGCCCGCGGGGGGCTGGATTGCGAGTCTAGGGAGGGCGAGGGGGGATGTCAAGGGGGTAAAGGGGTTTTTTTTGGATTTTTTTTCACGATATTTTTTCGGCTGTTTTGTGGTATTTCCCACCCCCCTTTTGCAGAAATGTCCTGCGGCATTTTCGCCCCGCGCGCCGCGTCAGCCCCCTTTCGCCGCCGCGGCGACTTCGGCGGCGAAGTTTTCTTCGCGTTTTTCCAGGCCCTCGCCGACTTCAAAACGCGTCATCGCCTCCACTTTCGCCGAGGCCGCGGACAGCAGGTGCGAGACGCTTTGCTCCGGGTCTTTTACGAAAGGCTGGCCGAGCAGGGTGTTTTCCTTGAGGAATTTCTGCACGCGGCCGGCGACCATTTTTTTCGCGATTTCGGCCGGCTTGCCGCTGTCGGCGGCCTGCGCGGCGTAGATCGCCTCCTCTTTGGAAAGCGTGTCGGGCGGCATGTCGTCCGCGCTGATGCAAAGCGGGCGGCTCGCGGCGATGTGCATGGCGACATCGCGGCCGAGCCGCTCGTCGCCGCCGCGCATGCGCACCAGCACGCCGATGCGCGCGCCGTGCAGATAGGTGTGCAGCGCGGCGCCTTCGGCGCGCAGCACGACAAAGCGGCGCAGACTGATGTTCTCGCCGATGCGCGCGACCAGTTCGCTGCGCGCCTCTTCCAGCGCGCCGCCGCTTGCGAGCGGAAGTTTCGCGGCGGCGGCGAGGTCAGCCGGCGCATGCGCGAGCACCGCGGCCGCGGCCGCGTCGGCGAATGCGCGGAACGATTCGTCCTTGGCGACGAAATCGGTTTCGCAGTTGATTTCCACCAGCGCCGCGCCGTTTTCATCGGCGCAGCATGCGACCGCGCCTTCGGCGGCGATGCGCCCGGCTTTTTGCGCGGCCGCGGCGATGCCTTTTTTGCGCAGGGTTTCTATGGCCGCGTCAATGTCGCCGCCGCTTTCGGCGAGGGCGCGCTTGCAGTCCATCATGCCGGCGCCGGTGCGCGCGCGGAGTTCTTTGATTTGCGATGCGGATGCGGTCATGGCGATCTCCCGGTCATTTGGATTTGGCCGCGGATTTTTTCGCCGCGGTTTTCTTCGCGGCCTTTTTCGCGGCGGGTTTTTTCGCGGTCTTTTTTGCCGCGGCTTTTTTTGCCGCGGGTTTTTTCGTTGCGGTTTTTTTCTTCGCGACCTTTTTTGCGGCGGTTTTTTTCTCGGCGGTCTTTTTGATCACGATTTTCTTTTTCGCCGGTTTTTTGCGCACGACTTTTTTCGGCGGCTCGGCTTCGGCCGTTTTCGGCGCGATTTCCGATTTCTCCTCGGAAATTGCCGGGGCCGCGGCCGGCGTCGGCGGAGCCGGCTCCGCAATTGCCGGGGCCGGCGGAGTTGCCGGAATTGCCGGGGTTCCCACCGGGGCCGGCGGAGTTTCCGCGGCGATTTTTGCGGGCGCTTCGGTTTTCACCGGCGCGGGCGCGGGCGGCGGAGTGGGCGCGACGGTGCGCGACGGTTTCACCGCGACGCGCGGCGCGCTTTGCACGACCGCGCCGCCGGACTCGTCCACTTCAATGTATTCGTCCTCGGCAGCCAGCGCCGCCGCTTCGCGCGCGGCGATGATGCGGTCGGCGGCCGCTTTCAGATACAGCGAAATCGCGCGCGCCGAATCGTCGTTGCCGGGGATGATGTGTTCAATGCCATCGGGCGCGCTGTTGGTGTCGACCACCGCGACCACCGGAATGCCCAGTTTTTTCGCTTCGGCGACGGCGATGTATTCCTGCTCCACATCAATCACGAACAGCGCGTCCGGCAGGCCGTCCATGTCCTTGATGCCGGACAGGGTGCGGTCCAGTTTGGCGCGCTCGCGCCCGAGACTGAGCGCTTCTTTTTTGGAAAGCGCCGCGGTCTCGCCGGACTCAATGCGCTTTTCCAAAACCTTCAGCCGGTCTATGGATTTGCGGACGGTTTTGTAGTTGGTCAGCATGCCGCCGAGCCAGCGGCGGTCGACATACGGCGAGTCGCAGCGCAGCGCGTGCTCGCGCAGTTGCTTTCCGGCCTGCCGCTTGGTGCCGACGAAAAGGATTTTCCCCCTTTGCGCGGCGACGCCGGCGAGGTAGTCCAGCGCCTCGCGCAGCATCGGCAGGGTCTTTTCCAGGTTGATGATGTGGATCTTGTTGCGCTCGCCGAAAATATACGGCGCCATTTTCGGCGACCAGTAACGCGTCTGGTGGCCGAAGTGCGCGCCGGCCTGCAGCAACTGGCGCATGGTGATGTCAGTCATGTTTTCTCGCTTGGTTAAGGGTTGGGCCTCCACGGTTACTGCCGGCCGACCGCGCCCGGAAACTCCGGTTTCGCGGCACCCGGGCCGGCATACTCGCCGTGTGCGGATTTTGCCGGCGGCGGCGAATCCGGTAAACCGGGCGCGCCGCCGCATTCGGCGCGCGCATTCTACCCAAAAAACGCTTGCAGAACAAACTTTTTTTTGGGAATATGCGCGGGGGGAGGAAATGGGCGTATCGCGAAAAACCGAAGAAGAGGCGGCGAAAATGCGCGTCGCCGGGCGGCTCGCCGCCGAGGTGCTGGACATGATCGGCGCGCATGTCGCGCCCGGCGTCACCACCGACGAACTCAACGGCATCTGCCACGCGCACATCGTGGAGGCGCAGGACGCGGTTCCGGCGCCGCTGAATTACCGCGGCTTTCCCAAGTCCATTTGCACCTCGGTCAACCATGTCGTCTGCCACGGCATTCCGTCGGAGCGCAAACTGAAGGACGGCGACATCATTAATATAGACATCACCGTCATCAAGGACGGCTTTCACGGCGACACCAGCCGCATGTTTTTCGCCGGAAAACCGTCGGTGCGCGCGCGCCGCCTGTGCCAAATCAGCCGCGAGTGCATGTTGCTCGGCATTGAGCAGGTGAAGCCGGGCGCGCGGCTCGGCGACATCGGGCATGTCATCCAGCGCCACGCCGAGAGCAGCGGTTTTTCGGTGGTGCGCGAATATTGCGGGCATGGAATCGGGCGCGGTTTTCACGAGGAGCCGCAGGTGCTGCATTACGGCACGCCCGGCACCGGGCTCGCGCTGGAGCCCGGCATGACTTTCACCATAGAGCCGATGCTGAACGCCGGCAAGCGCGAGACGCGGCTGCTCGCCGACGAGTGGACCGTGGTCACGCGCGATCACAGTTTGTCGGCGCAATGGGAGCACACCATCTTGGTCACCGAAGACGGGCACGAGATTTTGACGCGCTCCGACCAAGCGGACGCGACTTGATACCGCCGCAAAGCGGCGGCGGCGCGCGCGATGAATTGCGCCGCGCTTTTCTCGCCGAACATTGCCGCGGCTGGCGCGAAGTCGGCGAATTGCGCCAGGACGCGTCGGCGCGGCGGTATTTTTGTCTGCGCCGCAACGATGAGCGCGCGCTTTTGATGGACGCGTCGCCGGGCGAGAATGAAAATGCCGGCGCTTTTGTCGCGGTCACCGGCCATCTGCAGCGCATCGGCGCGCGCGTGCCGGAGGTGTATGCGGCCGACATTAAAAACGGGTTTCTTTTTCTGGAAGACCTCGGCGAGCGGACTTTTTCGCGGCTGTTTAATGATGATCATGAAAACGCCCCCGGCGAAACCGCGCTCTACCGCCTCGCGGTCGGCGCGCTCACCGACATTCGCGGCCGCGCGCGCGCCGAGGAAATAAATTTGCCGGCATACGACGCCGAGGCCGCCTGGGACGAGTCGCGGCTTTTTACCGACTGGTATTTGCCGGCGCGCATGCAAAAACCATTTCCAAAAGACGCGGCCGAATCGTTCCGGCAAATTTGGCGGGAGATGCTCGGCGCGCTTCCGCCGCTCGCGCCGACTCTGGTGCTGCGCGATTTTCACATTGACAATTTAATTCTCGCCGGCGAAAAATGCGCGTTGCTGGATTACCAGGACGCGCTCCTCGGTTCGCCGGCCTACGACCTCGCCTCGCTATTGGAAGACGCGCGCCGCGACATCGCGCCGGAGTTGGCCGATGAAATGATGAACTTGTATTTCGCGCAAAGTCCGGGCGGCGAGGGCGAATCGGAAAACGCGCGCCGCGACTTTCACCGCCATTACATCGTCTGGGCGGCGCAGCGGCACTGCAAAATCGCCGGCATTTTTACGCGGCTGTGGTTGCGCGACGGCAAGGACGCGTATCTGCGCCACCTGCCGCGCGTGCTGCGCTTGCTGCGGCGGCACCTGCACAAGCCGCCGCTGGCGCCGCTGCGCGAATGGCTCGCCGCGCATCTCGGCGAAGTCGCGCACGCCGATTTCGCCGCGACTCGCGAAAACTTGCTGCGCCATTGCGCGGCGCGATAATGCCGGTGGAAATCATTCCGCTGCCGCGCCTGGCGCTGGCGTTCATTCCGCCGCTGATGGTGGTCTGCGTTTTTTACTGGTGGTCGCTGCGCACCGGCTCGGTGTTCTACGCGTTTTTTCGAATGCTGGTGCAGTTGATGCTGGTCGGTTACGCGCTCGTGTGGATTTTCGCGGTGGAGTTCGCATGGGTGGTTTTGCTTTTGACCGCGGGAATGGTGCTCATCTCCACATGGATCGCGCTGCGCACGGTCGCGCAACACCGCCGCCAACTCTACGCGGTGACCATGCTTTCCATTTTGCTCGGCGGCGGCGGCGTGCTGATTCTGGTCACGCAATGGGTGCTGGATCTGGAGCCGTGGTATCGCGCGAACTTTTTCATTCCGCTCGCCGGCATGATTTTTTCCAACAGCATGAACGGCGTCAGTCTGGCCGCCGACCGGCTGCAGGCGGAGTTGGCGGTTTCCGATTACGAAAACGCGCGCGCCGGCGCGCTTCGCACCGCGCTGATTCCGCTGGTCAATTCGCTGTTCGCGGTCGGGCTGGTCGCGCTGCCGGGCATGATGACCGGGCAAATCCTCTCCGGCGTTTCGCCGCTGATCGCCGCGCGCTACCAGATCATGGTGATGTGCATGCTGTTCGGCGCGGCCGGGTTGTCGGTGATTTTGTTTTTGTGTTTCAGCCGGAAATATTTTGCGCGCCAAGACATGAACAACATATGAAAAACACATGAACAAAACATGAGCGGCGCAAAGTAGCCCGGGCCCTCCTAGCCCGGACTAGGCGAAATCCGGATCACCCGACCCAGGACGATTTGGCGGCCGCATTTGCCCTTCCTGTCCCGCCGTAAGAACAGTATGGGGCGGCGGCCGTGGGAACTTTGGAGGAGAGTCCCCGCGAAATCGTCTCAGGGCGGTACCGTCTCCTTCGGAGGCGGGCGTCCCGGACGCGAGGGAGTATCGGCGGGGAATTTTTACGGGGGTGTGGGATACCGCACATTTCACGCACTTTTTGCGGACTTTTTTGCAATTGCCGAAAAAATCGGCGAAAAACCGCGCGAAACGCCGCGAAAAAAATATTCCGCATGCGGAAATATGCGCTACATTGTCCAATCACAAACATTGAAAACCCATGACTGAAAATGCAACCCCCCCGGCAAATCAGTTTGGAGGACAAATACGCGTTTGATGTCCGGCGCGCCTATCTGACCGGCATTGAGGCGCTGGTGCGCCTGCCGATGCTGCAGCGGCGGCGCGACGCCGAAGCCGGACTCAACACCGCCGGTTTCATCAGCGGTTACCGCGGCTCGCCGCTCGGCACGCTTGACCAGTCGCTGTGGCGCGCGTCCGCGCATTTGGAACGCCACCAAATCCGCTTTCAGCCCGGCGTCAACGAAGACCTTGCGGCGACCGCGGTATGGGGAACGCAGCAGGCGCATTTGTTTCCGCGCGCGAAATACGACGGCGTTTTCGCGATGTGGTACGGCAAGGGGCCGGGGCTGGACCGCAGCATGGATGTGGTTAAGCACGCCAACGCGTTCGGCGTCGCGCGCCACGGCGGCGTGCTCGCGATCGCCGGAGACGACCACGCGTGCAAGTCTTCCACCGTGCCGCATCAGAGCGAGCACATGTTCATCGGCGCGGCGGTGCCGGTGCTGAATCCGGCCGGCGTGCAGGAAGTGCTGGACTTCGGTTTATACGGCTGGGCGCTGTCGCGGTACTGCGGCTGCTGGGTCGGCCTGAAGGCGATCACCGAGAGCATGGATTCGGCGGTCTCGGCCGACTTGGACGCGGCGCGCGTTTCCATTAAATTGCCGGAGGATTTTGAAGAGCCGCCGGGCGGGCTGAACGCGCAGTGGCCGGCCGCGCCGCTGGAGCAGGAGGAATTGCTGCATCAGCACCGCGTTTATGCCGCGCTCGCGTTCGCCCGCGCCAACCGCCTGAACATCATCACCCACGACAGCGACTCGCCGCAACTCGGCATCGTGACCACCGGCAAATCGCATCTGGATGTGCTGGAGGCGTTTGACACCCTCGGCCTGAACGAGGCGCGCCTGAACGCGCTCGGCGTGCGTGTCTACAAAGCCGGCATGAGTTGGCCGCTGGAGCCGGTGGCGACGCACGCGTTCGCGCAGGGCGTGCGCGAGATTTTGGTGGTGGAGGAAAAACGCGCGGTCATTGAAAACCAAATCACCGCGCAACTCTACAACTGGCCGGTGGCGAAACGCCCGCGGGTGGTCGGCGAATTTGACGAATGCGGGCGCGGACCCGGCCACGGCCTCATCAGCAATCTCGGCGAGTTGGCGCCGGCCGCGGTCGCGCGCGCCATCGGCCGGCGAATTTTGCGCTTCCACGACGACGCCGGCATTCGCGGCAAACTGGAATATCTGGACGCCGCGGAAAAACGCCACCGCGCGCATGCCGCGCCGGCGCGCATGCCGTATTTTTGCTCGGGCTGCCCGCACAACACTTCCACGCGCGTGCCGGACGGCGCCATCGGCATGGCCGGCATCGGCTGTCATTACATGGCGCGGTGGATGCATCGCAACACCGAGGTGTTCACGCAGATGGGCGGCGAGGGCGCGTCGTGGCTCGGCATCGCGCCCTTCACTGAAACCGAACATGTTTTCCAAAATCTCGGCGACGGCACCTATTTTCACAGCGGCCTGCTGGCCATTCGCGCGGCGGTCGCGGCGCGCGTCAACATCACCTACAAATTGCTGGTGAACGACGCGGTGGCCATGACCGGCGGGCAGCCGCCGGACGGCGCGCTCGGCCTGCGCGAATTGGCGGCCGAACTGCAGGCCGAAGGCGTGGCGCGGCTGGCGGTGGTCGCCGAGGATGCGCGCGCCGCAAAAAGCAAATTGCGCGGCCTGCATGGCGTGCGGGTGCATGCGCGCCGCGACTTTGACAAATTGCAGGAGGAATTTCGGCATGTCAAAGGCGCGAGCGTCATCATCTACGACCAAACCTGCGCCGCCGAAAAACGCCGCCGCCGAAAACGCGGAACGCTCGCGCAAAGCGACACGCGCGTTTTCATCAACGCCGATGTCTGCGAGGGCTGCGGCGACTGCGGCGCGGCGTCCAATTGTCTTTCGGTTTTGCCGACGCAAACCGAGTTCGGCGTCAAGCGGCGCATAGACCAGAGCGCGTGCAACCACGACTTCAGTTGCCTGGACGGACTGTGCCCGAGTTTTGTCACGGTGCGCGGCGCGAAATTGGCCTCGCCGAATTCGCGCGGAAAAAATGAGGAAAGCATGCCGGCCGGCGAATTGCCGCCGCCGGAATGTTCGCCGCAATTTTCCCCGGAGAAACCGTGGAACATTTTGCTGACCGGCATCGGCGGCACCGGCGTGCTGACCGCCGGCTCGCTGCTCGCGCTGGCCGCGCACCTTGAAGGCAAGGGCTGCTCCACACTCAACCAAACCGGCCTCGCGCAAAAGTTCGGCGCGGTAGTGAGCCATGTTCGCATCGCGCGCGAGCAGGCGCGGATTCACGCGCCGCGCATTTCCGACGGCGGCGCCGATTTGCTGCTCGGCTGCGACTTGGCGGTCGCGGCCTCGCAGGAGTCGCTGGCGCGGCTGGACCCGGCGCGCAGCCATGCGGTGGTCAACAGTTACGAGGCGCCGACCGCCGACTTTTTGCACGACCCCGACTACCGCTTTCCCGGCGCGCAGTTGCGCGGCGCGCTGCGCGAAGAAACCGCGGCCGCGGATTTCGTCGACGCGACCCGCATCGCGCGCGATTTGCTCGGCGATTCCATCGGCGGAAATTTGTTTTTGATCGGCTTCGCGCTGCAGCGCGGACTGATTCCGCTCGGCGCGGAATCCATAGAGCGGGCGATAGAACTGAACGCGGTCGCGGTGGAATTTAACCGCCGCGCATTCGCCTGGGGGCGGCGCGCGGCCGCCGACTTGAAAAGCGTGGAACGCCGCGCCGGCATCGCCGCGCCAAAGGCCGCGCCGACTCTGGACGAAATCATCGCGCGGCGGCGGCGGTATTTGCGCGCGTATCAAAACGAGCGTTACGCCGCGCGCTATGCCGGCTGGGTCGCGCGCGTGCGCGCGCACGAAGGCGCGATCAACGGCGCGGGCGAATTGCCGCTGACCGAGGCGGTCGCGCGCAATTACTTCAAACTTCTCGCCTACAAGGACGAATACGAAGTCGCGCGGCTGTATTCCAACGGCGATTTCGCAAAAGCGCTGGAGAAACAGTTCGCGCGCCCGTTCCGCCTGCAGTTTCATCTGGTTCCGCCGTGGGCCAGGCAGTCGGGGGAAAAACGCCCGCGCAAATGGCGTTTTCCGGCGGCGACGCTGCGGCTGTTCGCGCTGCTCGCCCGGCTGAAATTTTTGCGCGGCGGAATTTTTGACCCGTTCGGGCGGAGCGCCGAGCGCCGCGAGGAGCGCGCGCTGATAGGCGAATACGAAGCGGATTTGGCGCGAATTTTGCGCGCCGGCCGCGAGCGCCACGCGGCCGCCACCGCGCTGGCCGCATTGCCCGAAATGGTCAGGGGTTTCGGCGGCGTAAAAATGGCCAACATCGCCCGCTACCGCGCCGGCCGCGAAGAATTGCGTGCAAAACTCGGCGCGCAGCACGCATGAAAAACCCATGAAAAAACCGGCCAAAAGTGGGTTTTCGCACAACATTTCCGCGGAAAGATTTTGACACTTTGCGCCGCCGGTGATGCATTAACCGATTAGGATACGGACCCCAGGAGGCGAACATGACAGACGCGTTGTCCCCCCCACCGCAGATATGCGCGCTTTTGCGGCGTTGCGCGCCGGCGTTGCTGGCGGCATTTTTGTCCGCGCCGGCGCTGGGCGCGCTGCCGGGCGCACCGGCGAATGTCGTGCTGAACGGCGAATCGGCCTCGGCGAAAGCCGGCAGCGGGCGCATCGCGGCATCTTGGAATGCGCCGGCGGATAACGGCGGCTCGGCGATCAGCGGCTACAAAATCCGCTGGAAACTCGGCGGCGACTGGCTCAACGAAAACGGCGCGGCCGGCGAATCGGCGAGCGGCAACAGCCACACCATCAGAGAGTTGACCACCGGCGCGGCCTACACCGTGCAAGTCGCGGCGGTCAATGTGGAAGGCGCCGGCGAATGGTCGGCCGAGCAAACCGCGGCGCCGGCGACCAAGCCGGGAAAGCCGGGCCTGAACAAATTGGTGAGAGGGCGCGGCCGGCTGACCGCGTCGTGGAATGCGCCCGAGGAAACCGGCGGCGCGCTTTTGAGCGGTTACCGGCTGCGCTGGAAATTGAAAAAAGCCGGCGCGATGTGGAGCGGCGAAAATCAAAACGGCATCCGCTTCGCCCCCGGCGTCCGCACTTACACCATCACCGGCCTGCCGAGCGAGTCGCACGATGTGCAAGTTTCCGCGGTCAACCGCGTCGCGCGAGGATCGTGGAGCGAGGGCCGGTCCGGAACGCCCCGACCCAACAACCTCCCCGACTACTCCACAACCCCGCCGCCGTCGCTGACTTTTCCGGCCGGCGGGGCGATTGACCCGCCGCATGTTTTGCCCACGGCAGGCGGCGATGCGCCGGTGCGTTTTGCTTTTGCGCCGCCGCCGGGCATGCGGGTTGACGCGGCCACGCGCGAACTTTCCGGCACGCCGAGCGCGCCGGGGACGACCCAAGCGACGCTGACCGCGACCGACGCCGACGGCGAAAGCGCCGAGTTGCAGGTTCGCATCGTGGTGACGCCCGCGCTGAATCCGCCGCAACGCGTGAACATTAATGTGTCGGCCGCGGCCACCCGCGTCACCTGGCAGCCGCCGGCGGACAGCGCCGGAAAATTCACGCATTACCGCCTGCGCTGGCGGCCGGCGTCGACGCCCGATGCATGGGCAAACCCCGGCGGCGCCGACGGCCGCGAACTCACCGCGGCGACGCGCGCCATGGACATCGGCGCCACCGCCGGCACGGCGCACGAAGTGCAGGTCGCGGCCGCGTCCGGCGGCGTCCGCCTCAGCGACTGGTCGCGCACGCCGCTTCACCGCTACACCGCGCCGCAGCCGCCGCGCGTCTACACGGTCGGCGCCGCGGTCAATGACCCGCTGCCCGGCTACTACGCCGGCGCGCGCGAGGTCGCTTATTCGTTCACGCGGCTGCACCCGCGCGGCGCGCCGCCGTCGCTGCCGGGGCTGACTTTTGTCGCCTCGGCGAACGCGCTGGTCGGCTCTCCGACCGAGGCGCTCGCCAATCACTTTTTCTGGCACGAGGCGGCCGCCGGGGACGAGCGCGCGCGCGACCGGATTCGTTTCCAAATTCTCAGCGGCGTAACTTTCGGCGCGGCGCAAACCCCCCGCCGCACTTTTCATGTGGGCGTGCCGATTCGCGCGTTTCGGCTGCCGGCCGCGAGAGGCGCGAGCGGCCTGCAATACGCGCTGACGCCGGCGCTGCCGCCGGGGCTGCGTTTCAATCCGAGCACGCGCGAATTGTCCGGCACGCCCGAGGCCCCTTCGGGGTTTCAAATGTTCACCTATACCGCGACCGCGCCCGGCGGCGGCCGCGCCTCGCTGAGTTTTGGCATGCGCGTGGATTCGGCGCTGTCGTTTACCCGGCCGCCGCCGGACGCGCCGTTTCGTTTGAACGCCGGCGAGAATGTGTCGCTGCCGCTGGCCTCGGCCTCTTCGGGAGTCGCGCCTTTTGCATACAGCCTGGACGGCGCGCTGCCGGCCGGGCTGAGCGTGGATACCGCGCTGCGGCGCATTCGCGGCGCGCCGAATGCGGTTGCAGTTAAGCGCGCATTGCGCTGGCGCGCGCGCGATTCGCGCGGGCTGGTCGGCGTGTGGCCCTTTGAAATGGAAGTCACCGACGGCGCGTATTTTGCGTCGCGCGTTTCCGACCGCGAATACACGGTTAACGATGCGGTAACGCTGCAATTGCCGGCGGCGCGCGGCGGCAGCGGAAATTTCCGCGCCGAAATTCACGGCCTGCCGGACGGCTTGCGTTTCGCCGGCGACATTGTCAGCGGAATGCCGAGCCGCGCCGGGCGCGGCACGGTCACTTATACCGCGACCGACGAAACGCGCGGCGGCGCAATCTCGCTGGAATTTGCCATCAACATAGTCGCCGATGACAGCGAGGAGTTTGAAGTCGTTACCGCGCCCGAGGACGGTATCGGCGGCAAAATTTTGGTGCTGCCGTTCACCATCGCCGAGTTGGACGAGGAAACCCGGTTCGTATGGAGCGACACCGGCGGCGCCGGAGACGCGCGGCTCGGCGCGGATTTCACGGTCACGCCTTCGGCTTTCACGGTCAATACCATCGGCGATTTGCAGCCGGATGTATTCACCGTGACCACGCGCGAACCGTCCGACAATTTCATTGAGGCGCGCGTTCGCCGCGCCGAGATCAGCGCGGTCGCGACCGCCGGCGACACCGGCGCATTTAAAACCACCGCCTTCCCGCTGACCATCGCCGACATTGACGCCGACACCGCCGTGCTGCGCATCACGCTGCTGGACGCGGAAAGCGGAGACGCGGCCGCGACTTTTGCGGTGAACGCCGAGCGCCGCGTCAAACTCCGCGCCGAACTGGTCAGGCCGGGGCGCCCGCTGGTGGTCGGGTCGCGCAGCACCGGCGGCGATGTGGAGCAATTGCTGACCGCGTCGCAGGCGATTGAAATTTCGCCGCAACTTCCGCCGGAATGGGGCGCGTCTTCCGGCGCGCCGCAAACGCTGCGCCTGCGCGGGCGCCGCTCGTCGGTGGAGAGCGGCGAGTTTGCATTGACGCCGACCGCGGCCGGCAGTTTTGAAATGACCGCGACTTTCACCCCGCATTTCGGCGCGCTGCAAAATGGAAGCGTGTTCGCGCCGGCGATAGAAGTCACCGCGCGCGCGCTCGCGGTCGGGGACGCGCGCGTCATCAGCGAGTCCGGCGGCGCGTCGCAACAAATGGTGGAAGGCGAGATCGCGCCCGGCGCGGGCGCCGCGGTTTCCGCGGTGATTTCCGCCGATGACGCGCCCGGCGCGAACAGCGCGTCTCCGGCCGACTTTCAACTCGGCCGCGAACCGCTGAGCGCGTTCCCGCTGACATTGAGCGCCGGCGAGCAGCAGGGCAACAAACCTTTTGTCATCTCCGTGCCGTTGCGCAGCGATGACCGGTTGATGGAGGGGCGCGAGAGTTTCAAGTTGCGCTTGCGCGCGCCCGGCGCGTTGGACGCGCGCGCGACCATCACGATTGACGCGGACGGCGCGGCGCGCCTTGCCGTGCGCGCGCCGCGAACCGCGCCCGGCGCCGGCGCGGTTTTCACCGGGACTTTGCAATTGGAGCGCGCCGCCGACACCGGCATCGCGGTCGGCGCCGGCGGAAGTTTGACCTATGCGAACGAAAACTCGCCGCCGCAATTGCTGGTGTTCGCCGACGCCGACAACGACAGCGTTCTCGCCGGCGAGGAATTGCGCGCGCAAAGCGGCGCGTGGACGGTCGTTGACGATGCGCGCGAACATGTCTTTCAATTGCGCGGCGGCGCATTGCCGGCCGGTCTGCGCGCCGCGCAATTTTTGCCGGCCGGCGGCGCGTCTGCGCGCGTGCCGAAATTGCCGGTGGTCGCGCTGAGCCGCGCCGAGGCGACGCTCGCCGAAGGCGCCGAGTTCGCCGACGCGAAATTAAATGTGACCATCACCCCGCCGCTGCCGGTGTCGGCCGGATTGCTGCTGTCATATATGTCGGACGCCGATGCCGGCGCCGAAGTGAGCGGCGATTATGTTCCCGGAAATTCGCCGTATCCGCTGCCGGCGGAAACGGCCGAGGTCGCGCTGCCGGACGCGCTGGTGGACGATGCGGTCACCGAATCTTCGGAGGAATACACCGTCACCATCAGCGCGCCGCCCGGCGCCGGGTATGTCGTCGACCCGGAGCGAAACAGCGCGCGCATAACCATCAATGATGACGACGCCGCCGAAGTGACTTTTGCCGGCCGCGATTCCGAAGCGCCGGTCGCCGACCCGGGCGCCCGCCCCGAATTTTCGGCGGTCATCGGCAACGAGGTGCAAGTCGGCGCGAATGCCGAGTTGGTTTTCGCCGACGAGGAGCGCAAAGTGCAAATCATTTTTTCCGACGCGAGCGGCGACGGTTTTTTGCAGGGGGACGAATTGCGCCAGGATGTCATTTGGTTCGCGTCGCGCGGCGATACCGGCGCGCCCGGTTATGATGCCCGGGATTTCATTTGGGCCGCGCCGCTCGGCGATACCGGCGCGACCACTTTTAATTTTCAACTGCAGTCCGGCGCGCCGCGCGGATTAAGCGCGGAGGATTTTGTCATCGGCGATTTTTCCGTGCAAAAACGCGCGGGCGGCGGCGCGCTGCAAATCCGGGACGCGGCCGCGTCGCGCGCCGAGACGGAAAGCGGCGCGTATTCGCTTTCGCTCGGCGTCAGCACCGACACCCACCAGGCGTTTGGCGCGGAAGTTTTCGCGTCTTTCGGCGGGGAAAATACGGTGAAAAAGAAAGTCGCTTTCACGCGGGACGAAGACGCGCGCATTGCAAAGCCGGTGGAATTCACCGCGGAAGATTTTGCGGCGATCGGCATCCATGACAATTCCGAGTTGGACGCCGCGCGCGAAGTGGTGTTCACCGCGCAACTGGACGCGGAGACGCTGAAAGCCGGCGCCGCGCACATTACCGCGACGCACACGCTGACCATTGAAGACGACGAGCCGCGCGCCACGCAGGTGCGCTACCGGCTCGTGGACAGCGGCGGCGAGCCGATACTCACATTCCGCGTTGGCAGTCCGACCCTCGCGTTTCTTTCCGCGGAACTTTTTCAACTGCAGACCGCGCCCGACGGCGAGCGCGCCGAAGCGCCGGTCACGCTCGGCATTCCGTCGCTGCAATTGACGCCGCGCCTGTCCCCGCCCGGGTTTAACTCGGCCGAATTGGGCGGCGTCGTGCCGCCGCCGGTGCGCATTCCTTTCGGCGAGAGCAGCGCCGTTTCCGCCGAGCGGCTGCTCATCACGCCGTCGCGCGAGGGCGAGATTCGCTTCGCCACCGCCGCGATGCGCCCGCCGATTTTTCCATTGGAAAATCTCGCGACCGACGCGGCGCAGCCGGCGCGCGCCGGCGCGCCCGACCGCAGCGCCGAAGTCGCGCGCGCGCGCAACATCGTGCTGGACATGCTCGGCGACGACGACGCGCTGCTGGAGGAAGGCGCGAACGGCGTCGTGCTCGGTTTTCGCGTGGAGGATGTGCAGGGCGGCGAGGCCGCGCTGCCGGCCGATGCCGTGCTGACCTATGCAATTTCGCCGGGCGAAATCGCGTCGCTGCGCGCGGATGACGACGACCTGGCGGATTTGCCCGGCAAAACTTCCAGTTTCGGTTCGGCGGTCGTGACCATCAAAGCGGGCGAAACCCGCGGCGAAATTCCGATTCCCGGCATCGTTGACGACGAGGCGGAAGAGGGCCCCGAGATTTTCGTGGTCGCGCTGACCGGCGTCTCGGCCGCCGCCGACGGGAGTGAAATCGCCGGCGCGGCGATTCCGTCGGCGCGCGCGACCGCGCGTTACGCGATTGCGCGCAACGACACGCCGGTGGCAAAATTGCTGCGCCTTGAAGCGCTGAGCGCGTCGGAAGCGGACGGCGCGGCGACCATCGCGCTGACGCGCCCGGTTGGCGCGGCCGATGACGCCGCGATCCGCGGTTTGTTGCGGCCGCGCGCATCCACTTCGGGCGGCGCCGATGCGGCCGATTACGACGCGGCCGGCATGGCATTCACGATTCCGGCCGGCACGCCGGGCGCGCAAGTCAGTCTGCCGCTGGTGGATGACGCGGTGATTGAGGGCGACGAAGAATTTCGCCTGGAAGTTTTGATCACCGCGCCCGAAGACGGCTCGGTGGTCGCGCCGCCGCGCGCGACGCGCGTGACCATTAAAGATGACGACCGCGGCGAAATCGCGCTGGAAACCGGCGGATTGCGCGCGTCCGAGGGCCAGGTATTAACCGTGCGCGTCACGCTGTCGGCCGCGGCGAAGCGCGATGTTCGTTTCACCGTGACGCCGGTATTCGGCGACGGCGAGGGAAAAGCCTCGGCCGCGGATTTCTTGGTGCCCGGCCCCGGCAACACTTCCGTCACGGCCGGCGACGCGGACGCATTGACCGTCGCCGACAGCATCGCCGCCGGCGCGCGCGCGGCCGAATTCGGCTACTTGATCGCGCATGACGAAGACGGCGAAGAGACGCTGGAGTTGCGCCTGTCGTTCACCGACGCCTCCGACGGCAGCACGCATGACGGCGGTATCACCATCGATCCTCTCGGCGCGACGGTCTCGGTTACGCTGCAGCCGGCGGCGCCGATTTTGTTTGATGTGGACGGCAGCGCGGCCGCGGACGCCACCGACGGCCTGCTCATCGCGCGCTACTTGCTCGGGTTGCGCGGCGCGGAGTTGATCGCCGGACTGGAAGAAAACCTGGCGCAAAACACCGACGCCGAAAAAATCGCCGCGAAAATTGCCGCGGCGAAAGCGGAAGGCATCTTGGATGCGGACAACTCCGGCGGCGTCACCGCCGCGGACGGCGTCATGATCGCTCGCTATTTTCTCGGCGTAACCGGAGACGCGTTGACTTCGGGGCAGAGCGCGGCCGCGGCCGAAGATGTCGCGCGGCGCATTGAAGAGCAGTTGCCGGACAATTAAAAAAGACGGCCGGCGTTAATACTCCCGCGCCAAATCCGCGAGATGCGTCAATTCGCGCCCGGCGCGAAATCTGCGGATGTTTTCCATGACATGTTCGGCCGCGGTCGCCGGCACGGTCATGCTGGCGATGTGCGGCGTGATGTACACGCGCGGGTGGCGCCACAACGGGCTGGATTTTTCCAGCGGCTCGGTTTTGAAAACATCCAGCGCGGCGCCGGCCAAATGGCCGCTTTCCAGCGCGGCCAGCAAATCTTCTTCCATGCAGTGGCCGCCGCGCGCGGCGTTGATGACGAAAGCGCCTTTCGGCAGTTGCGCGAAAGTTTCCGCGTTCAAAATGTTTTCGGTCTGCGCGGTCAGCGGCAGCAGGCATACCAGAATTTCGCTGCGCGCGAGCATCTCGCGCAGGCCGCGCGCGCCGTGATGCGAGGCGACCCCGCGAATGTTTTTTTCGCCGCGGCTCCAGCCGGCCACATCAAAACCGAGCGCGGCCAGCGCGCGCGCCGCGTCGGCGCCGAGCACGCCGAGTCCGAGCAGGCCGACGCGCCGCCGCCAGGCCGGGGTTTGCGGAATTTCGCGCCACGCGCCTTCGCGCCGGCCGGCTTCGTATTGCGGCATGAAGCGGTGAAAGCGCAGCACATGGTAGAGCACGTATTCGG
The DNA here is from genome assembly GCA_028066695.1 of Gammaproteobacteria bacterium. Lineage (GTDB taxonomy): Bacteria > Pseudomonadota > Gammaproteobacteria > Arenicellales > Poriferihabitantaceae > JAHRAW01. Next base: position 50,291 of record JALCBG010000003.1, on the reverse strand, counting down.
TCATGCCGGCGGTCAGCGCGCGCTCCACCATGCGCACCACCGGCAGGCCGCGCGGCAGCACATCTTCGCCGAGCAAGTGGTCAATGCCGGCGCCGATGGAGAAGATGATTTTTAAGTTTGGAAACGCGGCGAGCGCGCCCGGTTTGGGCTTCCACACCAGCGCGTAATCAATTTCGGCCGGATCGCCGGGCGCGCCCCATTCGCGCACCTCCACATCAAAACCGGCGAACGCCTCGCGCCATTCCGCGCCGCGCCGGAAGTCGGTTTTAATGAGCAGGGTTTCGGGCATGGAAGGGCGGCGCGGGGCGGTTGGATTGTATCCGCGCGCGCCGGGATTTGCTATGATGCTTCCCCGCCCGCACTTTGCCATTAACATGTCGCGCCCCGGCATGCCCGCCTCCGACAGCGTCACCGAGTTCACCATTCGCCCCAACAGCGCCTGCAACGACGGCAGTTGGCGCTGGCTGAGCGCGAGTTTGGCGCTGCTCGGCGGACTCATCGCGTGGCGTTTTGTCGCGCTCGGTTTTTGGATGGTGCTGCCGTTTATGCTGCTGGAATTGGGCCTGTTCGCGCTGGCGTTGTGGTGGCTGCTGGCGCGCGCAAACTACATGGAGAAAGTGCTGGTGCGCGAAGACACGGTGGAGATTCGGCATCTGCAAACCGGGCGCAACGCGCGGTGGTTTTTTCCGCGGCGAAGCGCGCGCGTGGTGGTGCGCGCGCCGCGCGCGCGGCTGCATCCGCGAAAACTCACGGTCGGCTGCGGCCGCGAATGGGTGGAAGTCGGCAATTGCCTGACCGAGGCCGAGCGCGGCGCGCTGGCGGAGAAGATGCGCCGGGCGATTCGGCGCGCGGCGCAATCATGATGTCCATTGCCCGCGCCGCCGCGCAGTGGCGCGATTACTACGAGATTTGCAAGCCGAGGGTGGTCGCGCTGATTTTGTTCACCGCGCTGGTCGGCATGTTTTTGTCCACGGAAAACTGGATTCCTTTTCGCGCGTGGTTTTGGGGGCTGCTCGGAATCGGCCTGGCTGCTTCGGCCGGCGCGGCGTTAAATCACTGGGTGGACGAGGAAATTGACGCGCGCATGCAGCGCACGCGCGAGCGCCCGCTGCCGCGCGGGCGCATTCACGGCCGCCAGGCGGTCGCGTTTGCGCTGATCCTCGCCGCGCTTTCCATGGCGGTTTTATTGTTGTTCGTCAACGCGCTCACGGCCGCGCTGACTTTCGCTTCCATGGTCGGTTACGCGGTGATTTACAGCATGTTTTTGAAGCGCTCCACGCCGCAGAATATCGTGCTCGGCGGCGCGGCCGGCGCGGCGCCGCCGGTGCTCGGCTGGAGCGCGGTGCACGGCGAAGTGCACGGCGAGGCGCTGCTGCTTTTTTTGATCATCTTCGTTTGGACGCCGCCGCATTTTTGGGCGCTCGCGATCAAGCGCGTGGACGACTACGCGCGCGTCAATGTGCCGATGCTGCCGGTCGCCTACGGAGTCGCGCTGACCAAACTGCACATTTTGCTTTACTCCATTTTGCTGGTGGTGGTGACCGTGGTGCCGTTTTTGGTGCTGATGAGCGGCGTCATTTATCTCGCCGGCGCGCTCGCCCTCGGCGCCGGTTTTGTCTATTACGCGGCGCGCCTCTACCGCGCCGACGGCGATCAATACGCGATGAAAACTTTCGGCTATTCCATTTTCTATTTGAGCGCGCTTTTCGCGTTTTTGCTGCTGGACCACTATGCGCGGGTATTTTTGCGGGCGTTTGTGCTGGATTGAGCGGAAAAATCCCCGAAAAACGGCATAAAAACGGCATAAAAAACCGCCGAAAAACGGCGCAAAAAGCGGCGCGGAAAATGCCTGACAAGCGGTTTTTTGGTATATTTTTGCCAAGCGTTTTTTGTCCGGGAGAAATCCGGAGAAATCCAATGACAATTTTAATGACCAGTCGTTTTCCGCGGCGATTTTTGCGGGGAGCGGTGAAAACGCCCCGCATTTTCCGCGGCGCTTTTGTTTTCCGCGGCATTTTTGCCGGCGTCCTTTTCGCCGGCGTTTTGCTCGCGTCCGCGACCGCGCATGCGCAAGGCAAGCCGACTTCGGTGTGGGTGGAATCAGGCGGCAACGGCTCCTTTTTGCTGAAATGGACCGGTAGCAGAAGCGTGCAGGCGCGGTTTGCAAGCAAGGTGCACGGCGGAAGTTACCCGACCTATTTTGATGTCGGTAAGTTTGCGACGCTTCCCAATGAGCAGGCGCTTTCGTCTCCGGACGCGATCCTGCGCGGACAGCAATGGGAATATACCGCGGCAAACGGCACGGCCGTAATCGGCCGGGTGCGCTTCTGTTCGGGCGAAACATGCGGCGCCTATGTGGAGGCGTCGCAGCCGGTTATTACCGGCTCTCCGGGGCCTCCGACCAACTTCATGGTCACGAACACCGCGACGGGGTTTACCGCCACCTGGAACAACCCGGCGAAAGTCGGCGCCACCAAAATCGACTATTATGTGTTCCAGTGGCGGCGCGACGGCGGAACGCAGGGCGCTTACAACACCTCAAACCTCAGGACAGCCAAACTTGGACACGGCCGGACGCAGACTTCGCACAGCGTCACCGCCCCCGACGGCATCACCCTCGGTGAGCGGTATTTTGTGCGCATGGCCGCGGTGAACCGCTGGGTCACCACCGACCTTATCGGAACTTGGACGCATGAAGTCTCGGTGGTCCCGGGACGCGCCAAACCGAATGGCGCGCCGCGAAATCTGAGTTCGTCGGGCGCGACCAAGAATTCCCTTCCCTTGTCCTGGGATCTCCCGACGAACGGCGCGCAAGATGCAATCACGCACTACTTGGTGCGCCACTCCGAAGGCGCGAGCACAAGCAACTGGGTCAACGCGGACGGCGTGTCCACCGGCTCAACCGCCACCTCCTGGACCTTGAGCGGCCTGAAATTCGGCACCGCCTACAGCATACAAGTCGCCGCCGTCAACAGCCGCGGCGCCGGCCCGTGGAGCGGCACTTTGAGCGCGTCCACCCAGGCCATTACGCTGCCGACCGCGCCGGCGAATTTTTCCATCACGCCGGCCGCCGGCCAACTCAATCTGCAGTGGGGCGCGCCGAGCAGCAACGGCGGGGAACTTCTCGGCTACCGTTACCGCTGGTCCAATGACGGCGATGGCAGCGACTGGGAGAGCGCCGGCGGCGCGGCCGGCGTTGCGATAGAGAACAGCGCCGCGGCGACCAGCGCGGCGATTTCGCAACTGGCGTCCGGCACGACTTACGCGGTGCAAATCGCCGCCTACAACAGCGCCGGCACCGGCGCCTGGACGAGTTCGGCGACGGCGCGAACCGGCGCGCCGCTTGCGCCGGCCGGATTGCGCGCCACCGCGGGCAGCCGGCAAGCCTCGCTGGGGTGGACCGCGCCCACCCTCAATATGGCGATCAGCGGCTACCGCTACCGCTGGTCGGAAGACGGCGACAACAACACTTGGGAGAATTCCGGCGGCGCGGCCGGCGATGAAATCGCGAACAGCGCCGCCGTTGCCTACACCGTGGCCGGTTTGACCAATGGCACCACCTATTATTTTCAAATCGCGGCCGCAAACGGCGTCGGCACCGGCGCTTGGTCGGCATCGGTTTCGGCAAGGCCGCTTGCCGCGCCGGGCCAGCCGGGCGCGATTTCCGCATACGCGCACAGCGGCGGGCTGCGGCTGGGCTGGCCGGCGCCGGCCGAGCGCGGCGGCGCGACCGAAGCCGAATTGCGCCACCAAGTGCGCTGGCGCCTGGGAAGCGCGGCCGGATTCGCCGGCGGCGACATCGCCGACCTCGCGGCCGGAACCCTCACTTACGAATTAACCGGCCTGACCAACGACTCCGAATATGTGGTGCAGGTGCGCGCGCGCACCGACGGCGGCGACAGCGGCTGGAGCGAACTTCGCGACACGCCGCTTTCGTTCAGTTTGGATGTGGACGATAGCGGCGCGCCCGACGGCGTTGATGGTGTTTTGATCGCGCGCTATTTGCTCGGCCTGCGCGGCTCCGCGCTGACCGAAAACTTAACTATGCCGGACGGCGTCAACGCCGCCGCGGTGGAGGCGAAATTCCCCGGCCACCTGGCAAAACTGGATGTCGACTCATCCGGCGCGACCACCGCCGCGGACGGAATTATCATCACCAGATATTTGCTCGGCGTGACCGGCCCCGCGTTGCGCGACCGGCAGACGAGCGCCGGGAACACCATCGTGATGCAGAAAATTCGCGCGATTGAGCCGTAAGCGGCCGCCCGGCCGGTGGAAATGCCGCCGCCGGCGGCGCCTGTGGTATCATCGGCGGATTGCGGGTATACTCGCCCCCGCCAGCCCGACCATGCCACAGGAGATTCGCCAATGAACGCATCCCCGCGCGCGGCGCGCGCCTTTTCCGCCCGCCTCTCCGCGCTGTTGTTCGCTTTCGCCCCGCCGGCCTTCGCCGACTGGGGGCTCAATTTGCCGCGCGGCATCACCGAAATCAGCCGCGATGTGTATCTGATGCACATGGTGGTGCTGTGGATTTGCGTGGTCATCGGCGTCGCGGTGTTCGGCGTGATGACGTACAGCATCGTCAAGCACCGCAAATCGGTCGGCGCCAAACCGGCGCAGTTTTCCCACAGCACCACCGCCGAAATCGTCTGGAGCGTGGTGCCGTTTTTTATTTTGGTGGCGATGGCGATTCCGGCGGCGAAAGCCCTGATCAAAATGGAGGATTCCAGCAACTCCGAACTCACGGTGAAAATCACCGGCCACCAGTGGAAATGGGAATACGAATACCCGGACTACGGCATCCGCTTTTTCAGCAACCTCGGCGAGGCGAGCCGCAAGGCGCGTGAACTGGATTCGGGCATTGATCCGCGCACCGTGCCGAACTATCTGCTGGAAGTGGACAAGCCGATGGTGCTGCCGGTCGGGACCAAGGTGCGTTTTCTGCTGACTTCAAACGACGTGCTGCACGCCTGGTGGGTGCCGGATTTCGCGGTCAAAAAAGACGCGGTGCCCGGCTTCATCCGCGAGATGTGGACCGTGGTGGACGAACCCGGCACCTACCGCGGGCAATGCGCCGAATTGTGCGGGCGCGACCACGGCTTCATGCCGGTGGTGGTGGAGGCGGTTTCCGCGGCGCAATTTGACCAGTGGGTGGTCGCCGAGCAAACCGCCGCCGCGGCAGAAGCCGGCGCCGCCGACCGCGCATGGACCATCTCCGAATTGATGGAGCGCGGCCAGGCGGTCTACAACACCAACTGCGTCGCCTGCCACCAGGCAAACGGCCAGGGCATTCCCGGCGCGTTTCCGGGGCTGGTCGGCATTGAAGACAAGTTGACCCTGGAGCAGCATTTGGATGTCGTCCTAAACGGCGTGCCGGCGACCGCGATGCAGGCATTCGGCGCGCAACTCAGCGACGCCGACATCGCCGCTGTGGTCACCTACGAGCGCAACGCCTGGGGGCAGCAAAAGGAGGAGATGCTGCAGCCGTCGGAGGTGCGGGCGGCGCGGTGATACAATCGCCCCCGTCTCTCCGATTCCATCGAAATCACAGCAATGGCCGAAGCCGCTTTTGACACCCACGCTTATTTCAAGCGCCTCACCGCCGCCGGCATGCCCGAAGCGCAGGCCGAGGTCATCGCGCACGAGCGCGCCCGGCGCTTGGATGAGTTGGTGACGAAAACGGACCTGGAAAAAGAACTTCAATTGTTTGAGAGCCGCATGACCGTCAAACTTGGCCTGATGCAAATCGCGTCCATCGGCCTGATCATTGCCGCTTTGCGGGTGATGCTGGGATGAGTTTGCCGACTGCGGATGATTTGCGCCAAAAGTTGCATGAGTTTTTTGCGCATGCGACTGGTGAAAGCCCGGCGACCAAGCAGGATACCGCATTGCTGAAGCAGGACCTTGAACTCCTGAAAAAAGACCTTCTGCTCAAATTGGGCTCTGTAATGGTCGGCGGATTTGTCGTGCTGAGCGGAATCATGCTTTCCGTGCTGTCGTTGCTGTTGAACTGAAACCGAGGACCCGATTATGAACGCCCACGCCACCACCGCCCACCACCACGGCCCCGCTCCGGGGCTGCTGCGCTGGGTCACGACCACCAACCACAAAGACATCGGCACGCTGTATTTGTGGTTCTCGCTGCTGATGTTTTTCATCGGCGGTTCCATGGCGCTGGTGGTTCGCGCCGAGTTGTTCCAGCCGGGGCTGCAGATCGTGGACCCGCACTTCTTCAACCAGATGACCACGATGCACGCGCTGGTCATGATTTTCGGCGTGGTCATGCCGGCTTTTGTCGGCCTCGCCAACTGGATGGTGCCGATCATGATCGGCGCGCCGGACATGGCGCTGCCGCGCATGAACAACTGGAGTTTCTGGATTCTGCCGTTCGCCTTCACCATGCTCATCGGCACTTTGTTCATGGAGGGCGGCGGGCCGTCGGCCGGCTGGACGCTGTATCCGCCGCTGTCGCTGCAGGGCGGCAACAGCCTGCCGTTCGTGATTTTCGCGATTCATATGATGGGCGCCTCCAGCATCATGGGCGCGATCAACATCATCGCCACCATCATGAACCTGCGCGCGCCGGGCATGACCTACATGCGCATGCCGCTGTTCGTGTGGACCTGGTTCATCACCGCCTACCTGCTCATCGCGGTCATGCCGGTGCTCGCCGGCGCGGTGACCATGCTGCTGACCGACAAATTTTTCGCCACCAGTTTCTTCAGCGCGGCCGGCGGCGGCGACCCGGTGATGTTCCAGCACATCTTTTGGTTTTTCGGCCACCCGGAGGTGTACATCCTGATCCTGCCGGCGTTCGGCCTGGTCTCCGAAGTCATCCCGACTTTCTCGCGCAAGCCGCTGTTCGGCTACGACTCCATGGTCTATGCGACCGCGTCCATCGCGTTTTTGTCGTTCATCGTCTGGGCGCACCACATGTTCACGGTGGGCATGCCGCTCGCCGGCGAGTTGTTCTTCATGTTCACCACCATGCTCATCGCCGTGCCCACCGGCGTCAAGGTGTTCAACTGGGTGTCCACGATGTGGCGCGGCGCGATGACCTTTGAAACGCCGATGCTGTTCGCGCTCGGCTTCGTGGTGATGTTCACCATCGGCGGCTTCTCCGGCCTGATGCTGGCGATGACGCCGATTGATTTCCAGTACCACGACACCTACTTCGTGGTCGCGCACTTCCACTATGTGCTGGTGCCGGGCGCGCTGTTCGGCATCATCTCCGGCGTCTATTACTGGCTGCCGAAGTGGACCGGCCGCCACTACAACGAGACGCTCGGCAAGTGGCACTTCTGGCTGTCCACCTTTTTCGTCAACCTGCTGTTCTTCCCGATGCATTTCGTCGGGCTGGCCGGCATGCCGCGCCGCATTCCGGATTACGCGGTGCAGTTCGCCGACTTCAACGCCATCGCCACCATCGGCGCGTTCGGCTTCGGCTTCGCGCAAATCCTGCTGCCGGTCATCGTGGTCATGAGCATCCTCGGCCGCAAAAAAGCGCCGGCGCGGGTGTGGGAGGGCGCGCACGGGCTGGAGTGGACGCTGTCGTCTCCGCCGCCCTACCACTCGTTCTCGCCGCAGCCGGTGGTGCGAAGCCGCATCATCTGACGCGCGCGGACGCCATGACCATGACGCCGGCAACCAAGCGCACCGTGATCGCGCTGTTCGCGGTCGCCTTCGCGTTTTACTTCGGCTTCATCCTGATGGGCGTGACCGCCGCGCTCTGACTCCCCGGTGACTGCGATGAAAAATCCCGGCAGGCGCAAAAACATCCTCGCGCTGTTTTTGATTCCGGCGCTGATGTTCGGCTTCGGCTACCTGATGGTGCCGATCTACAACGTGTTCTGCGACTGGACCGGCCTGAACGGCAAGACCGGCGAGATGAGCGCGTCCGAGGCGGTGCTGCTCAAGGCCGACACTTCGCGCAGCATTCGCGTGGAATTCACCGCGAGTTTGAACGACGGCACGCCGCTGGATTTCACCCCGTCCGCGCCGAGCATGAACGCGCACCCCGGCAGGACCTACCGCGCGACCTACACCGCGCGCAACTTAAAGGGCGAGGCGATGACCGGCCAGGCGGTGCCGAGCGTTTCGCCGGCGAAAGCCGCCGGGTTTTTCAACAAGACCGAATGTTTTTGCTTCACCCGGCAGGAATTTGCGGCCGGCGAACAGCGCGAGTTGCCGCTGGTGTTCGTGATTGAGCCGGACCTTCCGCCCGACATTGACACCATCACGCTGGCATACACTTTCTTTGATGTGGACGCCCCGCCGGAAAAATCCGCGGACGGCCACGCAAGCGCGCACTAACCCGCAACCGAAAGAGGCAACCATGGCACGCACCGCAAAAAACGCATACCACGTCCCGCACGCCGCGACCTGGCCGATGACCGGCTCGGTCGGCCTGACCATGCTGTTCGCCGGCTTCGCCTGGCACCTGAACGGCGCCGCGCTCGGCTCCGAGTTGATGGCCGCCGGAATGGTGGTCATCATCGTCATGATCGTCGGCTGGTTCGGCGCGGTGGTCGCCGAGAGCGAGGGCGGCGTGTACAAGCGGTGGGAGGACAAGTCGTTCCGCCTCGGCATGGCGTGGTTCATCTTTTCCGAGGTGATGTTCTTCGCCGCGTTTTTCGGCGCGCTTTTTTACGCGCGCTCGCTGTCGGTGCCGTGGTTGCTCGGCGAGGGCAGCGGCGCGAGCACGCACGAATTTTTGTGGAGCGACTATACCGAATTGTGGCCGACCAACGGCCCCGGAGACCTCGGCGAAAGCGACTTCCACATGGGCTGGTGGCCGCTTCCGTTCATCAACACCGTCATCCTTTTGACCTCGGGCCTGACCGTGACCTGGGCGCACCACGCCATCAAGCAAAACCACCGCCAACAGTTCATCGCCGGCTTGTCGCTCACCGTCGGCCTCGGCTTTTTGTTCGTGTTCCTGCAGGGAGTGGAATACGCCGAGGCCTACCACGCGGGCCTGAAACTCAGCAGCGGCGTCTACGGCTCCACCTTTTTCATGCTGACCGGCTTTCACGGCCTGCATGTGACCCTCGGCGCGATCATGCTGAGCGTGATGCTGGCGCGCGCGCTTCGCGGCCATTTCACCAAGAAGCGCCACTTCGCCTTTGAGGCGGCCGCCTGGTACTGGCACTTCGTGGATGTGGTCTGGCTCGGGCTGTTTTTGTTCGTGTATATTTTGTAAGGGCGCCGCGGGCGCGCCGGCGCGCGAAAACCGGGGAATCAAAACGGCGAATGCGCCGGCCGGCGCGCGTCACCCGCCGACATCGTGCGGCACGATCAGGCCGGTTTGGATGCCGATGAACAGCAGCAGCACCAGGAACAGCGACAGCGCGATGCGCCAGCTCAGCGACCTGACCACGCGCTTTGACTTTGACGAATCGGTCATCAAAAAATACAGCGCCGAAAACAGACTCCCGACCACGAACAGCAGCAGGATGACGATGATGAGTTTGAGCAGCAGCATGCCGGGGCGCTACCGGAGCGCGGCCGCGTATTTGTGTTTTTTCGCCGGCATGTCGCTGCTGTTGTCGCTCGGAATTTGGCAGTTGCTGCGGGGGATGGAAAAAAACGCGGTTGAACGCGCGCGCGCAAACGCGGCCGGCGACTATATCACGCTGGAGCGCGCGCCGCCGAACTGGCGCGATCTGCAATACCGCCGCGTACAACTGCGCGGCGACTGGCTCGCGCCGGTGTTTTTGCTGGACAACCGCATGCATCGCGGACGGCGCGGCTACGAGGCGCTGGCCGCATTCCGCCTCGCCGGCGACCGCGCCACGCTGCTGGTCAACCGCGGCTGGATCGCGCATGACGCCGCGCCGGACGCAACTGCGCGCGCGCCGGACTCGGCGCCCGTTGGCGAATTGTATTTGCCGGAAAAGGGCTTCACCCTCGGCCCGGCCTACCTCGCGCAGCCGGGCTGGCCGAAAGTCATTCAGTATTTTGACGCGGCCGCGCTGGTCGCCGCGCTGGCCGAGGAGGGCGCGCATGCGGACGGAGATTCATTGCAGCCGGCCGTGGTCGCGCTGGACGCGCCGCATCCGGCCGCCTTCACGCCGATTCGCGCGGCGCGGACGCTCGGCGCGATGCGGCATTTCGGTTACGCCGCGCAGTGGTGGGGGCTTGCCGCGACGCTCGCCGTGTTCGGCGTGATTTGGCGGCGGCGCATGAAAACCGGAGGCGGCGAATGAAAGCCGGGCGCATAAAACTCGCGCTGGTGCTGGCGGTCTTTCTCGGCCCGCTGCTCGCGTCTTTCGTTTGGTATTACGGTTTCGGCGCGTCGTTCGCGCCGCGCGCGCGCGCCAACCACGCGCCGCTGGTTTCGCCGGCGATTCCGCTCGCCGAGTTTTCCAACGGCGGCGGCGGCGAAGTTTTTGATCTCGGCATGCTGCGGCACAAATGGAATGTGGCGCATGTGTTGCCGGCGCAATGCGGCGCGGATTGCGAGAAGGCGCTCTACCACACCCGCCAAGTCCGCATCGCGCTCGGCCGGCACGCGCCGCGGCTGCGGCGGATTTTTCTGTGCCCGAACCGCGCTTTGCTCGAGCGCCTCGCCGCCGAGCACCCCGACGCGCTTCGCCTGCTGCAATCGGAAAGCGGTTTGGAAAAACAACTCGCGCCGGTTTTTAAGTCGCATGCGCGCGGCGCCGCCGACGCGCTGTTGATAGACCCGCTCGGCAATGTGATGATGGTGGTGCCGGCCGGCATGGACCCGCGCCTGCTGCTGAAGGATTTGAAAAAACTGCTGCGGGTGTCGCGCATCGGGTAGCGGTCCCCGCCGGTTGTTGTCCGGCTGTGGTATGCTGTGCAGTTCCGCGCCAGTTGCTCCCCGCTGTTGTGTTCGGCGGAGCGGCGTCACCGGACGGTGCGGCCTTGTGACATTCCTCCAACAGCGAACCATGATGAAACCCGGAATGAAAGCCGGAGGGCCGCCGGCGAAATGCGGTTTGTATGACCCCGCGCGCGAGCACGACGCGTGCGGCGTCGGCTTTGTCGCGGACATCACGGGCCGCAAGAGCAGCCGCATCGTCTCCGACGGCCTGGAAATCCTGAACAACATGCGCCACCGCGGCGCGGTCGGCGCCGACCCGGCTGCCGGCGACGGCGCCGGCATTTTGCTGCAGTTGCCGCGCAAGTTTCTGCGCGAAGAAACCAACTTTGATTTGCCGCCGGACGGCGAATACGCGGCCGGCATGGTTTTCTTTCCGCGCGCGCGCGGCGGCCTGCGCGGCGCAAAAGACGCGGTGGAAAAATTCGTGCGCGCCGAAGGGCAGCGCCTGCTCGGCTGGCGGCGGGTGCCGGTGAACAGCGCCGGGCTCGGCGACGGCGTTCGCGCGACCGAGCCGGATATTCGCCAGGTATTCATCGCGCGCGGCGCAAACTGCGCCGCGCCGGGCGCGTTTGAGCGCAAACTCTTTTTGATTCGCAAACAAATTGAAAACGCGGTGCGCGCCTCGTCCATCGCCGGGCGCGAGGCGTTTTACATTCCCTCGCTGTCGTCGCGCGCGCTGGTCTACAAAGGCATGCTGCGCGCCGCGCAACTGCGCGAATACTATCCCGACCTCGCCGACGCGCGCATGGAATCCGCGCTCGCGCTGGTGCACCAGCGGTTTTCCACCAACACTTTTCCGGCATGGGGCTTGGCGCATCCCTACCGGCTGATAGCGCACAACGGCGAGATCAACACGCTGCGCGGCAACCTCAACTGGATGACGGCGCGGCGCGGCGCGATGAAATCAAAACTGCTCGGCGCCGGCCTGAAAAAAATTTGGCCGCTGATTCGCGGCGGGCAGTCGGATTCGGCCTCGCTGGACGCCGCGCTGGAGTTGCTGCTGGCCGGCGGTTATTCGCTCGCGCACGCGGTGATGATGCTGATTCCGGAGGCGTGGGAGGGCAACCCGGACATGCCGGACGCGCGCCGCGCGTTTTACGAATACCACGCCGCGCTGATGGAGCCCTGGGACGGGCCGGCCGCGGTGGCGTTTACCGACGGCCGCCAGATCGGCGCGGTGCTGGACCGCAACGGCCTGCGCCCGGCGCGCTGCATGCTGACGCGCGACCGGCGCGTGGTGATGGCCTCGGAAGCCGGCGTGCTCGGCGTCGCCGAAGCCGACATCGTCCGCAAGTGGCGGCTGCAGCCCGGCAAAATGCTGCTGGTGGATTTGGAGGAGGGGCGCATCATCGGCGACGATGAAATCAAGGACCAACTCGCCGCGGCGCGCGGCTACCGGCGGCGGCTGAACAAAACCCGCATCGCGCTGAACGAACTGCGCATCAAGGCAGACGCGCCGCCAAAAATGCCGGCGGAAAAGTTGCGGAAAGCGCAGCGCGCCTTCGGCTGCACGCGCGAGGATTTGCAGTTCGTGCTGCTGCCGATGCTCGCCGGCGGCGCCGAGGCGGTCGGCTCCATGGGCAGCGATGTGCCGCCGCCGGCGCTTTCCATGCGCGGCAAGCATTTGTCCGCGTATTTCAAGCAGAACTTCGCGCAGGTGACCAACCCGCCGATAGACCCGATTCGCGAGCAGTTGGTGATGTCGCTGATGACGCTGCCGGGCCCGCGCCCGAACCTGCTCGGCGGCGATGACGACGGCATGCGCCTGTGCGCGCCGCACCCGGTTCTGCGCGACAACGAACTGGAATTCATCCGGCGCATCGGCGAGCACAGCGGCGGCGCGCTGTCGGCCGAGACCATTGACATTTGCTACCCGGCGCGCGACGGCGCGGCCGGCATGGGCGCGGCCGTGGAGCGCGTTCGCGCGCGCGCCGAGCGCGCGGTGCGGCGCGGCAAAAACATTTTGATTCTGTCCGACCGGCGCATGGACGCCCGGCGCGCCGCGATTCCGGCGCTTCTTGCGACTTCGGCGGTGCATCACCACCTGATTCGCAAGGGCCTGCGAACCCGCGCCGGCCTGGTGGTGGAAACCGGCGCCTGCATGGAAGTGCACCACGCGGCCACTCTCGCCGGCTACGGCGCCGAAGCGATTAACCCCTACCTCGCCTTCGCCTCCATCGCCGCGCTGCTGCCGCATTTGGACTGCAACTACCGCGAAGCGCAGGCGCGCTACATCGCCGCGCTCTGCGCCGGCTTGAAAAAAGTCATGTCTAAGATGGGCATCTCCACCTACCAGTCGTATTGCGGCGCGCAGATTTTTGACGCGGTCGGCCTGTCGGGCGAGTTCGTGGAAAATTATTTCACCGCGACCGCGACCGCCGTGGAAGGCGCCGGCCTCGCGGAGATTTCCGAGGAAGCGTTCGGCTGGCACCGCGCCGCGCACGGCAATGACGGCGGGCGCTTGGATGTCGGCGGCGACTATGCCTACCGCGTGCGCGGCGAGGCGCATGCATGGAACCCTGAAACCGTCGCCGCGCTGCAGCACGCGGTGCGCGGCAACGACGCCGCGCAGTATGCGAAGTTCGCCGAGGCGGTAGACCGCCAGGACAAAAATCTCTACAACCTGCGCGGCCTGTTTAAATTTAAGTGGAGCCGCGCGCCGCTGCCGCTTGATGAAGTGGAGCCGGCCTCCGAATTGGTGCGCAGGTTTTCCACCGGCGCGATGTCGTTCGGCTCCATTTCGCACGAGGCGCATTCCAACTTGGCGCGCGCGATGAACCAAATCGGCGGCAAGTCCAACACCGGCGAAGGCGGCGAGGACGCGTCGCGCTACCGCCCGCTCGCCGACGGCTCGCCCAACCCGGCGCGCTCGGCGATAAAACAGGTCGCGTCCGGACGCTTCGGGGTTACCGCCGAATACCTGGTCAACGCCGACGAACTGCAGATCAAAATGGCGCAGGGCGCGAAGCCCGGCGAGGGCGGGCAGATTCCCGGGCACAAAGTCGCCGATGAAATCGCGCGCGTGCGCCACTCCACCCCCGGCGTCGGCCTGATTTCGCCGCCGCCGCACCACGACATCTATTCCATCGAAGATCTCGCGCAGTTGATTTTTGATTTGAAAAATGTGAACCCGGCCGCGCGCATCTCGGTGAAGTTGGTGTCCGAGACCGGCGTCGGCACGGTCGCCGCCGGCGTCGCCAAGGCGCGCGCCGACCATGTGACCATCTCCGGCCACGAGGGCGGCACCGGCGCCAGCCCGCTGACTTCCATCCGCCACGCCGGTTCGCCGTGGGAAATCGGCCTGGCGGAAACGCAGCAGACGCTGGTGCTGAACGGCTTGCGCGGGCGCATCGCGGTGCAGGTGGACGGCGGCATTCGCACCGGCCGCGATGTCGCCATCGGCGCGCTGCTCGGCGCGGACGAATTCGGTTTCGCCACCGCCCCGCTGATCGCCTCCGGCTGCGTGATGATGCGCAAGTGCCACCTCAACACCTGCCCGGTCGGCGTGGCCACGCAGGACCCGCGCCTGCGCGCCAAGTTCACCGGCCGCCCCGAGCATGTCGTCAACTATTTCTTTTTCGTCGCCGAACAACTCCGCGGCATCATGGCGAAACTCGGCTTTCGCACACTGGACGAGATGATCGGGCGCGCCGACCGCCTGAACATGCGCCGCGCGCTCGCGCACTGGAAGGCGCGCAATCTGGATTACGCGCGGATTTTTGCCATGCCAAAAGTTCCGCGGAAAACGCCGCGCCGCCGCTGCGAGCAACAGGAGCACGGCCTGGCGCGCGTGCCGGACCGAAAACTGATTGCGCGCGCGCAGCCGGCATTGTTGCGCGGCGAAAAAACGCGCATGGAAATCGCCGTGACAAACGCCGACCGCGCGGTCGGCGCGATGCTGTCCGGGCGCATCGCCGAAAAACATGGAGACGCGGGCCTCGCCGACGATGCGATTCACATTCGCGCGCGCGGCAGCGCCGGGCAGTCGTTCGGCGCGTGGCTGGCGCGCGGCGTGACCATCGCGCTGGAAGGCGAAACCAACGATTACGCCGGCAAGGGTTTGTCCGGCGGGCGGCTGATCATTCGCCCGCCGCGCGACAGCGGCATCGGCGACGCGCGCGACAACATCATCGCCGGCAACACGGTGTTATACGGCGCGACCGCCGGCGAATTTTTTTGCCGCGGCGCCGCCGGCGAGCGTTTCGCCGTGCGCAATTCCGGCGCGGTCGCGGTCATTGAAGGCGTCGGCGACCACGGCTGCGAATACATGACCGGCGGCGTGGTGGTCTGCCTCGGCGCGACCGGGCGCAATTTCGCCGCGGGCATGTCGGGCGGAGTCGCCTATGTGCTGGATGCGGACGGGGATTTTGCATCGCGCTGCAACCGCGAGAGCGTGGAATTGGAAAAAATTGCGCCCGCGGACAAACATGAACATGAAAATGCCGCCGCCGACTTGGACGACTTGCGCGGCGCCGATGAGGCGCGCCTGCAAAATTTGCTGAAACTCCACCTGCGGCACACCGGCAGTTCCGCCGCCGAAAACGCGCTGGCCGACTGGCGCGGCCACCTCGGAAAATTCGTCAAGGTAATGCCGGTGGACTACCGCCGCGCGCTGCAGGAGCGCGCGCAGGCCGCGGCCGCGCGCCGCGCCGAAGCCGGGGAGGCGCGCCATGGGTAAGCCCACCGGTTTTCTGGAGTTCGCGCGCGCCGAGCGGCAAAACGCGCCGGTGCGCCGCCGCATTCGCAACTTCAAAGAATTCGTCGCGCCCGCGAACGCGCGCGAATTGCCGAAGCAGGCCGCGCGCTGCATGGACTGCGGCATTCCCTACTGCCACTCGGCCTGCCCGGTGCACAACATCATTCCCGACTGGAACGATCTGGTCTGGCGCGGCGACTGGCGCGCCGCGGCCGAGGCGCTGCATGCGACCAACAACTTTCCGGAAATCACCGGCCGCATCTGCCCGGCGCCGTGCGAGAGCGCATGCACTTTGTATTTGGACGACAAGCCGGTCACCATCAAGACCATAGAGCACGCCATCGCCGAGCGCGCCTTCGCCGAAGGGTGGGTCGCGCCGCAGGTTTCCGCGAAGCGCGGCGGCGGGCGCGTCGCCATAGTCGGCTCGGGTCCCGCCGGCCTGGCATGCGCGCAGCAACTTGTTCGCGCCGGCCACCGCGTCGCCGTGTATGAAAAGCAGGCGCAGCCCGGCGGCCTGCTGCGCTACGGCATTCCCGATTTCAAACTGGAAAAGCGCGTGGTGGAGCGGCGCCTGGCGCAGTTGCGCGCCGAGGGCGTCAAGTTTCACACCGGCGTTTGCGTCGGCGCCGATGTGCCGCCGCGAAAACTGCTGCGCGAATGCGACGCGCTGGTGCTGGCCGGCGGCGCCGAACATCCGCGCGACATCAACGCGCCGGGACGCGAACTGGACGGCGTGCATTTTGCGATGGACTATTTGCGCTGCAACACGCGCCGCGTGCAGGGCGAGACGCGCGAAAAAATGCATATAAACGCGCGCGGCAAAGATGTCGTGGTCATCGGCGGCGGCGACACCGGCTCCGACTGCATCGGCACCGCGCTGCGCCAGGGCGCGGCCTCGGTCGCGCAAATTGAAATCCTGTCGCGCCCGCCCGACCGCGAAAACAAGGCGGTGACCTGGCCCGACTGGCCGAACAAATTTCGCACCTCGTCTTCGCAGGAGGAGGGCTGCGAGCGGCTGTGGGATGTGTCGGCAAAAGCCTTCCTCGGCGAAGGCGGGCGCGTGCGCGCGGTGCGCTGCGTGAAAGTCGCCTGGCGGCATGAGAATGGCGACTGGAAGATGCGCGAAGTCGCAAACTCGGAATTTGAACTGCCGGCCGACCTGGTCACTCTGGCGATGGGATTTTTGCATCCGGTTCATGCCGGCCTGCTGGCGCAACTCAAAGTCGGCCTGAGCAAACGCGGCAATGTGGACGCGGCCGAGCGCGGCGCGCGCGCCTACCGCACCGGCGTCAAAAAAGTTTTCGCGGCCGGCGACATGCGCCGCGGCCAGTCGCTGGTGGTCTGGGCGATTCGCGAGGGCCGGCAGTGCGCGCATGCGGTGGATGCGTATTTGCGCGGCGGCAAAAGCGATTTGCCGCTTTAATGCAATGCCGCGATAATGCGCGCCCGAACCTCATGAAACAGGAACAAAACGACCGCCTGCTGCGCGCGCTGCGCCGCCGCGAGACCGACTGCACGCCGGTGTGGATCATGCGCCAGGCCGGCCGCTACCTGCCCGAATACCGCGCCGCGCGCGCGCGCGCCGGGGATTTTCTGACGCTGTGCAAAACGCCGGAACTCGCCTGCGAAGTCACGCTGCAGCCGCTGCGGCGGTTTTCGCTGGACGCGGCGATTTTGTTTTCCGACATCCTGACCATTCCCGACGCGATGGGGCTCGGCCTTTCCATTGAAGAGGGCGCGGGCCCCCGCTTTGCGCGGCCGCTGCGCTCGCATTCCGACATTGAAAAACTGCCGCAAATTGAGCCGGCCGAAGACCTTGCTTATGTGATGCGCGCGGCGCGGCTGGTGCGCCGCGAACTCGGCGGGCATGCGCCGCTCATCGGTTTCGGCGGCAGCCCGTGGACGCTCGCCGCCTACATGGTGGAGGGCGGCGGCAGCCGCGACTTTCGCCGCGCCAAGGGCCTGCTGCACAGCCGGCCGGACAGCGCGCATCTCCTTCTGGAAAAACTCAGCGCCGCGCTCGCCGCCTACCTCGCCGCGCAGGCCGAGGCCGGCGCGCAGGCGCTGATGATCTTTGACACCTGGGGCGGGCAACTTTCCACCGCCGACTATGTGGAATTCTCGCGCGACTATCTGCGCCGCGTGATCGCCGCGCTAAAAGCCGACCCGGCCGCGGCAAAAACGCCGCTGGTGGTGTTCACCAAAGGCGGCGGAAACTGGCTGGAGTTGATCGCCGACACCGGCTGCGACGCCGTCGGCCTGGACTGGAGCGTGCCGATCGGCGAGGCGCGGCGGCGCATCGGCGGGCGCGTCGCGCTGCAGGGAAATCTGGACCCGGCGCTGCTGCATGCGCCGCGCGAAAAAATTGAAAGCGAGGCGCGGCGCATCCTCGCCGAATTCGGCGACGGTCCCGGGCATGTGTTCAACCTCGGGCACGGCATTGACCCCAACACCGACCCGGACAAGGTCGCGCATTTGGTGGATGTGGTGCACCGCCTGAGTGGGTTTTGATGGGGGTGCGCGGCGGAGGGCCTTGACAGCCCAAAAATGCCGTGCTATTTTTTTCCGCAAGTTCCTTTCCCCGACCAACGAAGTTTTTGCCCATGAAGAAAAAACCCGCAAAACGCGGCGCCTCTTCCGGCTCAGTCGCCGGCATTTTCGCGGAATTTCTTGCGCGGCTTTCGCTGGCGATTTTTCCGGAAGACTCCGACCGAGAGCCTGCTGACATACCGTTCCGCAGGAAGTTTCGTTTTGCTTTTTTTGGAAGCATCACCACCATACTTTTTCTGGTGGGCGCTCTTGCGCCTCAGGGGGTCCCTCAGGGGACCATTGAACTGCTTGGCGCAGACTGGCTGGCGTTCCCCTGGGCGCCTATCGGCATCTTCGCAATTTACATGTTGATTTTCTTCTTTTTTCTTGCGGCATTCTTCGCCCGTATGATCGCGGAAGGAAAGATTTCCGGTATTTTGCGCGCCTATTTGCGGGGCGTTTTGGTGCCTCTGTTTGTCTTTTCCGTGCTTCGTTTTGCGGTAAACTAGGTCCTGCGACATGAACCGACTTCCCAAATTCCTGCGTTGCGCGTTTTTTGCGCTTGGTTTCGCGTGCTGCGGCGCGGCCGTCGCCGCGTCCGATGCCGGCGGCGAAATCGCCTGCGAAAACGATGTGTGCGCGCAATCCGATTTTTATGAGATTAGCCCGATTCGCAGCGCGCTCTGGGTGGTCACCAGGCTGGCAATCGGCCTGGATGTGCCGGAGGGGTTTGCCACTTTCCGCGCGGTAAAGGCGGACAAGTGGCTCGCCGACGACGAGTATGAAAATCTCGGAGACGCCTTTTCGGAGGTGTACGGACTTTCCGAGAACGACTGCGTGGTGTTGATTCGCTCGGAATATCTTGAGTCCGACCGCGCGCGCATTCCCGGATACGCGCTCAATCCGCGTTCCGAGAGTTTCAACGGCGAAATGAACCGCATCCTTGCGAAAAAGAACCGTTCCAACTGGTATCTTGGAGTCGGTACCGCCGGGGGAAAGATTGACTCCGGCAAAATCCTCAAAGAGTGGCAGAAAGAGAACTCCCCGTGGAACAAGCAGGTTTGGACCAGCGCAAAATCCTGGGAGTCTTTCGGCGGGCCGTTGTGCCGTGGGCGGGGCGCGGCGAAAGGGTTGGCCGCGCAGTAGCGGGCATGCGCGCAATGGCGGAAATCCCCGCCGGAATTTTTTTGCGTTTTGCGCGCGGCCGCTTTGGTGTTAAGCGGTAATTCGGTTAAGCGCCGTATGCGGCTGTCAGGCCGCGATGGCATGAAATTTGCATCCTTCTTCAACCGCATAAAACCCTTTTCCACTCCCGCCGGAGATTTTCTCATGAAGGCAGACCAAACCATCCGTGTAAAAGCGCTGTGGGATGACGAGGCCGGCGTATGGAGCGCGTCCAGCGACGACATCATCGGACTCGCCATTGAGGCGAAAACCAAAGAAGCGCTGGTTGAGCGCCTCAAAGTGGTGATACCGGAACTTTTGGAACTGAATCACGCCGAAGCGGCGGCGCGCGGCGGATATTTGGTTTCGGTGCATTGACCCGCAGTGTGGAAACTACTCGTTGCCGGTGATCAACTTGTCCCAATCCGGAAATCCGCCGCGCTCAATGATTTTTTTGATCGAGTCTGCGCACCGGTTC
Source organism: Gammaproteobacteria bacterium (assembly GCA_028066695.1). GTDB lineage: Bacteria > Pseudomonadota > Gammaproteobacteria > Arenicellales > Poriferihabitantaceae > JAHRAW01. The sequence continues at coordinate 30,575 of JALCBG010000003.1, read as the reverse complement.
TGCGCCATCGCAAGAAATTCATCCAGGGGCGTTGGTTTTTTCCCTACTTTCACAAAGTCATCAAGCCGTCCACTATGAACGGCCCTGGAACGACAGTCATAAATGACTTTGAATTCGCGCAAGATACTCTCCCGCTCCTCTGCATTTTTCCCTAAAAACCAAGCGGCGCGGATGCGGAGAGTAAAAGAAAGTTCCCCCCTGACATCGCCCCCCAAGTAGATCGACTCGAAAGCAATCCCCAAGTCGATCATTTGATCTACCTGGTTCTCGGCTTTACGCGCCTGCCGCTTCTCATGCTTTTTTGCCATCCGCCATCTGGACAACGCCATTTCCAGAATCTTTTTACTCTTGGAGTCAATGTGGGGGTGCAAAAATTGGGTGTGCAGGGATTTTGCGGCGGCGATTTCCTCTTCGGTAACGGGTTGCAAGTTTCGGTTTTTTTCAACTAGGTCTTCGAGTGAACCTACACCTTTGCCGGCGTAAGGCTCAGCAAAAACCTCGGAGGCATCGTGGTAGTCCCACTCAAACGCAACTTCCACAGCACGATTGCAAACCAGTGAAAGCAGCATGTAGAACTGCCGGAAGTGCGTTTTGTAACTGAGATAGTCACAAATCCCGAAACGGCCAAATTCTTTGGACAGTATTTTCCATTTCCCATCAGCAGTGTTGGTAGGAAAAGGGTTGGTGAAAGAAGTGTCGTCATCCTCGCCTGGTTTGCGAAGGATTATGCGCACGGAGCAGTCAATAGACATGATGCTTGCAGACCGAAAAGCGTCCACATATTCGTTCATGCGCGCCCGATTACCAGAAACAGGAAAATAATCGGGAAGATTTGCAGTTAAAGGATGAGGCGGAATCAGGCGCACACCATCGTAAAGTTGCATCTCATGTGCAACTTTTAATCCATTAATTAGCACCATTTGCTGAAAGGGAATCCATTCTTTTTTGATGGGCTTGTAGAAACTGTGCACGGCATGCTCGGCACCTTTGAGCAATGCAACCCTCATAAGAGAAAAAAGAAGTGAATCCAATTCTTCATTGCTCCGGCCGATAACAGTGATGGCGGTCCGTGAAAAAGACACGATGTCGTCGCGCACATACTCCTGAAGTTCTACTTTGAGGAATTCCAGAATCTGACCACGCACTGCCTGATTTTGCACATAGGGGTCGTATACTTTCCTGGCATAGCGCTCTTCAACGGAAAAATTTCGATTTTCCCGGTACAAGTCTTTGTACTCTTCCACAGAAATAGTGTGTCCATTTCGGGCGCAAATCACAGTGGCAGAGATGGCTTTTTGCAACAAATCTTTCAGCAATTGCATTTTTGAATCTTTCATTGAAATGGTCTCCACGCTAATTAAAAATGCTAATTGAAAGAATTTGGCTTTGGAAAGTTTCAGTTTGCCAGCAACCCGACAACTTCCGGCGGATTATACCACTCCCTCCACCGCAAACGGCAGCGCGGCGAAAGTAATGTTCATTTTGGTCAGTTCTTTTTGGCCGACATATTTCGCCGCCGCAAAAACTACGGCGGGTTTTCCCTTCTCCGCAACTTTTTTCGCAATCCGGTCGGCGCGGTCGCCGTCTAGGGCGGAGTCGGCGCTTCGCAGGAATTCCAGGTTGGGTTCGTAGATGAGGTGGTAGAGGCGGGAGTTGGTTTCGTAAAAGAAACCGTCTTTGCGTTGCGTGATGGTTTTGGGGGAGTCGCCGGTGTTGAGCCAGACGAGGTGGCGCGCGAGGGTTTCGTAGTCGGGGAGGTTTTCGCCGGTCAGCATTTTTTCGGCGTCAATTTCTTTGCCGAGAGTGCAGTAAGTAAAGCGGCCGCCGAGGCCGGTTTTTATGGCGAGGCGAACGCGTTCGGCGGTGACTTTGTCGGCGTAGTCTTCGCATTCCACGAGGATAAATTTTCGGTTTCCGCCGTCGGATTTGTTCAGAGCGAGGGCAGCATGGGCGGTCGTACCGGAGCCGGCGAAAGAGTCAAGAATGATCGCGTCTTTGTTGGGGTGGCGTTCCAAAAAATAGGCGACCAATTCGCTGGGCTTGGAGTATTTAAAAACCGCCTTGCCAAAGAGTTCTTCGATTGCCCGGCTGGATTGCGTCGTGGAGAACTCGTCAATCACGCCAAGCGGCTGCAACCGGCGGGGCTTGAGATTCCCGTCCGAGTCGCAGTTGAGATACTGCTTGGTGTAAACCGACCACTCGCCCTTTTTGTTTTTGCGGATAACGACAAAGCCGTTGCGAATTCCCCATTGCAGTTTGTCGCGCGACCATCGCCAGCAAGCGTTCTTGCCTTTCCTTTTTGCGGGGAATATGTTTGTTCCGTCCGGGCTTTTGATGGGATAGTCGAGCGACTTGCTGTATTGGATGCTCGCGCTGTCCAATTTGATCAGTTGATGTTTGCCCCGCTCCTTTTCGTATTCATCGGAGCGAGTGTAGCGGTCGGCATCTTTAATGCCCACACTGGCAATAGCAGCGTCCGGCGCGTTTTTGGCATAGCACAAAATGTATTCGTGCTTAATGCGAAAAAACTTGCTGTCCGATTTTCCGCCGCCCTCTTTGTTTTGCCAGACCAAATTTGCGATGAAATTTCGCTCTTCGAAAACTTCGTCCATGACCATGTGCAACCGGCGCAACTCATTGTCATCAATGGACACAAAAATCACGCCGTCTTCGGCGAGCAGTTCGCGAAGCAGGTGCAGGCGCGGCCACATCATGCACAGCCACTTGTCGTGCCGCTCCAAATCCTCGCCGTCCACCGGGTTTTTTCCCTTCAGCCAGTCGCGCATTTGCGGACTGTTGACATTGTCGTTGTAAATCCATTTCTCATTCCCGGTGTTGTAAGGCGGGTCAATGTAAATGCAATGGACGCGCCCGGCATAACGCGGAAGCAGCGCTTTTAGCGCGTGCAAATTGTCGCCGTGAATGATCAGGTTTCCATCCAATTCCGGCGGAGATTTTTGCGGCGGAAAACTTTTTGCGGGGTGCGTGTCCAGCGCGCGCACCGGCACGGTGAGATGGTGCGCGTAAATGATTTGTTTGCCTTTGAATTCCAGCGTGGGCATTGGTTGCTCCGGAAAAAGTGCGGGAAAAGTCCGGTGGGAAGCAAGGATAACAAATGCGCCGGCGATTTTGGCGGAGTTTTGCGCGGGTGGAAGCGGGGGAGCATCAGGAGAATTGGAGGAAATCGGGGGAAAATGGCAAAAATCGCGGGAAAATGCGCCAATTATTTTTGCGTTTCACCCGCTTGCGCTTGCGTTTTTAAGTGATAATCGCGCAATGCCGATTCGCAAAGAGACCCGGGCAGGGCGCGTGAATGCTCTGCGGGACGATGCGAGCGGCGTATGAGGCGCGTTCGGCGGGGACATCCACGCCCATTGACGACATTGTAATTTTTCGCCAAAACGCGCGGCAAAACACAACCACATCCATGGAGGGAGCATGAAAATCAGGGAAATCATCAAATTGCTTTATAATGACGGCTGGGAATGGGTGGGAACGCGCGGCAGTCATCGGTATTTTAAGCATCCGGAAAAACCGGGCAAAGTCACTGTCGCCGGGCATCCGAGCAAAGATCTCCGGCCCAAAACCCAATCCACCATCCTCAAACAAGCGGGGCTCAAAAAATGAAATTCCTGGTTGTCTTTGAAAAAACCAATACCGGTTACTCCGCCTACTCGCCCGACGTCCCCGGCTGCATCGCCGCCGGCGGGACGCTGGAGGAAACCGAAAAACTCATGCGCGAGGCGCTGGAAGGACACCTTGAATGGATGCGGCGCGACAATGATGAAATGCCGAAGCCGGTCTCGCGCGTCGCGTTTTTTGAATACGACGCCGCGGCCGGCGGCGGCGTCCGGCAACAGCGCGCCGTGGTCGGCTAGGGGCGGCGCGAATGAAATACTTGGTCGTCATTGAAAAAACCGAAACCGGTTACGCCGCTCACTCGCCCGACATCCTCGGCTGCACCGCCACCGGCGGGAGCGCCGCGGAAGCCGGAAAAAACATGCGCGAGGCGCTGGAAATCCAACTGGGGGCAATGCGGCGCAAAAAGAATGAAATGCCAAAAGCGCTCTCGCGGTTCGCGTATTTTGAATACGACACCGGCGGCGCCGGCGGCGCCATCCGGCAAAAACACGACCTCGCAGTAGGCTAAGACGCGGCGCGGCGCGCCGTCGCGGGCACGGACGCGAACGCGGGTGGGCGGCTACTCCGTCGCTTTGTGCCGCGCGGTTTCAAATTGCTCCAGTTGCTCCGCGCTCGCCTCGCGCGCGTGGTCGGTTTTGTATTGCGCGTAGGGCATGCCGTAGACGGCTTCGCGCGACTGCTCGTCGGTGAGTTCCACGCCGCGCGCGGCCGCTTCGGAGCGGTACCATTTGGAAAGGCAGTTGCGGCAGAAATACGCGAGGTTCATCAGATCTATGTTCTGCACTTCCGGGTATTTGCGAAAGTGCGCGATCATCTTGCGGTAGACCGCGGCTTCAATTTCGGTCTGCTGTTGCGGATTGGCGTCGGACATGGTTTTTGCCGGGATGGGAAGGGAGGGGAATCATAGTAAAAAAGCGGCGCCCGCGGCGGCGCGCCCGCGCCATAATTTCCGCGCGCCGCGCTATACTTTGCGCCCGCCGTCCGCCGCCCGCTTGATCCCCGACACCCCCGAAAAATGGAAGCACAAAGCGCAATTTCACACGCCCGCTCGGTGATAGAGATAGAGGCGGAGGCGGTCGCCGCGCTCGGCGCGCGGGTCGGGGGCGCTTTTGCGCGCGCTTGCGAATTGCTGCTGCAGTGCCGCGGGCGCGTGGTGGTCATCGGCATGGGGAAATCCGGGCACATCGGCGGCAAGGTCGCCTCCACGCTGGCGAGCACCGGCACGCCGGCGTTTTTTGTGCATCCGGGCGAGGCCGGGCACGGCGACCTCGGCATGATCACCGCCGAGGACATCGCGCTGGTGATTTCCAATTCGGGCGAGACCGCCGAAGTCATTTCCATTTTGCCGATCATCAAGCGCATCGGCGGCGGCCTGATCACGCTGACCGGCAAGCCCGACTCCACGCTGGGAAAGGAATCCGACGCATGCCTGAACACCGGCGTGGAGCGCGAGGCCTGCGCGCACAACCTCGCGCCGACCGCGAGCACCACCGCGGCGCTGGTCATGGGAGACGCGCTCGCCGTGGCGGTGCAGCGCCTGCGCGGTTTTTCGGCGCAGGATTTTGCGCGCACCCATCCGGCCGGCACATTGGGAAAGCGCCTGCTGCTGTATGCGTCCGATTTGATGCACAGCGGGGAAGAATTGCCGCTGGTGGACGACGGCGCAACGCTGCAGCAGTTGCTGGTGGAGATGTCGTCAAAAGGGCTCGGCATGGCCGGCGTGGTGGACGGCGAAAAAAAACTTCTGGGCATGTTCACCGACGGCGACCTGCGCCGCGCGCTGGAGCGCGAGGTGGATGTGTACCGCGCCAAGGCGGTGGATTTGATGACGCCGAAACCGTTTACCATCGCGCCCGACATGCTCGCCGCGGAGATCGTAAAAGTCATGCGCGATTTCGCGCAGCGCGGGCCGCACGCGGTCAACAGCGTGTTCGTGGTGGACGCCGAAGGGCGCGCGGTCGGCGCGCTGAACACGCATGACCTGCTGAAAGCCGGCGTGATTTAACCGCAGGGGAGAAAAGAGAGCGCATGAGTCTTCGGCAGGCCGCACTGCTCGCAATTTTTTTGCTCGCGTTCGGCGGCGTCTCGGCGTGGCTGCAGTTCGGCGTGGTCGCGCGCGCCGAATTCGCGGCGCCCGCGGCCGGCGAGATTGACTACTACATTCAAAACTTTTCCTCGGCCGGCGCCGATGCGCGCGGCAAAAAATACCGGGTCAGCGCCGAGCGCCTTGACCATTACGCGCGCACCGGGCGCGCGCGGTTGCTGCGCCCGCACATCGTGGAATACGCGCCGGACGGCGCGGCGCAACACACCCGCGCCGACTCCGGCTGGCTCTCGCGCGGCGGCGGCGAAGTGGAACTCTCCGGCAATGTGCGAATGACGCGCGAGCCGGGCGCCCCGGCCTCCGCGACGGACGCGCAAACCCGCATTCGCCTGAAAGGCGGGGAATGAAAATGCGCCGCGCATTTGCGCTTGCGGCGTTCGCCGCGCCCATGTTTGTCGCGCATGCGCCCGTCGTTGCCGCCGAACAGAGTGCGGCTTTGCAGGCAGATGATTTTTCCTTCAACATCAAAAGCGGCGCGCACATCTACCGCGGCAATGTCTCGTTTCGCCGCGGCGGCATTCGCTTGGATTGCGACGCGTTGGAAGCGTATCAGGACGCGCGCGGCGAAATGAAGCGCGGCGTGTGCAGCGGCAACCCCGGCCGCTTTCGGCGCGATGGCGGTGACGATGGCGGCGAGTTGCGCGGCAGCGCGCGCCGCATTCTCTTTGACGCGCGCGCGGCCGAAGTCGTGCTGGAAGGCGGCGCCGAATTGATGCAGTCCGGGCGGCGCATTCGCGGCGCGCGCGTGACCTATGACCTGAAGCGCAACACCGTCCGCGTGCGCGGCGCCGAGGAAAGCGGCCGCGCGCGCGTGTTGGTCGCGCCGCGTAATGAGAGTGAGAATAAAAATGGCGCGGCAAACTAAGACGGCCGCAACCGACGGCGAAAAGGAAGGGCTGCGCGCGCGCGGCCTGGTAAAAAAAATCGGGCGCGCGCTGATCGTCGACCAGGTCGATTTGGATGTGTCGCGCGGCGAAGTGGTCGGCTTGCTCGGCCCAAACGGCGCCGGCAAGACCACCAGTTTCAACATGATCATCGGGCTGGTGCGCGAAAGCGCGGGCCGCGTGTTTTTGGGCGCGGAGGACATCACGCCGCTGCCGATGCATGCGCGCGCGCGCCGCGGCATCGGCTACCTGCCGCAGGAGCATTCGGTGTTTCGCAAACTCACCGCCGAGGAAAACATTCTCGCGGTGCTGGAGGCGTCCGGCCCGCGCGACGCGCGCGAGCGCGCCGAAATTTGCGACGGCCTGCTGGACGAGTTCGGCATTCGCCGCCTGCGCGATAAGCGCGCGATTCAACTCTCCGGCGGCGAGCAGCGGCGCGTGGAGATCGCGCGCGCGCTGGCGCTTTCGCCGGCATTCATTTTGCTGGATGAGCCGTTCGCCGGAGTCGACCCGATCGCGGTGCGCGACATTCAGCAAATCATCCGCATGCTGAAAAAGCGCGGCATCGGCGTTTTGATCACCGACCACAATGTGCGCGAGACCCTGGGCATCTGCGACCGCGCCTACATTTTGCACGGCGGCAAGGTGCTGGTCTCGGGCGCGCCGCGCGCCATCATGCGCGACCGCGCCGCGCGCGACGCGTATTTCGGCCGCGACTTTCGCCTGTGACCGCGGCCGCGCGATTTCGCTACAATCCCATCCCCGAACTCCCGGAGAACTGCGCATGCAACTTTCTATCAGCGGACAGCACATGGAGGTGACTCCGGCGCTGCGCGAATATGTGGCCGGGCGCGTGGAAAAAATCACGCGCCACTTTGACCATGTGAGCGGCGCCCATGTGGTGCTGCATGTGGAGAAGAACCGGCACATGGCGGAGGCGACGCTGAGCGCGCGCGGCGCCACCGTGCACGCCTCGGCCTCGGCCGGCGACATGTATGCGGCGATAGACGCGATGGCCGACAAACTCGACCGGCAGGTGGCGCGGCGCAAGGAAAAGCGCGCCGACCACCACCGCGGCGACGGCGCGAAGAACGCTCCGCAATGAGCGCGCAGCCGGCCCCGGACGCGCCGCAGGCGGAAGTCGCGCTCGGCGATTTTCTCGACGACGCGCGCGTGGTCATAGATCTGGATGTCGCCAGCCGCAAGCGCCTGTTTGAACGAATGGCGAAACTGGCCGCGTCGCGCGGCGACGGTCCGGGCCTGGACAGCGTGCTGAGCGCGCTGACGCAGCGCGAAAAACTCGGCAGCACCGGCATCGGCAACGGCATCGCGCTTCCGCATGGCCGCATGGACGGTTTCGCCGAGCCGCTGATAGCGGTCGCGCGGCTCAAGCGCGCGATTCATTACGACGCGCCCGACGGCGCGCCGGTGTGGCTGGCGGCCTGCCTGCTGGCGCCGGCCGACGCGAACGGAATGCACCTGCGCCTGCTGGCCGCGCTGGCCGAGCGCTTTAACTCGCCGGAGTTTCGCGCGCGCGCGCAGCGCGCGCGAAGCGCGGCCGAACTGGCGTCCCTTTTTCGCGGCGAACCGCCCGGCGAAAACGCAAACGGCGCCGCGGCGAAGTGAGCGCGCAGCCCGACCTGATCATCGTCAGCGGGCTGTCCGGCTCGGGCAAAAGCGTCGCGCTGCAGTCGCTGGAGGACATCGGCTATTACTGCATAGACAATTTGCCGTCGGTGCTGCTGCCCGAATTCGCGCGCCATCTGCAAAACGGCGCGCAGGACGCGCGCGGCGCCGCGGTCGGCATTGATTCGCGCAACCGGCATTTTTTGTCATTGCTGGATGAAAACCTTGACAAGATCGCGCGCCATGAAAATTTTTGCCGCCTGCTGTTTCTGCAGGCCGAAGAGCAGGCGCTGGTGCGCCGCTACGCCGAGACGCGCCGCCGGCACCCGCTGACCGGCGCGCGCACGCCGCTGTTGGAGGGCATTCGCCGCGAGCGCCGCCTGCTGCAGCCGCTGCATGACCGCGCCGAAAAAGTCGTCGATACCACCGACACCACCGCGCATGAACTGCGCGCGCTGGTTCGCGATTTCGCGGCCGGTGCCGACGCGGGCCCGCTGTTTTTGATTGAGTCTTTCGGCTTCAAATACGGCGCGCCGCGCCAGGCGGATTTTGTCTTTGATGTGCGCTGCCTGCCGAACCCCTATTGGGAGGAAAATTTGCGCGCGCTGAGCGGGCTGGATTCGGCGGTGGCCGAATACCTCGGCGCAGACGAAAACGTGCGCCGCATGGTCGGCCAACTCCACGGCTTTCTGGAGCAGTGGCTGCCGGGCTTCGCCGCCGAAAACCGCAGTTACTTCACCGTGGCGATCGGCTGCACCGGCGGCCGCCACCGCTCGGTGTATGTCGCCGAGCGGTTGCGCGAACTTTTTTCCGCGGCCGGCATCGCGGTGCAGGCGCGCCACCGCGACCTGGAAAAATGATTTCCGGGAGCGCTTCCCGGCGCGACATTGACATCGTCCGCGAAATCGTCGTGGTCAACAAACTGGGCCTGCACGCGCGCGCCGCGGCGAAATTGGTGAAGATGACCGCCGCCTACCGCTGCGCGATTCGCCTGGATTTCAACGATAAAACCGCCGACGCCAAAAGCATAATGGGCGTGATGATGCTCGCCGCGGCGCAGGGCAGCGAGTTGAAACTCACCGCGCGCGGCGACGACGCCGGGCGCGCGGCCGACGCGGTTTGCAAATTATTCGCCGAGCGCTTCGGCGAGGGCGAATAAAGGTGTTCACGCTGCATGCAAGCGGAGTCGGCGGCGGCATCGCCATCGGCCGGGCGCGCGTGCTGCACCGCCCGGGCCAGGAAATTCCGGAATACGCGCTGGAGCCCGGGCGCGTGGATTCCGAAGTGGCGCGCCTGCGCGAAGCGTTCGCGCGCGCGCGCGCCGCGCTGGAAAAAATCCGCGGCGAACTTCCCGATGATGTGCCGGAGGAAGTCGCGCCGTTTCTCGGCATTCAACTGATGATTCTGGAAGACCGGGCGATGCTCGAAAATCCGGCCGAAATCATCCGCGAGCGGCGCATCAACGCCGAAGCCGCGCTCGACCGCCACGCCGCAAACCTGGACAAATTTTTTCGCGAAATGCGCGACCCCTACCTCAGCGGAAAGTCGGCCGATGTCGCGCAGGTCATTCAGCGCGTGCAGGGCGAATTGCTGGAGGAGGCCGGCGCGCCGGCGGCGGACGGGGCCGGCCTGCCCGGGGATGCCGCCGCCGGAGAGATCATCGTCGCCGACGACCTGACTCCGGCCGACGCGGTGGAACTGAAACGCCGCCGCATCAGCGCGTTCATCACCAACCTCGGCGGCCCGATTTCGCACACCGCGATTCTCGCGCGCGGCATGCGCATTCCGGCGATAGTCGGCATGCGCGGCGCGACGCGCTGGCTGCGCAGCGGCGATTTGCTGGTCATAGACGGCCGCCGCGGCGTGGCGCTGGTCAACCCCGACGCGCCCGCGCTCGCCGCCTACGAGCGCCGCCGCGAAAAAATTCTGCGGCGCGCGCAGGAATTGGATTCGCTGCGCGACGCCGAGGCGGTGACGCTGGACGGCGAGGAAGTGTCGCTGCTGGTCAACATTGAACTGCCGGAGGAAGCCGCCGAATGCGCGGCGCAAAACGCGCGCGGCGTCGGCTTGTACCGCACCGAGTTTTTGTTCATGAACCGCGAGGGCATGCCCGGCGAGGATGAGCAGTTTGAAATTTACGCCGATGTGCTCGCGCGCGCGCGGCGGCCGGTCACCATTCGCACGCTGGACCTCGGCGGCGACAAGCGCGCCCGCGGCGGACACGCGGCGGCCAGCCCGGCGCTCGGGCGGCGCGCGATTCGCCTGTCTTTGCATGATGTCGGCATGTTCAAGCCGCAATTGCGCGCGATCTACCGCGCCTCCGCGCTCGGCCCGGCGCGCATCATGGCGCCGATGGTGACGAACATGGAAGAATTAAACCAGTTGTTCGCGCTGCTCGCCGAGGTGAGACTGGAACTCGGGCGCGACGGTTGCGACTTCAATCCGCACACGCCGGTCGGCGGCATGATTGAAGTTCCGGCGGCCGCGGTCGCGGCCGATTTGTTCGCGCACAAACTGGATTTTCTTTCCATCGGCACCAACGATTTAATCCAGTACACGCTCGCCATAGACCGCGTCGACGACGAGGTCAACTACCTGTATGACCCGCTGCATCCGTCGGTGTTGCGGCTGATCAAGAACACCATAGACGCCGGAAAAAACGCCGGCATCCCGGTGTCAATGTGCGGCGAGATGGCCGGCGACAGCGCCTACACGCGCATTCTGCTCGGCATGGGGCTGCGCGAATTCAGCATGGACCCGGCCTCGCTGCTGGAAGTGAAGCGCCAAATCCGCCTGAGCGACGCGGCGAAACTGGGGCGCCCGGTCGCGGAGATGCTGCGCACCCCGGACCCGGAGCGGCTGCGGCAAATGGCCGCCGACCTCAACCGCTGAGCGGTTAGCGGCGGATGCCGAAGCCGGCGTTCAGGAGTTTCAGGTTGAGAAAAAACAGCGCGGCGATGAACAGCGCGGTGATCCCATAGGAAAAACCGAGCCCGATGTCGGTGATGCCGAGGAAGCCGTAGCGGAACGCGTTGATCATGTAGAGGATCGGGTTGATGTGCGACACCGCCTGCCACAGCGCGGGCAAAAGTTTGATGGAGTAGAACACGCCGCCGAGGTAGGTCAGCGGCGTCAGAATGAATGTCGGCACGATGGAGATGTCGTCAAATTTGCGCGCGAACAGGCCGTTCAAAAATCCGCCGAGCGCAAACAGCACCGCGGTCAAAAAAACCATGCTGGCCGTCACCAAATAACTGTGCATGGAAAGCCGGCTGAAAAACAGCGACACAGAGGTGACGATGACGCCGACCAAAATGGCGCGCGCCACGCCGCCGCTGACATAGCCGAGCAGGATGACGAAGTTGGGGGTCGGCGACACTTGCAGTTCCTCTATCGCGCGCTGAAACTTCGCGCTGAAAAGCGAAGACGAAACATTGGCGTAGGCGTTGGTGATGACCGACATCAGTATCAGCCCCGGCACGATGAAATCGATGTAACGGTGGCCGTCCATCTCGCCGATGCGCGGCCCGATCAGGTGCCCGAAGATGATGAAATACAGCGCGGTGGTGATCACCGGCGGCAGCAGCGACTGCTGCCAGATGCGGAGAAAGCGCGTGGTTTCCTTGCGCACGATGGTGGCGTAGGCGACCGCCGCGAGTTTCCAGTTCACGCGCCTTCCTCCTCCACCATGTCGAGAAACAGTTGCTCGAGGCGGTTGGTTTTGTTGCGCATGCTGCGCACTTTGATGTTGTGCCCGGCGAGTTTTTCAAACAGCGCGTCCAAACTGCCGGTGGCGGGGACGTCGGCCTCCAGCACATTCGGGCCGGTCAATTCCCAGCTGGACGGCAGGCCGCGCGGCAGTTCGCGCAGCGGCTCGGCGAGGTCCAGCACATACGCGTCGGTCTGCAGTTTGCCGAGTAGTTCGCGCATGCCGGTGTTTTCCACCAGCCGCCCGCGATCAATGATGGCGATGTTGCGGCACAAACTTTCCGCCTCTTCCAGGTAATGCGTGGTGAGAATGATGGTGGTGCCGCTTTGGTTGATGGCGGTCAGGTAGTTCCACATGGAGCGGCGGATTTCAATGTCCACGCCCGCGGTCGGTTCGTCCAAAATCAACAGGCGAGGCTCGTGCATCAGCGCGCGCGCGATCATCAGCCGCCGCTTCATGCCGCCGGACAGCGTCTGCGCCATCTGTTCGCGCTTTTCCCACAGGCCGAGCTGGCGCAAATAATGGCCGGCGCGCTCTTCCGCGAGTTTGCGCCCGATGCCGTAGTAGCCGGCCTGGTTGCACACGATTTGCATCGGCGTTTCAAAGATGCTGAAATTAAATTCCTGCGGCACCACGCCGAGGTAGGATTTTGCGCGCGCGAAATCGCGGTCTATGTCGGCGTCAAACACGCGCACTTTGCCGCCGCTTTTGTTGACCAGCGAGGAGATGATGCCGATGGCGGTGGATTTTCCCGCGCCGTTTTTTCCGAGCAGCGCGAAAAAGTCGCCTTCCTCCACCTGCAGATCAATGCCGCGCAGCGCGACCAGGCCGTTGGGGTAGGTCTTTTGCAGGTCGGTGATGGAGAGCGCGACGGTCATGGAAGGGGGCGCCGCGCGGTCACCGCCGCGGCAGCGGGCGCGCCATTTTAATATGTTCAATCCCGGCTTCCATGAAAGTTTCGCCGCATTCGGCAAAGCCGCGCGCGGCGTAAAACGCCCGCGCATGCGTCTGCGCATGCAGCGACACCGAAACCATGCCGCGCTCGCGCGCGGCCTCCAGCAGCGCCGCGAGAATCGCGCCGCCGACGCCGCGCCCGCGCCAGGCTTTCAGCACCGCCATTCGACCGATTTGCCCGGCTGCGCCCGCGTCATGTTCGCTCAGCCGGCCGGTGGCGATGCCGTTGCCGGCCGAGTCGCGCGCCAGCGCGTGCGTGTGCGCGCCGTCATGCGGGTCAAGTTCCAGCGCCTCGCTCACGCCCTGCTCGTCAATGAACACGGCGCGGCGAATCGCGCTGATCACTTCGCGGTGCTCGCGCCAGTCGACCACCGCGGCAGAATATTCGCATTCCCTATCAGTCAAAGCGCTGCTCGGTCAACTGCAGCAAAGTGGTCTTGCCGCGTTTGTGCACGGCGATTTGCAGCGGAGCTTGGACTTGACGGCCGTCGCGGCGCAGCCAGACGCTGACGCTGTCCTCCGGTTTGTCGGCGCGGCGGCGCGTGATTTTCCAGCAGTCAAACTCGCCGGCCGGCACGCGCAGCGCCTCCGGCGCCGGCGCGTCATACACATACTCGCGCAGCCGCTTCGCGCTGACTTCGCGCACGCGCGCGCCTTCCAGCGCATCAAGCGGGCGCAGCATCAGCAGCAGCGGAAACGCGGCCGCCTCAAGTTGCTCGCGCGCGCCGATTTTGTCGCGCCGGCCGTCGGCGAATTCCACAACCGCGCGCTCGCGGTCTACGCGAAAACTTCGCGCGTACCCCTCTCCGCCGACCAGCCGCTCGCTGCCGCTGTCCAGCGCCACGCGTCCGCCGGCGCGGACGAAGCGCGTCTCGGTGACATGCGCCTTCATGAACATCGCCGCGAGCAGACTCGGCTTGGCCGTGGAGGTGACCAGGTAGCCGCGCGCCTCGCGGCGAATTTGAATTTCTATGCCGCCGGCGTGCAGCCGGCCGTAGGACGCGGCGTAGCGCAGCGTCTGGTCGGCGATGTCCTGCGCCGCCGCGCCCGGCGCGATGCAAAACAACAGCAGCGCGGCCGCGCGTTTCATCGCGCGTCCGCCGCCATGTCCGCCATGTTCATGCCGCGGCGGCGGTTTTCCGCGAGTTGGCGAATTGCGCGCGGGTAGAGGCGGTGCTCCTCGCGCAGCACCCGCGCGCGCAGACTCTCGGCGTCGTCGCCGGGCGCGATTTCCACTTCGCTTTGCAGGATGACCGGGCCGCCGTCCAATTCGGCGGTGACGAAATGCACGCTCGCGCCGTGCCGCCGCTCGCCGGCGTCCAGCGCGCGCTGGTGGGTGTTCAGGCCCTTGAACTTCGGCAGCAGCGACGGGTGAATGTTGAGAATGCGCCGCGGAAACCGCCCGACAAAACGCGGCGACAGCACGCGCATGAAACCGGCGAGCGCGATCAAGTCCGGCGCATGCGATTCCACGCGGCGCAGCAACTCGTCCTCAAACGAATCGCGGCCGGCATGCGCATCGCGCGCCACCACATGCGCGGGCACGCCGGCGCGCGCCGCGCGCTTCAGGCCGTATGCATCGGCGCGGTCGCTGATGACCGCGGCGACGCGCGCCGGCAATTCGCCGCTCGCGGCGCCGTCCAGAATCGCCTGCAGGTTGCTGCCATTGCCGGAGATCAGCACGACCAGATTGAGCGGATTCGCCACGGCAACCGCGCGCGTCACACCCATTCCACCCGCGGCGGCTGCGACGCGTCGCGCGCCGCGGCAATCCGCCCGAGTGCAAACACCGTCTCGCCGGCTTCTTCCAAAATCGCCGCGGCGCGCGCCGCGTCGCGTTGCGGCACCACCGCGAGCATGCCGACGCCGCAGTTAAATGCGCGCAGCATTTCCGCGTCTTCAATGTTGCCCTGCCGCTGCAGCCAGCCGAATACTTCGGGCATTTGCCAACTCGCGCGGTCGATTTCGGCGACCGCGCCCGGCGGCAGCACGCGCGGCGGATTCTCCGGCAGCCCGCCGCCGGTGATGTGCGCGACCGCCGACACTTCCACCTCGGCGAAGAGGCGCAGCATCGCTTTGACATAGATGCGCGTCGGCGCGAGCAGCGCGTCGCCAAGCGTGCCGCGCGTTCCGGGCAACTCTTCCGACAACGACGCGCCGCTTTGCTCCAGCACTTTGCGAATCAGCGAAAAACCGTTGGCGTGCGGGCCCGAGGAGGCCAGGCCGAGAATGATGTCGCCGGCGCGCACCCGCTGCGGCGAAAGCAGTTTTTCCTTGTCGGCGATGCCGACCGCGAAGCCGGCGAGGTCGTAGTCGCCCGGCGCATACATGCCCGGCATCTCGGCGGTCTCGCCGCCGGCGAGCGCGCAGCCGGCGAGTTCGCAGCCGCGCGCGATGCCGGCGATGACGCGCTCGGCGCGCGCCGGGTCGAGCGCGCCGCACGCGAAATAATCCAGAAAGTAGAGCGGCTCGGCGCCGCAGGCGATGATGTCGTTGACGCACATCGCCACCAAATCTATGCCGATGTCGCCGCCGCGCGCCAGCATCAACTTGGTGCCGGCGCCGTCGGCGGCCGACACCAGCACCGGATTTTTGTAGCGCGCGAGCGGCACTTCAAACAGCGCGCCGAAGCCGCCGATGCCGCCGAGCACGCCGTCGCGGCGCGTGGCGCGCGCGAGTTTGGCGATGCGGCGCGCCAGGGCGTTGCCGGCGTCTATGTCGACGCCGCTGTCCCGGTAGCGCAACTGGCGGGCGGCGGGGGCGGTCAAGTGCGGTGGCGGGGCGGGGGAAGGGGAAGAAGCGGGAGGAGGCGCCATTATGCATTAATCCGCGGCCGCGCGCGGCAGCCGCCGAAAGCGCCGGCATGGTGTACACTCGCCCTCCGCGACGGAAAGCACGACGCAGACCCTCCCGAGCAACCGCTGCGCCACCAATCTCACGAGAAACCATGAAAACACCGACCCGCACCGAGCCGGCGCTGCTTGCCGCGCTCGCCCCCGAAGCGCTCGAAAAAATCCGGGCGCAATGCATCACCCGCCACTACGAAAAAGACGAGCAAATCGTCGGCGAACTGGAGCGCGGCAAGCAGATGTATTTCATTGAGCGCGGCCGCGCGCGCGTAACGCTGCTCTCCTACGGCGGGCGCGAGGTGAGTTTTGTCGACCTGGCGGCCGGCGAAAACTTCGGCGAACTTTCGCTGATTGACGGGCGGCCGCGCTCGGCCAATGTCATCGCGCTGACCGAATGCGAAATCATGGTCATGCCCGAGAATGTTTTTCAGCGGTTGCTGGACGCGCATCCGCGCATCGCGTTCGCGCTGCTGCGGCAGTTAACCGCGATGGTCCGCCGCCTGTGCGAGCGGATTTTTGAATTCTCCACCATCGGCGTAAACCAGCGCCTGCACGCCGAGTTGCTGCGCCTCGCCAAAAAGCACATTGAACTGGACGGCGTCGCGCGCATTCCCAACGCGCCGACCCACGCCCAGCTGGCGAGCCGCATCAGTTGCCACCGCGAGGCGGTCACCCGCGAATTAAATTCCCTGGAAAACGCCGGCGTGCTCGCGCGCGAGAAGCGCAAATTGATCGTGCCGGAAATTCGGCGGCTGCAGCAAATGGTGGATTTGGTAAACGGCGCCGCGCCGCAAAGGTGAGTTCGCCGCTGTTGCGCCGCTGATATTCACCGGTGATTTCCCAATTACCCAACCTGCTCACCCTGCTGCGCATCGCCGCATGCCCGGTGCTGGTGCTGCTGCTGCGCGACCGCGCGTATGACTGGGCGATGGTGGTGTTCCTGATAGCCGGCATCACCGACGGCCTGGACGGCTACATCGCCAAGCGTTACAACTTCGTCTCCGGACTCGGCGCGATTCTTGACCCGATCGCCGACAAACTTTTGATCGCGAGCGCCTACATCATGCTGGCGATGCTGGACGGCATTCCGTTCTGGCTGCTGGTGGCGGTGATGTTTCGCGACCTGGTCATCGTGGTCGGTTATCTGGTGCTGGTGATGATGGGCGACGATGTGCCGATGAAGCCGAGTTACATCAGCAAGGTCAACACCTTTTTGCAAATCTCGCTGGTGGTCGCGGTGCTCGGCGGCAAGGCCGACTGGCTGCGCATTCCGCCGAATTTTGACGCGCTGGTTTTGGACGCGCTGATAGCCGGCGTGCTGGTCACCACGGTGGTCAGCGGCAGCCGCTATGTGTGGGAGTGGGGCATTCGCCGCGAAGAAACCGGCGCCGGGCTGTGAGCCGCCAAACGCTGATACCGGCGCCGAGCGAAAGCGAAAGCAGTTTCGCGAGTTTTTACGCCGGCGAAAACGCCGCGTTGCTGGAAGAGTTGCGCCGCATCTCGCGCGGCGCGCGCGCGGTGCGCGTGCTGTATTTCTGGGGCGATGCCGGCAGCGGCAAGAGCCACCTGCTGCACGCTTGCTGCCGGCACGCGCGCGCATTGCGCCGCCCGCATGCGTATTGGCCGGCGGCCGGCGCGCCGCCGGACGCGGCGCAGGCCGACCCGCGCGCATTGGTGTGCATTGACGACTTTCACGCCGCGGCCGCCGACGACGCCTGGCAGGCCGCGCTGCTCAGTCTTTATGAAAAACTCCGGCTGCAGGGCGGGCTGGTGGTCGCCGCCGACCGCCCGGTGAACGAACTGCAGTTGCGACTGAAGGATTTGGAATCGCGGCTGCTCAGCGGCGGCGTCATTCGCATTCGGCGGCTGAGCGAGCGCGACCGGCTGGCCGCGCTGCGCGCGCGCGCGCGCAGCAAGGGTTTTGAACTCAGCGACCAGGCGCTGCATTTCATGCTCGCCCGGCACAGCCGCGACACCGCCTCGCTGTTTTCGCTGCTGGAGCGCATAGACTCGGCCTCGCTCGCCGCGCAGCGAAAAATCACCGTGCCGTTTATCAAGTCGCTGTTATAGCGCCGAGCGCCAGCGCGCAGCGCGCGACCCGCCGCCCGAGCGTTTCGGCGAGGCTTTTTTCATCGTCGCCAAGCGGCAGCGAGCCGTCCGCGCCAGCGACATGGCTCGCGCCATACGGCGTGCCGCCGCCGCGGGTTTGCGCGAGCGCGGTGCCGTGGAACGGAATGCCGACTATGACCATGCCGTGGTGCAGCAGCGGGCGCATCATCGCCAGCAGCGTGCTCTCCTGCCCGCCGTGCATGCTCGCGCTTGAGGTGAACGCGCCGGCCGGCTTGCCTTCCAGCGCGCCGCTCATCCACAGCCCGGAACTCTGCTCGAAAAAATAGCCGAGCGCCGACGCGGCCGCGCCGAAGCGCGTCGGGCTTCCGACCAGCAGTCCGTCGCAATTTTCCAAATCGGCGAGCGTCGCATACGCGTCGCCGCGCTCCGGAATTTCGCCCGCGCCCGCCTCGGACACCGCCGACACTTCCGGCAGCGCGCGCACCACCGCCTCGCAGCCGTCCACGCGCCCGACTCCGGCCGCGGCGCAGCGCGCCAGCGCGCGCACCGAGCCGTGGCGCGAGTAATACAGGACCAGAATTTTTTTCACGGCTCGCGCGGGGCGTAAGTGAACGAGTCAAAGAAAAACCGTTCGGCGCGCATGCCTTTCGCGCCGAGTCCGTCGCGCACCGCGTCCACCATCACCGGCGGCCCGCTCGCATACACGTCAAATTCGGCGAAGTCGTCATACGCGGCGAGCACGCTTTCGTGCACCCAGCCGCGCGCGCCGCGCCACGCGCCGTCTGCATCCGGCTCGGACAGCACCGGCGTATACAGAAAATTTTCCCGCGCGCGCGCCCACTCTTCGGCGAGGGCGTGCATGTACACATCTTGTTCATCGCGCGCGCCCCAAAAAAAATGAATGCGCCGCGCCGGATCGGCCGCGAGCGCCTGTTCTATGAGCGCCTTGACCGGCGCGAAGCCGGTGCCGCCGGCCACCATAATCACCGGGCGCGCCCCGTCTTCGCGCAAAAAATAAGTGCCGAACGGCCCCTCAAAGCGAAGCAAATCGCGCTCGCGCATGGCGGCGAACACGCGCGGCGTAAAACGGCCGCCCGGCACATGGCGAATGTGCAGTTCCAGCCCCTCTTCGCGCGCGCGCTCCGGCAAATTGGCCGCCGAAAAACTGCGGCGCTGGCCGTCCTTCATGATGATGTCGATATACTGCCCCGGAACAAAATTAAATTCCTGCGATTTCGGCGGCATCAAAAAAACGCGCATCACATCCTTCGCCGCCTTTTCCATCCGCAGTACGCGGCACGGCAGCATGCGAATGCGAATGTCGGCGCCGGCCATGATCTCTTCGGCGTCTATGACCACATCCTCCAGCGGCACCGCCTGGCACAGCAGCACCTTGCCCTGCGCGATTTCGCCCGCGCTCAGCGCGAACTCCTCGTATTCGCCGTAATCCACTTTGCCCGAAGCCAGCGTTGACTTGCACGCGCCGCACGCGCCGTTGCGGCAGCCGTAGGGAAACACGCGCTTGTCGCGCAGCGCCGCGTCGAGAATGGTCTCGCCCGGGTTGGCGGTGAACGCGCTTTGGTTGCGCCGGTTGGTGACGGTGAAGGACATTCGGTTGTAGAATGCGCGCGAGGACGGATTGTATCGCATGCCCGAACTTCCCGAAGTGGAAACCACGCTGAACGGCATTCGCCCCGATTTGCTTGGCGCAAAAATTCGGCTGGTGGTGCGCGAGCGGCGGTTGCGCTGGCCGATAGAGCCGCGGCTGGAGGCGAAGGTGCGCGGGCGGACGGTGACGCGCATGCGGCGGCGCGGAAAATACATGCTGCTCTATCTGGACCGCGGCGCGCTGCTGATGCACCTCGGCATGTCCGGCTCGTTCCGCACGCTCGCGCAGGGCGCGGCGGTCGCGCCGCATGACCATTACGACCTGCTCACCGACCGCGGCCGCGTGGTGCGCTACCGCGACCCGCGCCGCTTCGGCTGCCTGCTGTGGTGCGGCGGCGACCCGATGCAGCACGAGCGCATTCGCATGCTCGGCGTCGAGCCGCTGTCGGCCGAATTCAACGGCGCGTATTTGCGCGCCTCCTCGCGCGGCCGCACCTGCGCGGTAAAAATCCTGCTGATGAACGGCCGCGTGGTCACCGGCGTCGGCAACATCTACGCGTCTGAGGCGCTTTTTGACGCCGGCATTCACCCGCTGCGCGCCTGCCACCGCATCAGCGAACCGCGCTACCGCCGCCTGTGCGAGTCGGTGAAAAAAATCCTCGCGCGCGCCATCGCCCGCGGCGGCTCCACCATTCGCGACTTCTCCAACGCCGACGGCCTGCCCGGTTATTTTGAACAGGAATTGACGGTCTATGACCGCGAAGGCCAAACCTGCTTCCGCTGCCGCGGAAAAATCCGCTGCGAAATTGTCGGCCAGCGCTCCACTTTTTTCTGCGGGCGGTGCCAGCGGTGAGTGGTTTTCGCCGAACGAAAAACAAGGCGCGTGTGGAAGATCACGGAACACGAAAGCGTACGCGGCCGGCATTCCCTCGCCTGTTATCATGGCGCGCCATTTCGGCCCGAACGACATGAAACACGACAACATCCTCCAAGCCATCGGCGCGACGCCTTCGGTGCGGCTGAATAAAGTTGGCGGCGGGCTGGGTTGCGCGTTGTGGGTGAAACTGGAGGCGTTTAATCCGGGCGGCTCGGTCAAGGACCGGCCGGCGCGGCGCATGCTGGAGGACGCCGAAGCCGACGGCGCGCTGCGCAAGGGCGATGTGATCATTGAGCCGACTTCGGGGAACACCGGAATCGGGCTGGCGATGGCGGCCGCGGTCAAGGGCTACCGCTCGGTGTTCGTGATGCCCGAGGACATGAGCGTGGAGCGGCAAAAAATTTTGCGCGCATACGGCGCCGAGGTGGTGCTGACTCCGGCAGAGCAGGGCACCATCGGCGCGATAGAAGAGGCGCGGCGGCTGGAAAAGGAGAAGGGGTATTTCTTTGTCGGGCAGCACTACAACATGTCCAACCCGGCGTCGCACGAGCAGACCGCGAATGAAATTTGGGAGGACTTCGGCGCCGCGCTGGATATCATCGTGCTGACCACCGGCACCGGCGGCACGGTCACCGGGCTCGGAAAATATCTCCGCAAAAAACATCCGGCGGTTCGCATCATCGCGACCGAGCCGGCCGACTCGCCGATATTGTCGCGCGGCGTCGCGCGCAAGCACAAAATCATGGGCACCGCGCCGGGTTTCATTCCCGACACGCTCGACAAAAACGCGTATGACGAAGTGGTCGCGGTTGCCGCCGAACATGCCTACGCGACCGCGCGCGACCTGGCGCGGCGCGAAGGCATGCTTTGCGGAATTTCATGCGGCGCGGCCGTGTGCGGAATGCTGGAAGTCGCGGCGCGCGAAGAGTCGCGCGGCAAAACGCTACTGGCGATTCTGCCCGACACCGGCGAGCGCTATCTGAGCACCGACTTGTGGGAATGACGCGCGCAAAAAAATTCCCGCCGGAAAAGTCATGACGGGGAAGCGGTGAAAGGCGCGGTCGCCGCCGGCCACCGGCTGACCGCCGAGGCCGCCGCCGAAATGCTGCGCGCCGGCGGCAACGCGTTTGACGCGGCGATCGCCGGCTTTTTTGCGGCATGCGTTGCCGAGCCGGTGCTCGCTTCGCCGGGCGGCGGCGGGTATTTGCTCGCGCGGGACGCGCGCGGGAGGGCGCGCATGTTTGATTTTTTCGCGCACACCCCGCGCGCCAAGCCGGACGCGCGCGGCCGCGAGTTGGATTTCTTTTCGGTCACCGTGGATTTCGGCGCGGCGCAGCAGGAGTTTCACATCGGCCTCGGCTCCTGCGCGGCGCCCGGCGCGGTGCGCGGCATGTTCGGCGCGCACCGCGAACTCGGCACGCTGCCGATGGCCGAGTTGGTTCGCCCGGCGGCCGAGATGGCGCGCGCCGGCGTTGAGGTCAACGCGTTTCAATCCTATCTGGTGAAATTGGTCGGCCCGATTTTTCGCAGCGAGTCGGTGTTCCCACTTTTCCAAAGCGCGAGTTGCCCCGGTGAATTGGCGCAGCCGGGCGACATGTTTACCAACCCGCAACTCGCCGACTTTCTGGAGACATTGGCGCGCGAGGGTGAGGCGTTTTTTTACGAAGGGGAAATCGCGGCCGCGGTCGCCGAGCAGTGCCGCGACCGCGGCTTTTTGACGCGCGCCGACATGCGCGCATACCAAACCCATGTACGCGCGCCGCTGGAAATTGCATACCACGGCCGCCGCCTGCTGACCAACCCGGCGCCGAGCGCCGGCGGTTTGCTGGTCGCTTTCGGATTGGAATTGCTGAAGCAGTCCGGCCTCGGCGCGGACGGACACGGCGGCGGCGCGCATTGCCGCGCGCTCTCCGCCGCGCTGCGCGCGACCTGCGAGGCGCGCAGCCGGCATTTTTCCGACGGCCCCAGCGACGAATTGCTGCATCCGGAATTGCTCGCGCAATACCGCCGCAAAGTTCCGCCGCCCGGTTCGGCGCTGCGCGCCGCGCGCGGCACCACGCACATCAGCGCGATGGATTCGGCGAACAACACCGCCTCGCTCACGGTTTCCAACGGCGAAGGCTGCGGCGTTCTGTTGCCCGGCGCCGGTTTCATGCTGAACAACATGCTCGGTGAAGAAGATTTAAATCCCGGCGGTTTTCACCGCTGGCGGCCGAACCGGCGCATGTCTTCCATGATGGCGCCGGGAATTTTGCTCGGGAACGATTATGAGGCCGCGCTCGGCTCGGGCGGCTCCAACCGCATTCGCAGCGCGATTTTGCAGGTGGTCAGCAACCTCGTAGATTTCGGCATGGATTTGCCCGAGGCGCTGGCCGCGCCGCGCATGCACATTGAAAATGACGCGTTGTATCTGGAATCCGGAATGCCGGCGCAGCGCGAAATGCAAAATGCGTTTCCGAATCACCGCGTGTTTGAAGAGCCGAACATGTTTTTCGGCGGCGTGCATGTCGCCGAACGAAAAGCGGGCGAAAAAATATCCGCGCTCGGCGACCCGCGCCGCGACGGGGTGGGCGTTATCGTGTAGCGGAGGAATGTTTCGGCGGGAGCGGGTATTATCGGTTTATGCGTGAAATTGGCAACAACCAGAATCGAAAAATGCGCGGCGTGCGCGGGCGCGCGGCGGCGGTGATGCTTGCCGCATTTTTTGCGGGGGGCGCATGGGCGCAAACTCCGGCGCCGACGCTGAGCTCCCTTGTGGTTGCTGATCCGCATGGCAAGGTTCTGAGCACCGGCACGGGTTCGACCATCATTGTAAGCGGCATCACTTTTCCATATGTATTTGTGACGGCGACCGCATCCGATGCGGATGCAACCATCATTTTGCAAGTCACGCCCACACTATCCATTCCTCTTCCATCGGGTGTTGCAGTGAAGGTTCGTTTTATCCGCGGGGTCAGAACTCGCGTGGTTCGTGTGTCCAAATCCGGCGCCACAAGAGACTATACGTTGGTCCTCATTCGCCACGGCGATGGTCACTCCGACGACCCGACGAGTTTCCGCGCAACCGCGGACCGCGGCTCCATCGATCTCGCTTGGGATCCGCCGACCGACACCAACGGCACGGACATCATCGGCTACAAAGTCCGCTGGAAAACGGCGGATGCGAGCGCAACGTATTCCAACACCGGCGGCAAAGCCGGCGCCGATATTCCCGGCGGAGCGTCCGCAAGGACGCACACGATTCCCGAACTCACCGCCGGCACCACCTACGAAGTCCAAGTCGCCGCGGCGAACACTTTCGGCACCGGCGGCTGGGCTGATTCGCAGCGCGCCGTTCCGAGGGAGGTAATACCGCCTTTGGCGGCAACCAATTTGGCGGCGGCGCGGGGGGACGGCGTGTTGACGCTTTCATGGACGGCGCCGGCCGACGACGGCGGCAAGGCGATCACCGGCTACCGCTACCGCTGGTCAAATGACAACGACGACAGCGATTGGGAGCACACTCCGTCTTCGGGCCGCGCCGCCGAGGATGGGCTGGACATTCCAAAACAGCGCAAACGCCGCCGAATATATTTTGTCCTCGCTGACCAACGGCGTGAATTACCAGGTGCAAATCGCCGCGGTCAATGCCCTCGGTGTCGGACAGTGGACGGCATCGGCGGCCGGCAGACCCCTCGCCGCGCCCGGCGTTCCGAGGCAACTGCAAGCCGCGGCGACCGACGGCGCGCTGCTTGCAATGTGGATGCCGCCGGCCGACGGCGGCGGCGCCGCCGACGGCGAATTGACCTACAGCGTGCGCTGGCGCGCCGCAGCCGACGCCAACTACGACTCCGACGACGCCGCGGAGACCGCGGGCGGCGCGGTCTCCTATCGCATCGCGAGCCTGACCAACGGCACAACTTATGCGGTCCAAGTGCGCGCGCAATTCACCGGCGGCATGAGCGATTGGAGCGCCGAAGCGCAGGGCGCTCCCGTGGCGTTTCACATTGACTTGGACGCCGATTCCGACGCCGACTGGATTGACGGCGTCGTTGTCACGCGTTATCTGCTCGGCCTGCGCGGCGCCGACCTGACTGCAGACCTGTCCGGCTTGGACGCCGACGACGCAACGCGCATCACCGCGCACTTGGACGCAAACCGCAGCGCGCTGGATGTGGACGCTTCCGGTGCGGTTACTCCGGCCGACGGCATTCTCATCGCGCGCCACTTGATGGATGTTACCGACAACGCCGAACTCCTGGACGGTCAAACCGCCGCCACCGACGCGGACGCGGTGAAAGCCGCGATAGACGCGCTAAAGCCGTAGCGCCCGATAGGGCGGTTTTGCGCGGTTATAAAAACGGCAACTCCACCACATCCGCGCCGATTTCGTCGCCGTCCTTGAGCACTTCCACGCGCGCGCCCGGAAGGATGTCGCGCGCCAGCAGGGCGAAGCCGATGTTGCGTTTCAGGCGCGGCGACCAGGTACCGCAGGTCATGTCGCCGACGTGTTTTGATTCGCGCCGCACCGAATACCACAGCGCATGCGGCGGCGACGGTTCGTCTCCGTCCAGCAGCAGGCCGAGTTGGTGGCGCGCCGCGCCGCGCGCGTGGATTTCGCGGAGCGCTTTGATGCCGATTACTTCGTCGCCGACATCCAGGTCCACATATTTTCCGAGGCGCACTTCATACGGGTTGGTCGCGTCGTCGGTGTCGCCGCCCCAGGACAAAAGGCCGCTTTCAATGCGCTCGGTGCCGTTGGGGTAGCCGGGCCCGATGTCCCACGGCCGCCCGGCCTCGCTCACCAAATTCCACAACTCGCCGCCGCGCGAACCGTCCGTCAGATACAACTCAAAGCCGCCCTGCTTGGACCAGCCGGAGCGCGCCACGATGAGCGGAATATCGCCGGCCTGCGTTTCGCGAAACGCGAAAAATTTTAACTCGCGCACCCAGTCGCCGAAAATCGCCGCGGCGACTTCCTCGGCTTTCGGCCCCTGCAGCGCGAGCGGCGAAACATCCGGCTCAAAGACGCGCGCGTTCAATCCGCGCTCGGCGGCGACCGCGCGCGCCCAGAAGAGAATGTCGGAATCGGCGATGGAAAGCCAGTAGCGGTCGTCCGCCAATTTCAGCAGCACCGGGTCGTTGATCAGCACGCCGTTGTGGCTGCATAGCGGGGCGTATTTTCCGCGCCCGGCCTCGGTGGTGGAGATGTCGCGCGTCGTCAAAATTTGCGCGAGGCGGCCGGCGTCGGCGCCGCGCAATTCCCCCTGCCGCTGCACCGCCACATCCCACATGGAAACGCCGCGCAACAAGCGCCAGTATTCGGCCTCGGCGTCGCCGTAGCCGCAGGGCAGCAGCATGCGGTTGTAGACGCTGAACACTTCGGCGCCGGCGGCGATGGTCGCGTCGTAAAACGGCGAGCAGCGCAGGCGGGTTGTTTGAAAGATTTCCAAGGCGGTTGCGGCGGACGCTGGTCGGGGTGAGAGGATTTGAACCTCCGGCCCCTGCCTCCCGAAGGCAGTGCTCTACCAGTCTGAGCTACACCCCGTTGTCGTGCCGTTCAGCGCCCGCGCCGCGCCGCAAAATCGGCGAGCGAAATCAGCGCTTGTTTTGCCGGCGATTCGCCGATGGCGGCGAGCGCATCGGCGGCCTCCGCCGCGCGCCGCCGCGCGAGTTCCGCAGTGTAATCCAATGCGCCGGTGGATGCAAGGATTTCCAGCACTTCGCCGAGCCGCTCGCGCTCGCCGTTTTCAATCGCGCGGCGCAGCGTCGCGCGCTGGCGCGAATCGCCGCGGCGCATGGCGTGAATCAGCGGCAGCGTCGGCTTGCCCTCGGCCAAATCGTCGCCGGCGTTTTTGCCGAGCGCGCCGCTGTCGGCGGTGTAATCCAGCATGTCGTCGGTCAATTGAAAGGCGTCGCCGAGCGCGCCGCCGTATGCGGCGAGCGCCGGCGCCCAGTCGTCGCGCGCGCCGATGACCGCGCCGAGTTGCGCCGCCGCGGCAAAAAGCGCCGCGGTTTTTCGGCGGATGGTTTCCAGGTATTCGGCCTCGCCGGTGGAGGCCGAGCGCATGTTCATTAATTGCATCACCTCGCCCTCGGCGATGGTGTTGGTGGTCGCGGCGAGAATGCGCATGACTTCCATGTTGCCCGGCTCAATCATCATTTCAAACGCGCGCGAATAGAGAAAGTCGCCGACCAGCACACTGGACTGGTTGCCCCAGATTTGGTTGGCGGTGGCGCGCCCGCGGCGCATCGCCGAGGCGTCCACCACGTCGTCGTGCAGCAGCGTCGCGGTGTGAATGAATTCAATCACCGCGGCGAGCAGGATGTGGTGGTCGCCGCGGCAGCCGGCGGCTTTCGCGCTCAGCAGCAAAATCATCGGGCGCAGCCGTTTGCCGCCGCTTTGGATGATGTGCGCGCCGAGCGCGCGGATCAATTCAATGTCCGAGTCCAGCCGCGCGCGGATGACGCGGTCGACCGCCTCCAATTCCGGCGCGACCAAATCGGTCGCCGATTGCAGCAGGAGATCGGGCTCGGGCGGCGCGATTTGCGCGGCCGCGTGGGACTGGGTCATGGCGGTGGTGGCGGGGTGGAAGCGGGATTGTAGCCGACTTGGGGCGGTCTGCGGCGGTCCCGCAGCCGCTCCGAACCGGCAATTTGCGCCCGAAAAATTTCGCATTTCCGGCGGCATTCGGTTGACGGCGCGGGCGCGGGCGGGTATACTCCGCCTCCTTTCAGGAGTCCCGCAAAATGTACGCAGTAATTGAAACCGGCGGCAAGCAGTACAAAGTCGCCCTCGGAGACAAACTCAAAGTGGAAAAACTGGCGGCCGAAGCCGGCGCCTCGGTGCGCCCGCGCGTGCTGCTGGTGGCGAACGGCGGCGATGTCGCGGCCGGCGCGCCTGCGGCCAAGACCGAAGTTTCGGCGAAAGTTTTGTCGCATGGCCGCGGCGAAAAAATCCGCGTGTTCAAGATGAAGCGGCGCAAAGGCTACCGCCGCACCATCGGCCACCGCCAGTCCTACACCGAGATTCAGATCACCGCAATCGGCGGCGAAAAATTCACCGGCAAAAAGCCGGCGAAGAAAACCTCCGCGAAAACCGCCGGGGAAAAAACTCCGGAGAAAACCTCTGCGAAAAAAGCCGCGAAGAAATCTTCGGCAAAAAAATCTTCCGCGAAAACTTCGGCAAAGAAAACCACCGCGAAAAAATCTTCCGCGAAAACCTCCGCGG
>JALCBG010000003.1:0-2942 GCA_028066695.1 Gammaproteobacteria bacterium | reverse complement strand
AAAACTTCGGCAAAGAAAACCACCGCGAAAAAATCTTCCGCGAAAACCTCCGCGGCAAACGCAACCGAATAGGAGCAAAACCATGGCACACAAAAAAGCCGGCGGAAGTTCGCGCAACGGCCGCGACTCCGCCTCCAAACGACTCGGCATCAAAAAATACGGCGGCGAGCGCGTCCTCGCCGGCAACATCTTGGTGCGCCAGCGCGGCACCACCTTCCACCCCGGCAGCAATGTCCGCGCCGGCCGCGACTACACGCTGTTCGCCACCACCGCCGGCAAGGTGTCCTTCCACACGCGCGGGCGGCGCGGACGCAAAACCGTGAGCGTCCTCGCCGAATAGGCGCAATCGGCCAATCCGGCCAAATCCGCTTGACAAGTTCCGCCGGTTCATAACAGCGCGGCGGAGCGTTTTCCCCCGATGAAATTTGTCGACGAAGCCGCCATCCGCGTGGTCGCCGGCGACGGCGGCAACGGTTGCCTGAGTTTTCTGCGCGAAAAATACCGTCCGCGCGGCGGGCCCGACGGCGGCGACGGTGGCGACGGCGGCAGCGTCTATCTCGCCGCCGATTTGCGCCTGACCACGCTCGCCGACTTTCGCCACACCCGGCTCTACCGCGCGCGCGCCGGCGCGGGCGGCGCCGGTCGCGGCAAATTCGGCCGGCGCGGCGCCGACCTGACCGTGCACACCCCGCCCG
Source organism: Gammaproteobacteria bacterium (assembly GCA_028066695.1). Taxonomy (GTDB): domain Bacteria; phylum Pseudomonadota; class Gammaproteobacteria; order Arenicellales; family Poriferihabitantaceae; genus JAHRAW01. Next base: position 2,247 of record JALCBG010000003.1, on the reverse strand, counting down.
GCACCGTGGTCACCGACGCCTCCACCGAGGAATGGATCGGCGATGTGCTGCCGGACGGCGAAAAGTTGCTGGTCGCGCGCGGCGGGCGCGGCGGACGCGGCAACGCGCGCTTTAAATCCGCGACCAACCGCGCGCCGCGGCGAACCACCCCGGGCGCGCGCGGCGACGCGCGCGACCTCAAACTGGAATTGAAAATCCTCGCCGATGTCGGCCTGCTCGGCCTGCCGAACGCCGGCAAGTCCACGCTGCTGTGCCGCGTCTCGCGCGCGCGCGCAAAAGTCGCCGACTACCCGTTCACCACGCTGCACCCGCAACTCGGCGTGGTGGAAGCGAAGGAAAGCGGCGCCGGCGGTTTTGTCATGGCCGACATCCCCGGCATCATCGGCGGCGCGGCGCGCGGCGCGGGCCTCGGCCTGCGCTTCCTCAAACACCTGATGCGAAACCGCATTTTGCTGCACATCGTGGACGCCTCGGCCGGCGAGCCGGAGGAATTGCGGCGCGCCTGCCAGGAAGTGGAGAGCGAACTTCGCGCCTATGACGATGAATTGCTGCGCAAGGAGCGCTGGTTGGTGCTGAACAAAATGGACCTGCCGGACGCGCGCCGCGCCGCCGAATTGCGCCGCGCTTTTCGCGGCCGCGCGCACTTCATCTCCGCCGCCACCGGCGACGGCTGTGCGCAACTGGTCGGCGCGCTCACCGAGCGCCTCTCATGCCCGGCGAAGACGAGCAGCACCGCCGTCGGCTGAGCGCGGCAACGCGCTGGGTGGTCAAGGTCGGCACTTCGCTGCTGACCGACCCCGAAGCGGGCCTGAACAAAGCCGCGATAGATTCGCTGGTCGCGCAGATGGCCGAACTGCGCGGCGACGGCGCGCAGATTTTGCTGGTGTCGTCGGGCTCGGTGGTGGAGGGCATGCAGCGCATGGGCTGGAAGTCGCGCCCGTCCGAATTGGACCAACTGCAGGCCGCGGCCGCGGTCGGGCAGATGGGGCTGGCGCAGTGTTATGAGAGCGCCTTCCGCGGTTTCGGCATCGTCACCGCGCAGGTGCTTTTGACCCACGCCGACCTCGCCGACCGCGAGCGCTACCTGAACGCGCGCAACACGCTGCGCACATTGCTGTCGCTCGGCGTCGTTCCGATCATCAACGAGAACGACGCGGTGGTCAACGACGAAATCCGCTTCGGCGACAACGACACGCTGGCCGCGCTGGTCGCCAATTTGGTGGAGGCCGAAGTCGCCGTCCTGTTGACCGACCGCGAGGGCCTTTACAACAATGATCCGGACGCGCCGTCGGCGCAACTCATTCGGCAGGCGCGCGCCGGCGACCCGGAGTTATTGCGCCACCCGCGCGCGCCCGGCGCGTTCGGGCGCGGCGGCATGCTGACCAAAATTCTCGCCGCGCAAAAAGCCGCGCGTTCGGGCGCGGCCACCGTCATCGCCGATGGCCGCGATCCGCGCATCCTGCCGCGCCTGCGCGCCGGCGAATGCGCCGGCACCCTGCTCACCCCCGGCACCGGCCGCCTCGCCGCGCGCAAGCAGTGGCTCGCCGGCCAGTTGCGCGGCAACGGCGAAGTGGTGCTGGACGACGGCGCGGTGCGCGTGCTGCGCGAATCGGGAAAGAGTTTGCTGCCGATCGGCGTGGTCGGCGTGCGCGGCGCGTTTCGCCGCGGCGACATCATCACCTGCGTGACCCGCGCCGGCGGCGAGGTCGCGCGCGGCCTGGTCAATTACAGTTCGGAGGAAGCCGCGCGAATCGCCGGCAAACCCAGCGGGGAAATTGAGGCGATTCTCGGCTACGCCGGCGACAGCGAGTTGATCCACCGCGACAACATCGTGCTGACTGGCTGAGGCGTTTCAGCCGAGCGCGCGCAGGCGGTTGTTCAGGCGGCGTTTCAGCCGCGCCGCGCGGTTTTTGCGGTGCAGTCCCTTGTTCGCGGCGCGGTCAATCGCGGCGCCGGCCGCGCGGTATGCGCCGGCCGCGGCCTCGCGGTCGCCGCCGCCGGCGAGTTTCAGGAATTTCTTGATGGCGGTGCGCAGCGCCGAGCGCCCGCTCATGTTGTGCAGGCGGCGGCGGGTGTTCTGGCGCGCGCGTTTGCGCGATTGGATTGTGTTTGCCACGATGGTTTCCGGGTGATTCCGCGTTCGGTGATAGGGCGCGCGAGTATCGGCGATTTCGCGGCGAATGTCAAGCGCCGTCCCTAAAACCGCCGCTCAAACCCCAGCCGCAAAAACCCTTCCAAGTCGCGCGC
>JALCBG010000045.1 GCA_028066695.1 Gammaproteobacteria bacterium | reverse complement strand
GCAATTCGCGGTAGGCGATGACCAGGAAGTTTCCGCAGCCGCATGCGGGGTCCAGAAATTTCAGCGCGGCGAGTTTTTTGTGGAATTGAAAGAGCGCGTTCGGGTTGCGGCGGGCGCGCTTAAATTCGGCGCGCAAATCGTCCATGAAAAGCGGGTTGATGAGTTTGAGGATGTTTTTTTCGGAGGTGTAATGCGCGCCGAGATTGCGGCGCGCTTCCTTGTCCATGATGGATTGAAAAAGCGAGCCGAAAATCGCCGGGGAAATGCGGCTCCAGTCCAGGTCGCAGCAATGCAGCAGGAGTTTTCGCATGGCGCGGTCAAAGGCGGCCGGGGGGAGGCGTTCCGCGAAGAGTTTTCCGTTGATGTGCGGAAAGGCGGCGACTTGTTCGTCTCGGTTGTGCTGGCGTTTTTCGGCGGGGGTGTTGAGGATGTAAAACAGGGTGTCCAGGTGCTGGCCGAGGTCGGAGCCGTCCTCGGCGGTGCGGTCTTCTATGTAGAACTGAAACTGGCGCGACTCGGGGAAGATGCCGGTGTTGTCGGCGAACAGGCAGAACAGGAGGCGGACCAGGTAGAGTTCCAATTCGTGGCCGCGGTAGTTGTTGTTCTGCATGGCGTCGTGGAGTTTTCCCATGGCTTCGGCGGCTTCTATGTTGACCGGGTCCTGTTCGCGAAGTTTGTGGGTTTGGTAGCCGGCGATGAAGGCGAACAGGCCGGCGTTTTTGGCGAGGTCGGCGATGGTGAAATCACGGCGGGAGTTTTCGTCCAGGTCGTGCAGGCGGAAGCGGGCGAAGTCGGAGACCAGGACATAGCGCGGCAAATCGCGCTCGGCAATTCCGGGGAAATAATTCATGGCTTGTTGGTGGGCGTGGTCCAAGTTTCCGCCGCGGGATTTGTGTTCCACCATGAGTTTTCCCTTCCACAAAAGGTCCACGAAACCGGCGCCTTCGCCGGTTACCACGCGTTTTTCAAACGAGGCGACTCGGCGGCGGCTTACGCCGAAGACATTAAAGAAGTCGTCCCAAAAGGTTTTTGCGTCGGCGCTTTCGGAGGCGGCGTCTTTCCACTCGTTGGAAAAGGCGAGGGCGCGGCTGCGGATTTCGTTCCAACTGAGCGGCATTTTTTCGCTGGGATTTTTTTGGGGAGGAGGGGTTTTTCGCGGGGATTTTTCGCGGTGATTTCCGCGCTGAAAAGCGGGGATACCATAGCAAAAAGCGGGGGTTGCCGCAACTTGACAGGGCGGCCTGTTATGCGTAGAATGCGGGGCGCAGGACAAAACATTAATTCCACTTTTCTTTCCCTTTCACACCAACATATTTTCCAATGAATGACATCGCGCGAATGCTGGCGCAGCGGCTCTCGCTCGGGCTGCTGACGCTGTTTGCGGTTTCGCTGATCATTTTTCTCGGCGTGAGTTTGCTGCCGGGGGACGCGGCGCAAGCCATGCTCGGGCAGTCGGCGACTCCGGAGACGGTGGCCGCGCTGCGAAAACGCATGGGGCTGGACGAGCCGGCCTACATTCGCTACTTCACCTGGCTCGGCGGAATTTTGCGCGGCGATTTTGGAATTTCCATCGCGAACGAGCGGGAGATTTCGGAACTCATCGCCGGGCGTTTCGCCAACACGATTTTTCTCGCGCTGATGGCCGCGGTGATTTCGGTGCCGATCGCGCTGACGCTCGGCATTCTCGCCGCGCTTTACCGCAACGGGTTTTTCGACCGGACGGTGAATGTGGTGACGCTGTCGTCCATTTCCACGCCGGAATTTTTTGTCGCCTACATTTTGCTGCTGGTTTTCGCGGTGAACCTGCCGTGGTTTCCGAGTTTGTCCAGCGTGAATCCGGACATGCCGTTTTTTCAGCGGGTCTATGTGTGCATGCTGCCGGCGGCGACGCTGACGCTGGTGGTGGTGGCGCACATGATGCGCATGACGCGCGCGGCGATCATCAACTTGCTGGCGAGTCCCTACATTGAGATGGCCGCGCTCAAGGGAATTCCGCGCGGAAAAATCATCACGCGCCACGCGCTGCCGAACGCGTGGGCGCCGATCATCAATGTCATCGTCATCAACCTCGCCTATCTGATTGTCGGCGTGGTGGTGGTGGAGGTGGTGTTCGTCTATCCGGGGCTCGGGCAGCAACTGGTGGATTCGGTGCAGCGGCGCGATTTGCCGGTGGTGCAGGCGTGCTGCCTGATTTTCGCGGCGACCTATGTGCTGCTGAATCTGACCGCGGACATTCTCGCGATTCTGACCAACCCGCGACTGCTGCATCCGAAATGATCGGCGTCGGAAAAATTTCGGGCGCGGGCGCGCTGTCGGGCGCGGCCTGGCGCGAATTTCGCAAGGCGCCGTTCACCGCGCAATTCGGTTTGGCGGTCATCGTGTTCTACATTCTGGTCGCGGTGTTCGCGCCGTTTTTGACGCCCTACGCGGAATCGGAAATCGTCGGCTCCGAGTTTGAAGTGTGGGGCGGCGACTTTCCGCTCGGCACCGACAACCTCGGGCGCGACATGCTGACGCGGCTGATTTACGGCGCGCGCAACACCGTCGGCATCGCGTTCGTCACCACGCTCCTCGCGTTTTTGCTCGGCGGCGGCGGCGGCATCATGGCCGCGGTATTGGGCGGGTGGCCCGACCAGGTGCTGAGCCGCGTGGTGGATGTGCTGATGTCCATTCCGCAGTTGATTTTCGCGATGCTGCTTTTGACCATCTTCGGCACTTCCATTCCGGTTTTGATTCTGGTCATCGGCGTGCTGGATTCCACGCGCGTGTTTCGCATCGCGCGCGCGGTCAGCGTCAATGTGGTGGTCATGGACTTTATTGAGTCGGCGCGCCTGCGCGGCGAGGGCGTGCCGTGGATCACTTTGCGCGAAGTGCTGCCGAACATTATGCCGCCGCTGGTGGCCGAGTTCGGGCTGCGGTTTTGCTTTGTGTTTTTGACCATCAGTTCGCTGAGTTTTTTGGGGCTCGGTCTGCAGCCGCCGACCGCCGACTGGGGCTCCATGGTGCGCGACAACGCCACGCTGATCACCTTCGGCGACATCACGCCGCTTTTGCCGGCGGCGGCGATCGCGATTTTGACCATCGCGGTGAATTTCGTGGTGGACTGGTTCCTGCACAAAACCAGCGGGTTGAAAGATGAGCACTGACAAAAAACCGCTGCTGGAAATGCGCGGCCTGCGCATTGAAGGCTTCAGCGACGAAGAGTGGCACCAAATCGTCAAGGGCGTGGATGTGAAACTGCACCGCGGCGAAGTGCTCGGCCTCATCGGCGAATCGGGCGCGGGCAAATCCACCATCGGCATCGCCGCCATGGGCTACGCCAAACCGGGCTGCCGCATCAACGGCGGCAGCGTTCACTTTGACGGCATTGATTTGACCGCCGCCTCCGAGGAGGAAAAACGAAAATTGCGCGGCTCGCGGATTGCGTATGTCGCGCAGAGCGCGGCCGCGTCCTTCAACCCGGCGCACAAGTTGATAGAGCAGTTCGCCGAGACCGTGGTGGAGCACGGAGTCGGCACGCGCGACGAGGCGCATGCAGACGCGAAAGACCTCTACGCGAAAATCAAAATGCCGGACCCGGAGCAAATCGGGTTTCGCTACCCGCACCAGGTTTCCGGCGGGCAACTGCAGCGCGCGATGACGGCGATGGCGCTTTCGTGCCGCCCCGACCTGCTGATTTTTGACGAGCCGACCACCGCGCTGGATGTGACCACGCAAATTGAAGTGCTGGTCACGATGCGCGACATCGTGGAGCAATTTAATTGCGCGGCGATTTACATCACGCACGACTTGGCCGTGGTCGCGCAGATGGCCGACAAAATCATGGTGCTGCGCTACGGCGAAACCGTGGAGGAGGCCGACACGCGCAAGATGCTGTCCGCGCCCGAGGAGGAATACACCAAGTCGCTGTGGGCGGTGCGCTCGTTTCGCAAACAGCAGGCCGCGCCGCCGCCCGAGCCGACTCCGCTGGTGCGCGTGGACAATGTGACCGCGGCTTACGGGCCGGTCACGGTGCTGCACGAGGTGAGTTTTGAAGTGCACCGCGGCCACACCGTCGCGGTGGTCGGCGAATCCGGCAGCGGCAAGAGCACCACCGCGCGCGTCATCACCGGCCTGTTGCCGCCGCGCAAAGGCGATGTGTATTACGACGGAACGCGCTACCCGCGCGACTACCGCAAGCGCAACAAGGAGCAACTGCGCCAGGCGCAGATGATTTACCAGATGGCCGACACCGCGGTAAATCCGCGCCACAAAATCCGCGAAATCATCGGCCGCCCGCTGCAGTTCTACCTCGGCATGGAGGGCGCCGAAAAAGAGCGGCGGCTGCGCGAGTTGATGGAGATGATTGAAATGGAGCCGGACAAATTCCTGGACCGCCTGCCGGCCGAACTTTCCGGCGGCCAAAAACAGCGCATCTGCATCGCCCGCGCCCTCGCCGCCGAGCCGGCCTTCATCATCTGCGACGAAGTCACCTCGGCGCTTGACCAGTTGGTCGCCGAGGGAATCTTAAAACTCCTGGACCGCCTGCAGCGCGAACTCAATCTCGCCTACATGTTCATCACGCACGACCTGGCGACGGTGCAGGCGATCGCCGACGAAGTCATCGTCATGCTGGAGGGCCGCATCGTGGAACAGGGCCCCAAAGACCAAATCTTCGCGCCGCCCTACCACAAATACACCGACCTGCTGCTCTCCTCGGTGCCGGAAATGGACCCGGACTGGATGGACAATGTGCTGCAGGAGCGGAAGAAGAAGGGGGGGATGGAGGCGGCGGGGAATTGATGTTGAGAGGCGCGCCGCGCCGCTCACATATCCGGCCGCCGATACGCCCCCACCGGCGCGCCTTTGGAGATTACGAGTTGCCACAACTGCAGGTTGCGCGCGCGGAAGGCGCCGGCGCAGACATGCAGGTAATACTTCCAAATGCGGTAGAAACGCGCCGGCATGTTTTTTTGCAGTTGCGGCCAGGCGCGGTCAAAGTTGGCGAACCACGCCATTAAGGTTTTGTCGTAGTCGGGGCCGAAGTTGTGCAGGTCTTCAATGACCATCAGGTTTTCCAGCGATTTGGAGATCTGCCGCAAGGACGGAATTTCGCCGTTGGGGAAAATGTATTTGGCGATCCACGGGTCCACGCCGCTGCGCGAGTGGTTTTTGCCGATGGTGTGAAGGAGGAATTTTCCGCCGGTTTTCAGGCAGCGGTGCGCGACTCGCATGTAGGCGGCGTAGTTTTTATGGCCGACATGCTCAAACATGCCGAGCGAGACGATTGCGTCAAACTGCTCGTTGACATCGCGGTAGTCCTGCAGGCGCAATGAAACCGGCAGGCCGGCGCACATTTGGCTGCCGAGTTCCACCTGCTCTTTGGAGACGGTTACGCCGGTCACTTGGACGCCGCGGGTTTCGGCCGCGTATTTGGCGAAACTCCCCCAGCCGCAGCCGATGTCCAGCACGCGCATGCCGGGCTGCAAATCCAGTTTGGCGCAGGTCAGTTCCAGTTTGTCGCGCTGCGCATCATCAAGGTTATCGGCGTTGCGCCAGTAGCCGCAGGTGTAGACCATGCGCTCGTCCAGCATGTTGCGGTAGAGGTCGTTGCCGATGTCGTAATGCGCCTTGCCGACTTGGAATGCGCGCGCCTTGCTTTGCAGGTTGGCGAACAGCGACAGCAGGTAGGGCGCGAGGTAGGCGAGGAAGGCGCGGTTGCGGAGGCGCGGCGAGCGCAGCATGCGATTGTACATCTCGTCCAGTTGCGCGCAGTCCCACCACTCGTCGGCGTAGGATTCGCCGAGGCCGAGCGAGCCGCCCGTCAGCACGCGGCGGTAAAACGCCGGGTGGTGAATTTGCGGGTCCCACGGATTGGGCCCGTTGATTTCCACGCCGCTGCCGGCGAGCATTTTGCCGAGGCGGAGGCCGAGGAAGCCGGGATGGGCGAGTTGTCGGGGTTCGGATGTCATGCGTTATGCGGGGGCGGGTATTTTCCGCGATTGCCGCGCGGCGCGCTTAATGCGCTTCCTTCCAATTCGCGCCGGCGCCGGTGTCCACCACCAGCGGCACTTTGAGCGAGGCGACATCGGTCATCAATTTCGCGGTGGTTTTTGCGACCGCCGCGGCTTCGCCTTTGGGCGCTTCCAGCACCAACTCGTCGTGCACCTGCAGAATCATTTTTGCGCGCGACTTTCCGCCGGCAATCCATTTGTCCACGGCGAGCATCGCGAGTTTAATTAAATCGGCGGCCGAGCCCTGCATCGGCGCGTTGATCGCGGTGCGCTCGGCGTATTGGCGGCGCGCGGCGTTTTTGGATTGAATTTCCGGCAGGTGCAGGCGGCGGCCGTAAAGCGTCTCCACATAGCCCTGCTCGCGCGCCATCTCGCGGGTGCGCTCCATGTGGCGCTTGACGCCGGGATAGCGCGCGAAATAAATCTCAATGTATTCGCGCGCCTCGCGCTGCTCTATTTGCAGTTGCCGCGCCAGGCCGAACGCGGACATGCCGTAGATCAGCCCGAAGTTGATCGCCTTGGCGCGCCGCCGCTGTTCATCGCTGACTTCGCCGGCGTCCACGCCGAACACTTCGGCGGCGGTGGCGCGGTGCACATCCAGCCCCGCGCCGAACGCCTCGCACAGGCCGGCGTCGGCGGAAAGGTGCGCCATGATGCGAAGTTCAATTTGCGAGTAGTCGGCCGACACCAGCACATGCCCGGGCTCGGCGACGAACGCTTCGCGGATGCGGCGGCCGTCTTCGGTGCGAATCGGAATGTTCTGCAGGTTCGGGTCGGACGATGACAATCGGCCGGTGGCCGCGACCGCCTGATGAAACGAGGTGTGAATGCGCCCGGTCTGCGGGTTGATAAGGGTCGGCAGTTTTTCGGTGTAGGTGTTTTTGAGTTTCGCCAGCCCGCGGTGCTCCAGAATCAGGCGCGGCAACTCGTGCTCGTGCGCGAGGATTTGCAGCACGCTCTCGGCGGTGGAGGCCTGGCCTTTCGGCGTTTTGCGAAGTTGCGCGATGCCCTGTTTTTCATACAGGATTTCCTGAATCTGTTTCGGCGAGGCGATGTTGAATTCTTCGCCGGCCGATTTGTGCGCGGCTTTTTCCACTTTTTTCAGGCGCGTTGCGATGCTCGCGCTCTGCCGCGCCAGCATTTCCGCGTCCACTTTCACGCCGTTGGATTCCATGCGCGCCAATACCGAAACCAGCGGCATTTCAATTTCGCGGAACAATTTGGAAAGCGCGCGGTCGCCGTCAAGGCGCGGCGCGAGTTTATGCTGCAGTTGCAGCGTGAAGTCGGCGTCCTCGGCGGCGTAATGCGCGGCCGGCTCAATGTGCACCTGGTCAAAAGTCAATTGCTTTTTGCCGGTGCCGGCGACATCGGAGAATTTCACCATTGTGTGGCCGAGGTGTTTTTGCGCGAGGGTGTCCAGGTCGTGGCGCGAATTTCCCGCGTCCAGCAGATACGACATCAGCATGGTGTCGTGGGTGACGCCGGCGAGGTTGATGCCATGGCGGCGCAAAACGGTGAAATCGTATTTCATGTTTTGCATGGTCTTGGCGCGCTTTGCGTCCTGCAAAAGCGGGCGAAGGAGTTTGATTGCGCGCGCGGTTTTTATTTGCGGCGGCGCGCCGACATACCCGTGCGCGAGCGGCAGATAGGCGGCCTCGCCGCCGGCCGCGGCGAAGGAAATGCCGACCAATTCGGCGCGGTGCGCGTCGGTGGAGGTGGTCTCGGTGTCCAGCGCAAAAATTTCCGCGGCGGAGAGTTTTGCAATCCATTTTTCCAGGGTCTTTTCGTCGGTGATGGTGGCGTAGTCGGTTTTTTCGCGGGCATTTTTTTCGGGGGATTTCTCTCCGGGTTTTTCCGCGGGGCTTTTTTCGCCGCCGCTTTCGCCGCCGTCCAATTGCTTCAGCCACGAGCGAAACTCCAGTTCGGTGAAAAACGCGCGCAATTTTTTGATGTCGGATTTTCCGATGCGCAAATCGTCCAGATCAATGTCCAGTTCCACATCGCGCTTGATGGTCGCGAGTTGGCGCGCGAGTTCCAGTTGCTTCAGGTTCGCGCGCAGCGACTCGCCGACTTTGCCGGGGATTTCCGCGGCGCGCGCCACGATTTTTTCCAGCGTGCCGAATTCGCCGAGCCACTTGACCGCGGTTTTCGGGCCGACTTTTGGCACGCCCGGAATGTTGTCGGAGGTGTCGCCGACCAGCGCCAGATATTCCACCATGCGCTCCGGCGGCACGCCGAATTTTTTGACCACGCCGTCGCGGTCCAGGCGCAGGTTTTTCATGGTGTCTTCCATCATCACGCGCTTGCCGACCAGTTGCGTTAAATCTTTGTCGCCGCTGATCATTAAGGTGTCGTAACCGGCCGCGCCGGCGCGCTCGGCGAGCGTGCCGATGACATCGTCGGCTTCCACGCCGGGCACCGAGACCAGCGCGACTCCCATCGCCGGAATGATTTTTTTCAGATATTCCTGCTGTGCGCGCAGGTCGTCCGGCATCGGCGGGCGGTTGGCTTTGTAGTCCTTGTAGAGTTTGTGGCGGAAGTTTTTGCCTTTCGCGTCCAGCACCACCGCGATGCGCTCGGGCTGGCGCTGGCGAATCAAACTGCGCAGCATGTTGAGCATGCCGAAGACCGCGTGCGTGGTCTGCCCGCGCGAATTGGTCAGCGGCTCGCGGATGGCGTGGTAGGCGCGAAACAAAAAAGACGAGCCATCCACCAGGATGATTTGTTTGTCTGCCGGCATGGCGGGTGCGGGTGCGGGTGTAATTAGGTATTATCCCACCAAACCGAAACGATGATGGAGGCGGGTATGAATGCGCGAATGAAATTTGCGGCGTTGTTTGCCGCGCTGTTGGTGATGTGTGTTTTGACGCCGCCGGCCGCGACGGCGCAATCCGCGCAACCCACTCAGACCAAGCAAGCGAAGCAAACTGACACTGTCGGCAATCCCGGCAAATTGCGCCGCGGCGTTCCCTACCGCGAATACCGCGTCGGCGGCCGCTTGGAGCGCGTTGTGGTCGTGCATAAACACGGACTGACCGAGACCTACCGCAACAACCGCGCCGACACTTTGTGGACCGCGGCCGAAGACGCGCCCGGCGAGGTGCCGAACATGCGGCGGTGGATCATCCGCAGTTGGTGAGCGCGCCCGCGCATGGATTAACTCCGGTCGGCCGCCGGAATGGAAACGGTGACCGCGACGCCCGGCATGTCGGTGCGGTTTTCCGCCCAGGCCTGCCCGTTGTGGTATTCGGTGATCAGCCGCACCACGAACAGCCCGAGTCCGAGATGCGAATGCGCGGCGCTGGTGCGGCCATGCGAGACCATCGGGTCAAACAGCCGGTCGCGCAGATTTTCCGGCAGGGTTTTTCCCTCGTTCAGCACCACGATTTCGGCGTTGCCGCCGCGCCGCCGCACCCGCACCAAAATGGTTTTGTCGGGCAGGCTGAACTGCACCGCGTTGTCAATTAATTTGTCCAGCATCTGCGCGAGGTGGTCGGGGCTGCCGACAACGCGCAGCGGGTCGGAGCCGACCAAAAGTTGAAAGCGGTGGTCGGGCTGGCTGATGCGGTAGCCGTCCACGAATTCGGTGACCAGCATCGCCAGGTTCAGCGGCTGCTTGTCCTCGTTGCGCATCGCCTCTTCCAGATTGGCGGCCTCGGTCAGGCTGGTCAGTATTCCGCGCAGCCGGTCCACGCCGGCGCGCGCGCGCTGCATGGACTGGTCGCCGCGCATCGCCGGGTTGTCGGACTCCAAAATTTGCAGCGACGAACTCACCACATTGAGCGGGTTGTTCATCTCGTGCGCGAGGGTGTCGGGCATGCCTTCCAGATACCTCGTGTAGCCGGACAGGCGCTTGAGCATGCTGGTGATGCTGCGCCCGAGGTCGCCCAACTCGTCCCCCGGATACTGCCGCCCGGGAATGTGCGCCTCCAGCACGCGCCCCTCGGCGGTGATCGCGCGCTCGGTGGTGGAGTGCAGTTTTTTTACGCGGCTGGTCAGGCGCCAGGCGAAAAACAAAAGCGCGAGCAGCAAAAACGCGAACACCAAAATCGTGACCACGGTCAGACTTCGCAGCAGCCGGTACTGCAGCGCGAGCACCACATTGCTGTTCTGTTCAACCACCACCGCGCCGAGAATTTCGCCGCCGGCGCGAATCGGGTAGCCGGCCGAAATGATCTGCGCTTTTTGGTCGCGCGACGGGCGCGCATGCACGCGCGGCTCGCCCTTCAATATGGTCGTGAAGATTTTTTCCGGGCGGTGCGTCACATCGGTCGGCACATCGGCAAACCGCTCCACCGGCCGCCGCAACAGCGCGTCAATATGCCGCCGGATTTGCCCGTAAAGGCGCTGCGGAAATTCGGCCTCCGGCGCGTCGGCGCGCGGCTCGCGCGGCGCCGAGATGCCGCCGACCACCGCGCGCACACGCTGCTGCGTGTCCAGAATCCAAATCAGCGAGCGCGGCTGGTCAAGCCCCTTCAGAATCTTGGTCAGTTCCGGCGAGTTCAAAAGAATTTGCCCGGGCGCGTCCACCGGCGCGTGCGGCGAGGTGGAGACGACCGCGCCGACTTTGCGGTCGGACGCGTCGTCCACATCCACCACGAAAAAACCGATGCGCGAATCGGCGTCGGCGGCGTCGCGCGGAATGCGAAGTTCCACGCGGTAGCCCCATTCGGTCTCGGCGAGTTCGGCGGTGAACACATCCACCGGCGCGCCGTCCAGCGGCAGCCGCCAGTCGCTGTCCACCAGATAAACGCTCATGCGCCCGGGCGCGCCGGCCACCGCCGCGTAATGCCGCAGCGGCTCGCCGCGGCGCTGCAGCAAAATCCGAATTTGGTCGCTGGTGTTGAGGCGCAGCAATTCCAGGTCGCGGTAGATCAACTGGTCGTCGGTGACCTCAAACATCGCGTATAAAAAGTTTTCAAAATGGCCGATGACATGCCGCAGCGAAAACGAGTCCGGCGCGTAGTCGGCGCCGCACAAAAACGGCGCGCCGCCGGTGTGGTAGGTGGCGTGCGGAATCAGCGCGTCCCAGTCGCCGGCGCGGCCGTCCAACTGCACCGGGCCCTCCAGCGGCTGCGCGTACAAATCGTTTTCGCCGCCGAGCACTTCGGGTACGCCGGTCGCCGGGTTGAACAGTTCGGAGCGCTCGTTCAGCACCGTGGCGATGCCGTTCGCGGTCAGCAGCAGCGCGTCCTGCTGCCCCTGCAGCAAAAACTGCCGCATCTCGCGCACATAGTGGTAGCCCATCCATGGAATGATGAGCAGCACCAGCACCAGCCAGCTGAGTTTGGTGCGGATGCTGATTTTGCGCCGCGCGCGCATGCGCCTACTCCGACTTCCAGCGGTAGCCGACGCCGAACACCGTTTCAATCATGGAAAAGTCCCGGTCCACTTCCTTGAATTTTTTGCGGATGCGGCGGACATAGCCGTTGATGGTGTTTTTCTCGACGTAACTCTGGCGCGTGATCTGCATCAGCGCCTCGTAGGTTTTGACATGCCCCGGCTGGCGCGCCAGCGCCTCTATCAGCCAGAACTCGGTCAGCGTCAGGTTGAGCGCGCCGCCGCGCCAACTCACCGACATGGTGTTTTGATCCAGCGCGAGTTCGCCGATGGAAAGCGCCGATGGCCGCGCCGAATCGGCCTGCAGGGTTTCGGCGATGCGAAACAGCGAGGCGACGCGCACCGCCAAAAACTGCAGGTTGACCGGCTTGGTGATGTAGTCCCACGCGTCCAGGCGCAGCCCCGAGACGCGGTCGACATCGCTGTCGCGCGCGGTCAAAAAGATGATCGGCATGTGCGGGCTGCGCTGGCGCAGTTCGCGGCACAAATCAAAACCGCCGTCCATTTCGTCCTCCAGCATGATGTCCAGAATGGCGAGGTCGGGCAGGGCGCGGTCAAAGCCGTCCAGCGCGGTTTGGCGGTTGGCGTATTGGTGAATCGCGTAGCCCTGCGCCTGCAGCGCGTGCGCGTAATTTCCGCGCTGGTCGGCGTCGTCTTCCACGATGGCGATGGTTTTGGACATGGCGCTCCGGGCGTTTGTGCGCGTCTCTTTAATGAACAAGTATAACTGCAGCGCGCCGCAAAATTACGCCGGCGCGAGTTCGGCGTAGGCGCACACCAGCCACTTGGATTCGCCGCCGGCAAAATCCACGCGTACGCGCGCGTGCTCGCCGCGCCCTTCAAAATCCACGACCACGCCTTCGCCGAATTTTTTGTGCAGCACGCGCCGCCCCAATTCCAAATGCGATGCGGCATTATTTGTTTGCGCGATGCGCGAGATTCGCGACGGGCGCAGTTCCTCAATGTGCTCGTCCGGAATTTCGCTCAGAAAACGCGACGGCCGCGCGTAGCGCTCGTGCCCGTGCAGCCGGCGCACCGCGGCGTGGCACAGAGTCAGGCGCTTCATCGCGCGCGTCATGCCGACATAGCACAGCCGCCGCTCCTCTTCCAATTGATTTCCCTCGGCGAGCGCGCGCTGGTGCGGAAACAGCCCCTCCTCCATACCGCACAAAAACACCAGGTCAAACTCCAGCCCTTTCGCCGAATGCAGGCTCATTAATTGCACGCAGTCCTCCCACTCTTCAGCCTGCCCCTCGCCGGCCTCCAGCGCGGCGTTGGCGAGAAATTGCGACAACTCGTCGGGCGCGTCTTCGTCGTCATCGGCCGCAAAGTTGCGCGCCGCGCTGACCAGTTCCTCCAGGTTTTCCACGCGCGTTTCGCCGCGTTCGCCGCGGTCTTTTTTAAAGTGCGCGAGCAGGCCGCTGCGCGCGAGCATTTCCTCGGTGGTGTCGGCGAGGTCCATTCCGGCGGCGGCCGCGGCCATTTCGTCAATCAATTGCCGGAACTTTTGCAGCGCGCCGGCGGCGCGCGCCGATAATTCACCGTCGGATTCGCCGGCCGCTTTCCACATGGAAATTTGTTGGTCGCGCGCGCGGCGGCGCACCGTCTCCAGCGTCTTTGCGCCGATGCCGCGCGCCGGGTGGTTGACCACGCGCTCAAATGCGCCGTCAGAATCGCGGTTGGAAATCAGCCGCAAATAGGCGAGCGCGTCCTTGATTTCGGCGCGCTCAAAAAAGCGCAGGCCGCCGTAGACGCGGTAGGGCATGCCCTCCGACAGCAATTGCTCCTCAAAGACGCGCGACTGCGCGTTGGAGCGGTATAACAGCGCGGCGCTGTCGCGGCGGTTTCCGTTTTGCACCCATTCGGCGATGCCGGAGACGACAAACCGCGCCTCGTCAAATTCGTTGTCGGCCGCATACAGCCGCACTTTTGTTCCGGCCGGCGCGTCGGTCCACAATGTTTTGCCGAGGCGGCCCGCGTTGTGCCCGATGACCGCGTTGGCGGCGTTCAAAATGTTGCCGCTGGAGCGGTAGTTTTGTTCAAGGCGAATCACTTCGGCGCCGGGAAAATCCCTTTCAAAACCGAGCAGGTTTTCTATGCGCGCGCCGCGCCAGCCGTAAATGGACTGGTCGTCGTCGCCGACCGCGAAAATGTTTTTATGCGCGTCGCAAAGCAGGCGCAGCCAGCGGTATTGCAGCGTGTTGGTGTCCTGAAACTCGTCCACCAGCACATGTTCAAAGCGCCGCTGGTATTGCTCGCGCAACAATTGGTTGTTGCGAAACAATTCAAACACGCGCAGCAAAAGTTCGGCGAAATCCACCATGCCGAGCCGCTGGCAGGTTTCTTCGTAGGCGCGGTAGACGCGGTGCAGAATTTGCTGCTGTCCTTCGCCGGCCGGCAAATCGCGCGCGCGCCGCGCCTCCTCCTTGTGCTGGTTGATCATCCACTGCATCTGCTTCGGCGGCCAGTAGGCCTCGTCCAACTGCTGTTCGCGCAGCACGCGGCGCACCAGCCGGAATTGGTCGTCGGAATCCAGAATTTCAAAATTTTTCGGCAGCCCGGCCTCTTCAAAATGCATGCGCAGCAGGCGGTGGCACAATCCGTGAAAGGTGCCGATCCACAGGTTGCGCATGCCGTCGTCGGACGCCTGCAGCAACTTTCCGATGCGCCCGCGCATTTCGCGCGACGCTTTGTTGGTGAAAGTCACCGCGAGAATCCGCGGCGGCAAAACATTTTGCGCCTCCACCAGCCAGGCGATGCGGTGGGTCAGCACGCGCGTTTTGCCGCTGCCGGCGCCGGCGAGCACCAGCAGCGCGCCCGGCGGCGCGCCGACGGCGCGCCGCTGCGCCTCGTTGAGGCGCTCAAAAATGCGCGTTACATCCATCGGCGGATTGTAAACCGCGCGGCGGCGGCGGCATTATTTTTGCGCGCGCGCGGGAAAACTGGTTTAATATTCGCCCGGTCCGCCCCGCCGCGGCGGGCCTTTCGCCGCGTTACCGTCCCAACTCCAACCGCAGAACCGACCATGAACAAAGCCCTCTCCCCCGACCAAAATTTTGAAGGCGTTGCCGAAGACGACAAGCAGCACGCCTGGCACCACATGTTTCAGCACAACACCCCGCCCGGGGTCGCGCCGCAGATCATCGTGGAAGGCGAGGGCATGCGCGTGCGCGACATCAACGGGCGCGAATATCTGGACGCGGTGTCCGGCGGAGTGTGGACGGTCAATGTCGGCTACGGCCGCAAGCGCATCGCGCGCGCGGTGCACGACCAGTTGGTGAAGATGTGCTACTACGCCAACACCGGCGGCACCATCCCCGGCGCGATGTTCGCCAAAAAACTGGTTTCCAAAATGCCGGGGCTCAGCCGCGTGTATTACTCCAACTCCGGCTCCGAGGCGAATGAAAAAGGCTACAAACTGGTGCGCCAGCTTGCCGCGCTGAAAAACGGCGGACGCAAGCACAAAATCATCTACCGCGACCGCGACTACCACGGCACCACCATCACCGCGCTCAGTTCCGGCGGCCAGTCGCAGCGCAAGGACCAATACGGGCCGTTCACCCCCGGCTTCGTGGAAATTCCCGACTGCCTCGCCTACCACGCCAAAGACGGCGACGACCCGGACTACGGCGTGCGCGCCGCGAAGGAGTTGGAGAAAGCGGTGCTGCGCGAGGGCCCCGACACGGTCGGCGCGGTCATACTGGAGCCGATCACCGCCGGCGGCGGCGTCATCATTCCGCCGCCCGGCTACTTTGAAACCATCGGCGAGATCTGCAAAAAATACGGCCTGCTGCTGCACATTGACGAAGTCGTCTGCGGCCTCGGCCGCACCGGCAAGTGGTTCGGCTACCAGCACTTCGGCGTGCGCCCCGACATCGTCACCATGGCAAAAGGCATCGCCAGCGGCTACGCCGCCATCTCGGCGACCGTGACCACCGAGGAATTGTTCGGCGAATTTTTGGCCGGGCCGGAAGACAAGATGCATTACTTCCGCGACATCAGCACCTTCGGCGGCTGCACCGCCGGCCCCGCGGCCGCGCTGGAAAACATCCGCATCATTGAGGAGGAAAACCTCGTGGAAAACGCGGCAACGATGGGCGACTACCTGCTGGAGCGCCTGCAAGAAATGCGGGACAAGCACCCCATGATCGGCGAAGCGCGCGGCAAGGGCCTGTTCGCCGGCCTGGAACTGGTCGCCGACCGCGCCACGCGCGCGCCGGTGGACGAGTCGGTGGCGATACGGGTGGTCGGCGAATGCATGAAACGCGGCGTAATGATCGGCCGCACCAACCGAAGTTTCCCGAAATACAACAACACCCTGTGCTTCAGCCCGGCGCTGATCTGCACCCGCGACGACATAGACGAAATCATCGCGGCGGTGGACGCGGGGCTGGGGGAGGTCGGCGGCGGCTGAGTGTTTCCCAGTCGGGCGTTTCCAAAAAATTTGGTAGCTACGCCCTGACTCGAACAGGGGACCTCATCATTATGAGTGATGCGCTCTAACCGGCTGAGCTACGTAGCCACGTTTGCCGGGCGGGGAATATAGCGCAAGTCGCGCGGCGATGCAAGTTGCGCGCATGCCGCGCTATACTTCGCCGATGCCGGACGCGGAAAAAATAGAACAACGCCACGGGCGCATTCCCAAGCGGATCCTGCTCACCGGTGCCGCCGGATATATCGGCTCGCATACCGCCGCGCATCTGGTGGAAGCGGGCTGTCATGTGGTCGCGCTTGATGATCTTTCCGCCGGAAACCGCCGGGCGGTGCCGCGCGCGGCGGAGTTTGTGCGCGGGGACGCGGCCGACCGCGAACTGGTCTCGCGGCTCATTAAAGAACACCGCATTGAGGCGGCGCTGCATTTTGCGGCGCGCGTGGTGGTGTCGGAATCGGTGGAAAATCCGGGCGCGTATTATCGCGCCAACGCGCTCGCCTCGCTGGAATTGATGGAGGCATGCATCGCCGGCGGCGTCGGCATGTTCGTGTTTTCCTCCAGCGCGGCGGTCTACGGCGCGCCGCGCGAAACGCCGGTCGGCGAGGACGCGGAGTGCGCGCCGGTCAATCCATACGGGGCGAGCAAGTTGATGAGCGAATGGATGCTGCGCGATTTGGCCGCGGCCGAGCCGCGTTTTCGGTTTGTCGCGCTGCGTTATTTCAACGCGGCCGGCGCGCGGCTGGATGGCTCGCTCGGGCAGGAGTCGCCGCGCGCGACGCATTTGGTGAAGGTCGCCTGCGAGGCCGCGTGCGGGCGGCGCGACGGGCTGTCCATTTTCGGAGACGATTACCCGACGCCGGACGGCACCTGCGTTCGCGATTACATCCATGTGGAAGATTTGGCGCGCGCGCATGCCGGCGCGCTCGCGCACCTTGCGGGCGGCGGCGAAAGCGCCGCGCTGAATTGCGGTTACGGCCGCGGCAGCAGCGTGCGCGAAGTGATCGCGTGCGTGAAGAAAGTCAGCGGCGTTGATTTTCCGGTGCGCATCGCGCCGCGCCGCGCCGGCGACCCGCCGGAATTGGTCGCCGACAACGCGCGCATCCGTGCGCTCGGCTGGCAGCCGCGCCACGACGATTTGGAAGTGATTTGCCGCAGCGCGTATCAATGGGAGCGCAGTTTGCCGCGCACATGAACGCGCGCGATTCATTGGACGCGGA
>JALCBG010000044.1:14602-17023 GCA_028066695.1 Gammaproteobacteria bacterium | reverse complement strand
CTGGAAGACACCGCCTGCACCCTGGGAGTCGGCGACGGCAGCACCGCCGACCCGGACGACGATTACCGCGTTGAGCCGGCGCTCGCCAACGCGACCATCACCATCCCGAAGGACATGGAGTCGGCCGATTCCGTGTTCACCTTTACACCGAACATCGCGGGGGACGGCGGCACCATTGATGTTGAACTGAGCAATGCGGTCGCCGGCGGCGAGCAGGTGATCCGCGACGGCCGGCCGGCGACCTTCATCATTTTCGCGCCGGGCCTGATCCCCGGACCGCTCAACGGGCCGGTCGGCGAGGTCCTCGGCAACCGCCGCGCCGCCCTGCAGTTGCGCGCCCAGCCGACCAGCGATGTGGTCATTGACCTCACCGTCACCGAAGGTGCGGACGAAATTGTCTTGAATCCGGCGACAATGACCTTCACCACGACAGGCTGGAGCCGGCCCCAGGAATTCTTCATCCGCGGCGTGGATGACCGCTACGACGACGGCGACCAGCCGTTTAAAGTCCTTTTCGCCGTCAACGAAAGCATGACCACCGACACCAACTACCACGGCATCTCCGCGGAAGTCACCGGCGTGAACATTGACAACGAGGTGGCCGCGCTGACCGTCTCGTCCTCGCCGACCGTGGTCTCGGAGCAGGGCGGCGCGAATAGTGTGGCGGTCACGGTAGGCCTGACCGGCGGCATCTTGGTGGAGGCCGACACCACCGTCACCCTCGCCGAGGCAACCGGCACCTTCTTCCCCGCCGGCACCGCCACCGCGCCGGGCGACTACGCCGCCATCACCTTTCCGACTTTCACCATCCCCGCCGACGGCAACTCGGTTACCGAAACCGTCACCATCACCCCGGTGGACGACGGCGAGGCCGACAACAACGAGACCATCGCCCTCACCGCGACTTTGGACCCTTACCCGGTCGTCCCGCTGACCCTTGCCCTGCGCGAATACCACCTGCAGGTGGACAAAGACACGCTGGTCGACCTCACCGAGGCCGGCTCCACCGATACTTTCAGCGTGGTGCTGTCCAGCCCGCCGGAGAAGGGCACCGGCGATGTGGTCGTGAATGTGACCGTTGACGACCCGAGCGAAGCCTCGGCCTCGCCGGCGTTGCTGACTTTCACCCCCACCAATTTTAATATGCCGCAAGTTGTCACCGTGACCGGCGAGAACGACAACCTTGACGACGGCGACAAGGACATCAAGGTGACCGTCTCCATCAACAGCGCCATGACCGGGGACATGCACTACCACGGCCTGTCGCATGAACTGGACGGCAAAACCATTGACGACGACGAAGCCATGATCAGCGTCTCGGTCTCGCCGGACTTTTTGACCGAGGACGCTTCCGGCGCGCAGGCCGTAACTTTCACCGCCGAACTCGCCGGCGATATCCGGCTGGAAGGCAACATGGATGTCGTGCTGGCAATTGATACGGGCAAAAGCACCGCAATGGGCGGCGGGGACGACTACAACGACTTCACCCCGCCCGCCATCACCATCAACTCCGGACAAAAAACCGGCACCGCCACCGCGATGATCACCACCGTGGTCGCCGACCCCGACCCCGACATCGCCGAGGAGGAGATCGTGTTCACCGCCGCGCTGTCGTCTTACACCATCGCCGACTTGTCCCTGGCCATCCGCGAGTTCGCGCTCAAGCCCGTCCATGCGGAACCCACGCTGACCGTCGGCGAGGACGGAAGCACCCGGTCATTCACGCTGCAACTCCCGACCCAGCCGACCGGCGATGTGGTGGTAAATATCACCTCTTCGGACACCGACGAAGCGACCGTGTCGCCGGGCGAGTTGAAGTTTGACGGGGGCAACTGGAACGAGGCGAAAACCATCGTGGTCAGCGGCGCGAACGACAACTTTGACGACGGCGCCAAGGATTTCACCATCAATATCGCCGTGGACATGGATAAGACCATGGACGCCAATTACCACGGCCGCACCGCCACGGTCATGGGCGAGACCGAAGACGACGACACCGCGACCATTGTGCTTCGCGCCTCGCCGAATGTTCTTTCCACCGGGATAACCGGCGCGCAGACCGTCACCCTCACCGCCGAGGTGACAAGCGTGGCGCGCTTTGAGGAGGATGTGTCGGTCATACCCGGCACGGCCACCGGCACCGTGATGTCCTCCGATGCGACTTTCAGCACGCCGGGGAACATCATGATTCCGGCGGCGGCAGCCTCCGGAAGCGTGGACTTTGATGTCACGGTGCTGTCGGGCGCCATGGCCGGCCGCACCATCGTTATCCCCGGTTCGCTGACCCGCGCCGGACTGCCGGACATCGCCGTCACCTCCGCGACCATCACCCTCCGCGACCACGGCTACAACATCAGCGCGCCTATCGGGCAGCCGACCGAAGCCGGCGGCACCGCGACCTTTAATGTGAGCCTGATAAGC
>JALCBG010000044.1:11956-14502 GCA_028066695.1 Gammaproteobacteria bacterium | reverse complement strand
GAAACCCGCTCGCTGACCACCACCGACGACGACACCGTGACCATCGCCGTGGCCGCGTCCCCGACCGACCTCGTGGAAAACGGCACGGCCCAGACCGTGACCCTCACCGCCACCCTCACCGGCGGCACCTTGGAAAAAGCGGAGATGATCACATTGCGCGACGGCGGCGGCACCGCGACTTCCGGCTCCGACTACGACGCGCTGACCCTGCCGATCATGCTGTCCATTCCCATGGGGGCGACCAGCGGCACCGTGGATGTGCCCATCACGCCGACCGACGACGCCCCCAAGCGCGACAACGCCGAGACCATCATCTTCGCCCCCGCGCTCGCGCCTTACGAAATCGACCCGGTGGCGCTGACCATCCGCGAATACGAGTTGTATGCGAGCGAGTTGAGCGGCGCCGCCACCGAGGCAAACGACGGCGCCGACGCGACCTTCACCGTGGTGCTGCCGAACCGGCCGACCGGAAATGTCGTGGTCAATCTCACCAACAGCGACGCTACCGAGGTGAGCGTCACGCCGACCACGCTGACCTTCAACACTACGAACTGGGACCGGCCGCAGACCGTCATGGTGAACGGCATGGATGACGATTTTGACGACGGCGACCGCCCCTACACCATCACCCTCGCCGTGGACGACAACGCCACCGACGACGACAGGTACGACGGCAAAACCGCGACCGTCTCCGGCGAAAACGCCGACGACGACGACGCGATGATCGCCATCACCGCCAACCCGGAATTTCTGGTGGAAGCCGGCGGCGCGCAGGCGGTGACCTTTACCGCCACCTTGAGCGGCGATGTCCGTCTGGAGAACGAGGCGGTCATCACGCTCAGTGTCAGCGCCGACGGCACGGCCTCCGACACCACCGACTTCACCGCGTTCACCCCGGGCGCCATCACGCTGCCGGCGAACACCCAATCCGCAAGCGCCGCGCCGGTGATGATCACCCCGACCGCCGACGCCATACCGGACAACAACGAGACCATCCTCATCAACGCCGCCTTCAGCGGCGCGCCCTTCGCAGACATCACCATTCCCGATTTGGAACTGCAAATCCGCGAATACGAACTGGTCGCCGGCATGCTGAGCGCCGACACCACCGAGGCCCGCGGCACCGCGACATTCGGGCTCTCGCTGAAATCCCAGCCGGCCGGCAATGTCGTGGTGGATGTCGCCAGTTCCGCCGCGGACGAGGCCGCGGTCGCCCCGGCAAAAATCACTTTCACGACCGACAACTGGGACACGCCGCAAATCATCACCGCGACCGGCGTGGACGACAATCTGGACGACGGCGACCAGGAATTCACCATCAACCTGACCGTGAACAACGCCGAAACCGACGATGACAATTACGACGGCCTGACCGCGAGCGTGGACGGCTCCAACACCGACGACGACACCGCCATGCTCACGCTCGCCGCCTCGCCGGCCGCCATCGCCGAAACCGGCGGCGCGCAGCCCGTGGTCATCACCGCCACCCTCGGCGGCGATGTCCGCTTCGCCGAGGAGATGACCGTGAGCCTCGCCAACAAAACCAGCGGCGCCGGCGCCGGCACCGCCACCGAAGGAACCGACTACGACGCATTCACGCCACCGGACATCACCATCCCCGCGAACGCCGCCTCGGCCAGTGTAACCTTCGCCATCACGCCGATGGACGAAGACCCGCCCGTGGAAGACGACGGCGAGACCATCGTCATCACCCCGACCCTGGAGGGCTTCACCCTCGCCGACATTACAATCACCATCCGCGAACTCGGCCTGGTCGTGGGCGCGCTCACCGGCGACGCCACCGAGGCAAACGACGGCGCCGATGCGACCTTCACCGTCGCCCTCGCCGCCGCCCCCGCGAGCGGCAGGGTGGTCGTGGATGTGACCAGCGAAAACACCGACGAGGCCTCGGTCTCGCCGACATCGCTGACCTTCACCACTTCCGACTGGAACCAGCCGCAGACCGTTACCGTCACCGGCGTGGACGACAATCTGGACGACGGCGACCAGGACTACACCATCACCGTCGCGGTCAACGACAGCACCGACGACGCCAACTACCACGGCATCAGCGAGGAAGTCACCGGCATGAACGCCGACGACGACACCGCGAGCATCGTGCTGTCGGCCGCGCCGTCGCTTCTGCTGGAATCCGGCGGCGAACAAATGGTCACCATCACCGCCTCTTTGCAGGGCGGCATTCTGCTGGAAGAAGACGCGACCATCACCCTCGCGCACAAAACTTCCGGCGCCGGCGCCGGCACCGCCACCGGAGGCGGCGACGACTACCAGGACTTTACCTTGCCCGCACCCATCACCATCACCGCCGGCCAGGCCAGCGGCGAAAGCGCGGCATTCGCGATTACCGTCGTTGACGATGTGGATGACGACGAAGGCGAGACCATCGTCTTCAGCGCCACTTCAACTCCCGTCTACACCATCGCCGATTTGGCGGTTGAAATCCGCTCGGTCGGCCTGCTCACGACCGCGCTGCAGGGCGCGGCCACCGAAGCCGGCGGCACCGCCACTTTCACGCTGCGCCTGGT
>JALCBG010000044.1:7318-11856 GCA_028066695.1 Gammaproteobacteria bacterium | reverse complement strand
TCACCGCCCAACTCGCCGGCGCGGTGCGCCTGCCCGCGGACGCGGTCATCACGCTGGGCATGGGAACCGGCACCGCGACCGGTGGCGGCACCGACTACGCCGATTTCACGCTGCCGACGAGCATCACCATTCCGGTCAGAATGGCCTCGGCCTCGGTCACTTTCACCGTCACCCCGGTTGCCGACGGTAATTCGGACGACAACGAAACCATCGTCATCACCGGCGCCCTCACCGACTACACCATCGCCGATTTGGCAATCCCCATCCGCGAGTTCGGCATTGCCGTCGGCGCGCTCAGCGGCGCCACCGGCGAAAACGGCGACACCGCGACCTTCACCATCGCGCTCACCGCCGCGCCGACCTCCAATGTGGTGCTCGCGGTCGCCCCGGCCGCCGCCGCCGACCGCGCCGAAGTGCGCGTAACCTCCGGCGCCAACCTGACTTTCACCACTTCCAACTGGAACCGGCCGCAGACCGTGACCCTCGCCGGCGTGGACGACCCCATCGTGGACGGCCGCAAGCGTTTCACCATCAACATTGTCGCGGTCAGCGCCGACGCCAATTACAACAACCTGACCGCGACCGCAACCGGCATGAACGCCGACGACGACACCGCGCCGACCTCGCTGACCCTGCGCGCCTCGCCGTCCTCCATTTCCGAAACCGGCGGCGAGGTTGTGGTGGTGGTGACCGCGACCTTTGACACCCGCGTGGTGCTGCTGACGCCGACCACCGTAACCCTGTCGGTGACGACCACCGGAGACGGCGTCGCCGCCTCCGCCGATTACACCTCCGCGCCCGCCATCGCCGGCGCCACCATCACCATTCCGGCCGAGACCACCGGCGGCGCAACCACTTTCCGCATCACCCCGAACGACGACGGCGTGGTGGATCCCAACGAAAAAATCGTCATCGGCGGCCGCGCCTCCGGCGGCGCGACCATCGCCGCCGGCAATGTCACCGCCGCCGAAATCACCATCACCGAAAAGGACATCACCGAGGTCGCCAAGATGGTGAACAGCACCGTCATGCCGGTGGTCAGCCAGCAGGCAATCGCCGGCGTAATGGCGAACATTGAAGTGCGCGCCGCCTCGCCGCGCGACACCGCGCCGCAACTGGTGCTCGCCGGCAACGCCTCCGTGCAGGGCGCGCTGTTGAACTACTTAAAAGCGGCCGCCACGCAACATGAAAAGGGCGAAGAATTCCGCTACGACTGGAAGCGCGCGCTCGCCGACTCGTCCTTCGTCATGTCGCTGGACGGAGACGCCGGCAGCCGCCCCGGAGGCAACCGCGGCGCGTTCTGGGCCTCCGGCGAGCGCAACCAACTGGACGGCGACAGCAACAATGTGGAATGGGAGGGCGAGTCCTTCAGCATCCACGCCGGCAGCGATGTGCGCGTCGGCAAACTGCTCATCGGCGCGATGCTGTCGCACAACGAAACCGAAGTGGACTACGAGGACAGCAACGCCGGCAGCACCAACCGCGGCTCCTACACCCAGCAGACCGCCAACCTGCGCCCGTATTTCTCCTGGTCCAACGGCGGCACCGACATCTGGGGCGGTTTCGGCGGCGGCGCCGGCACCATTGAATTCTCCGACACCGCCGCCGGCGAGACCGAGGCGCGCGAAGCCACCGCCGACCTCACCGAAGCCTCGGCCGCATTCGGCATCAAGCAGCGTCTGGTGGAGGGCTTCAGTCTGCAGGCGGACGCCGCGGTGGTCGCCACCACCATTGACGAAAAGACCGACGACGACGGCAATGTGGTCATCGCCAAGCAGGAAGTGGAAAGCGGCCGCGCGCGCCTCCTGCTGGAAAACCGCCGCACCTACCAGCGCGCCAACGGCGTCATCGCGCCCAGCGCGCAGATCGGGCTGCGCTACGATGTCACCGAAGACGACCGCAGCGGCCCCGACCTGAGCGGCGCCGAACAGGGCAGCGCCGGCGCCGAAGCCGTGGTCGGCGTGGACTTCGTCAATTCGGCGAGCGGCGTAACCCTGTCCGGCAAGGCGCGCATCTACGACGGCGACGACTACGGCGAATGGGGCGTGAGCGGCAGCATTCAGGTGCACCCGTCCGGCGGGCGCGGCCTGTCGCTGAACCTGCAGCCCCTCTACGGCGAGGCGCAGAGCAGCGTGCAAAAAGTCTGGAACCGCGGCTTCGGCGAGCCCGACCCGGTCAAGAAAACCGGCGCGGAAAATTACGCGGCGAGCATGCGCGGCGAACTCGCCTACGGCTTCGCCGCCCCCGGCGGCCGCGGCACGCTCACCCCCTACACCGAAAGCCATTTCGGCGGGCGCAAAGCGAGCCAGTCGCGCAAACTCCGCCTCGGCCTGCGCTGGCAGCCGCACGCCCGCTTTGACGCCGACGCCCACGGCGAATACCGCGCCGCGGCCGACCACTATCGCATTGATTTGCGCTGGGAAAAAACCAAGCGCCTGAACCTGACCCTGCGCGGCGAACGCAAACAAACCGACGCCGGCGCCAGCCACGCGCTGGTGCTGAAAGGCAACTTGGATTTCTAGCCGCGGCCCTGCGGCGGGGTAGGGCGGTTAATTCCGCTTCCGTCCGCCGCGCAGCAGTTTCCGCCGCTTCTTGGTTTTCAGCCGCGCTTGCGCGAACGCAATTTGCTGCAACTGGCTGTCGCGCGCTTCCTCCCCCGGCGCGATTTCGCGTTTTTGATACGCGCCGTCCGCCTGCATCTCCCACGCATTGCAGTTGTCATCCAGCAGCGTGTTCAGCGCGAGCCGAAGTTCCTTCTGCAGTTCCGGCGCGGTAATCCGCGCCACCACCTCCACGCGGCTTTCCAAATTGCGCTTCATCAAATCGGCCGAGCCGATGAGGTATTCCTCGTCGCCGCCGTTGCGGAAGTAAAAAATCCGGCTGTGCTCCAAAAACCGCCCGACGATGCTGATGACGCTGATGTTCTCCGACACCCCGGCCAGCCCCGGACGCAGCCGGCAGGTGTCGCGCACCGCCAATTCCACCTTCACCCCGGCGCGCGACGCCTTGTAAAGCGCCTTGACCAAGTCGCTGTCCTCCAGCGCATTGGTTTTGATCTGAATTAATCCCGGCGCTTCCGGCGAATGCGCGGCAATCTCGCGCTCAATCCGCGCCAGCAGCGCCTTTTTCAGCGGTTTCGGCGCCGGAATAATTTTGCGGTAATCGCGCCGCGGCGCGAACCCGGTGGTCAGGTAGTTGAACAACTCGGTGACATCGCGTCCGATGTCCTCGTCGCAGGTCAGCAGGCCGAGGTCGGTATACAGCCGCGCGGTGCCGCCGTGATAGTTGCCGGTGCCGATATGCGCGTACCGCCGCAGCCCGTCATAGTCCTGGCGCACCGCCATCAGCACCTTGCAGTGCGTCTTCAGGCCGATGACGCCGTAAGTCACATGAATGCCGGCCTGCTCCATGCGCTCCGACCATTCAATGTTCGCGGCCTCGTCAAACTTCGCCTTCAACTCCACCACCACCGCCACCTGCTTGCCGTTCTGCGCCGCCTCAATCAGGAGATCCACGATGCGCGTCTGCCGGTCGGTGCGGTAAAGCGTCATTTTCAGCGCGCGCACCTTCGGGTCGCGCGCCGCCTCCTCCAAAAACCGCACCACCGACGAGGAAAACGATTCAAACGGGTGCTGCAGCAGCAGCGACTCGGACTCGCGCACCAGATGAAAAATCGCGCGCTGCTGGTCCTGCAGCCGGTGGTGGTTCGCCGGCACATGCGGCGCGTAGCGCAGTTCCGGCAGCGGCAGACTCGCGAGTTGCATCAGCCCGCTTTGCATCATCAGCCCGTCCTGCGCGAACACATCGGTCTCCCGGTCCAGTTCCAACTCGGCCGCCAGCAGCCCCATGCGCTCGGCCGCCATGTCGCTGTTCACCGCCATGCGCACAATCGGCGCGATGCGCCGGTCGCGCAATTCCAGCGCGATCATCTCCATCAAATCGTTCGCCCCCGATTCGCTGCGCTCGGTTGCCGCGTTGCGCGCCACAAAATAAAAATCGCGCGCCAAAATCTTCACCCCCGGAAACAGCAGGTCCAAATGGTGCGCCATCACATCTTCCAGCGGCACGAAGTGAAACTTCTCGCCGGCGCGAATGAACCGCGGAATGTCCGCGCCCACCGGCACCTTGACCCGCGCCTGCATCGCCTCGCTGTCGCGCGGCGACTGCAGCGTCACCAGTATGTTCAGCGACAAATTGGAGATGAACGGAAACGGATGCGCCGGGTCAATCACCTGCGGCGTCACCAGCGGAAAGATGTTGTCAATGTAATGCCGCCGCACCGCCTCGCGCTCGGCCTCGGCAAGTTCGCGGTAGGGAATGATGCGCACCCCGGCCTCGGCAAGTTCCGCCAGCAGGCGCGGCAACTGCCGGTCGCGCTCGCGCTCTATCTCCGTCACCCATTCGCGCGCCTCGCGCAATTGCTGTTGCGGCGTCCGCCCGTCAATGGAAAGCGCCGACACCCCGGCCGCGGCCTGCAGTTTCAGCCCGCCGATGCGCTTCATAAAAAACTCGTCAATGTTGGACGCGAAAATCGCGAA
>JALCBG010000044.1:0-7218 GCA_028066695.1 Gammaproteobacteria bacterium | reverse complement strand
CCATATTGCCAGAATCGCCGCGCCCGCGCAAACTTGCAATCCGCCCCAAAATCGCGCATACTTGGCGTCCCTTTCCCGCCGAGGCGATCCCGACCGGATGAACGCGCATCCTCCCCCCTTATATGGAATTTCTAGCCCTCATCAGCCAGCACTGGGATGCCGCCCTATCCGCGCTGGCATTTGATACCGCGCGCCTCGCCGACGCGGACATGGTCGCGCGCCTCGCGTTGATGGCGCTCCTTCTGGTCTGCTCCGGATTTTTCTCAAGTTCTGAAACCGCGCTGTTCGCGCTGTCGCGCATGGACCTGCAGCAACTGCGCCGCGACCGCAACCCCCGCGCCGAGTCCATCCACGAACTGCTGGACCAGCCGCGCCGTCTGATCATCTCCATCCTCAGCGGCAACGAACTGGTCAACATCGCCGCGGCCGCGAACATGACCTCCATTCTCGCCTCGCTCTACGGCGGCGGCCAGATAGTCGCCTGGGTCAACCTCCTGGTCATGGTGCCGCTCCTTCTGCTGTTCGGCGAGGTAACCCCGAAGACCGTCGCCGTGAGCAACCCGGTGCGCTATTCCACCGGCATAGTCGCCGCGCCGATGCGCCTGTGGGTGCGGCTCATCTCGCCGCTGCACTGGATCCTGCGCGGCCTGTCCGGGCGCATCACCACCGCGCTGGTCGGCGAAGGCAAGGACGCCGACAACATTTTGCATATGGACGAATTCAAAACCCTGGTCAAGCAGGTCTCCGACGAGGGCGAACTAAACGCCACCGAGCGCGCGCTGATTTACAACCTGCTGGACGCCGGCGCCACCGAAATCGTGGAGATGATGACCACCCGCCCGCGCATGGCGTTCATCAGCGTGGAAAACACCGCCGAGGAAATGGTCAAGCAGTTTATTGAATTGCGCCATTCGCGCGTGCCGGTCTACAAAACCCACCGCGACAACCTGGTCGGCTTCATGCACGCCGAGGATGTCTTGCGCCTGGTCTTGGACGAGGAGGACCTCGCCTCCATGAAGCCCGAAGACCTGCTGCACCCGCCGGTGGTCGTGCCGCTGACCAAAAAAGTGGATGAGATGTTTGACTTTTTCCAGCGCAACAAAGTCAGCGCCGCGGTCTGCCTGAACGAGTTCGGCGGCGTGCAGGGCTTCATCACGCTGCGCGGTGTGCTCGCCTACATCTTCGGCGACATCAGCGGCGGCCGCCGCGAGACCGCCGGCTTCTACCCGCAGGGCGCCAACAAAAACATCTACGAAGTGCCGGGCGAGATGAAACTGAAGGACTTCAACAGCCTCGCCAACTTCGGCATGGACGACCCGCGCATGACCACGGTCGGCGGAGTCGCCTTCCGCCTGATTGACCGCCTGCCGCAGGTCGGCGACTGCGTGCGCATGAACGACATCGCCATGGAAGTGCTGGAAATGGACGAGCACCGCATCGCCAAAGTCCGTGTCGCCCGCGTCTCCGCCGGCAAAGCCATGCAAGCGCCCGCGCGCGAGTCCGCGCTGGAATCCGCGCGCGCCGCCGCCGCCCCGGCCCCCGCCGGCGACACCGGCGGCGGCAGCCTCTATCGGGCCTTTATGGACTCCGAAAGCGCGCCCAAAAAAGCCCCGCAAAACGCCCCCAAAAGCGGCAAAAAAGACGCGGAAAACGCCGGCAAAACCGCCGCGGGAGACGCCGCATGAGCGTCACCGCCATCTTGCTTCTGCTGCTGGTCCTGCTGCTGTTGAAGGGCTTTTTCTCCGGCTCCGAAATCGCGCTGGTCAGTTGCGACAAGGTCAAACTCAACGCCCGCGCCACCCAGGGCAACACCGGCGCGAAAAAGGTGCTGGAGTTGTATAAGGAGCCCGACCTCCTTCTCGGCACCACGCTGGTCGGCTCCAACATCTCCACGGTCGCGCTGACCACGCTGTGCACCTTGCTGTTCATTGAATGGTTCGGCGCGCGCGGCGACTTCTACGCCTTCCTCGCGCTCACCCCGATCCTGCTGGTCTTCGGCGAAATCGTCCCGAAGAGCGTCTACCAGCAAAAAGCCGACGCGATCGCCCCGCGCGCCATCGGGCCGCTGCGCGTGTTTTCGCTGATGTTCTACCCGCTCATCTTCGTGTTCTCGCGCCTCGCGCGGCTGTGCGCGCGCATGGTCGGCGGCGGCGAGGTCGGGAAAAACCTCTTCATGACGCGCGAGCAACTGCGCTCGGTCGCCGACATGGCGGCGCGCACTTCCACCCTCGGCGCGTTTGACCGCGGCCGCATCCGCCGCGTCATCCGTTTCAGCGACACCACCGTCGGCGAGGCCATGGTCCCCATCGCCGAAGTCACCGCGATTCACCGCAGCAGCGGCATGCTGCGCGCCCTGTCCACGGTCCGCCGCACCGGCTATAACCGCCTGCCGGTCTCCGACGGCAACACCGGCAACATCATCGGCATCGCCACGCTGACCACCTGGGATTTGTTTGACAGGGCAATCGCCGAAAAGAAACTGGACGACATCATGCACCCGCCGCATTATGTCCTGCAGTTTCAAACCATTGACAGCCTCCTCCCGGTGCTGCGCAAGCGCGACGACCGCATGGCCGTGGTCGTGGACGAGTTCGGCTCGGCCATCGGCATCATCACCATGGAGGACATCGTGGAGGAGGTGGTCGGCGACATTGATGTCGGCTATGTGTTTGAGGACCTGCCGCGCCGCAAAAATGTCATTGAAAACCTGGGCGACAACGCCTGGCTGCTGGACGCGCGCACCCCGATCTTTGAGGTCAACGACGCGCTGGAAATTGAACTCAGCAGCGGCGTCTCGCACACCATCGGCGGCCTGGTCATGGCGCAACTCGGCCACATCCCCAAAGCCGGCGAGAGCATCACCGAAATGGGCTACCGCTTCCGCGTGGAGGAAGTGACCGAGCGCGCCATCGTCAAATTGCGCGCCGAGCCGGCGTGAGCGCCCCCGCGGCGCCGGCGGCCCGCCATCACCCGAATCCGCCGCCTTTCACCATGAACGCCACCGGCCTGGTCTCGCCGGCGCGTTTCATCCCGTCCCCGAACTGCGACCCGCGCCCGCCCGGCGTGAAAATAGACGCGCTCATCGTGCATGCCATCAGCCTGCCGCCCGGTGAATACGGCGGCGACTGCATTGAGCGCCTTTTCACCAACCGACTGGACGCCGACGAGCACCCGTCCTTTGCCGAAATCGCCGCTATGACCGTGTCCGCGCATTTTCTCATCCGACGCGACGGCGAACTCTGCCAATTCGTGCCGGCCTACGCGCGCGCCTGGCACGCCGGCGAGTCCTCGCTGGGCGGCCGCCCCCGCGTCAACGACTTTTCGCTCGGCGTGGAACTGGAAGGCTGCGACGCCGGCCCGTTTGAAGACGCGCAATACCAAACCCTGGCGCGCCTCGCGCGTTTTTTGCTGGCGGCGTTTCGCGCAATCACCCCGGAGCGCGTGGTCGGGCATTGCGACATCGCCCCGGGCCGCAAGACCGACCCCGGTCCCCACTTTGATTGGCCGCGCCTGCGCCGCGAAATTTCCCCGCCGCATGCGAAATTGACTTAAGAAACTACTTTAAAAAACCCCCGGAAAAATTTTTTAAAAAATTTTCTCCCCCGCCCGCATTTTCCCACTACACTTCTCCGCCCACCCCCTTTCCACCGCCCCCCGGAAACATGTCCCTGCACATCACCATCCGCCAGATTCAGGTGTTTGAAGCGGTCGCGCGCCACCGCAGTTTCACCCGCGCCGCGCGCGAACTGCACCTGACCCAGCCGGCGGTTTCCATGCAGGTCAAGCAACTGCAGGCGCGGATCGGCCTGCCGCTGCTGGAAATGCGCGGCAGAAAAGCGGACATCACCGACGCCGGCGGCGCGGTGCTGCGCCATTGCCGCGCGATGCTCGCGCAACTCGGCGAAATAGAGCGCGACATCAACATCCTCAAAGGCGGCAGCCTCAAAATCTGCCTGACCGCCGCGGTCAGCCACTTCGGGCAATTGCTGCTGGCGAAGTTCCGCGCGATGTATAAATCCATGCACATCAGTCTGGATGTCGCCGCCCGCGACGAATTGCTCGCGCGCCTCGGCGGCGGCGAGGACGCCCCCGACCTCGCGCTGATGGAGCGCCCGCCGCCGGGCCTGCCGCTGGAAGCGCGCGCCTTCATGCGCAGCCCGCTCATCGTCATCGCCACGCCGCGCCACCCGCTGGCGCGCCGCCGGCAAATCCCCCTCGCCGAAATCGCCGCGCACCCGCATGTCCTGCGCGAGGCCGGCACCAGCGCCGCGATGACCCGCGTGTTTGACGCGCACGGCGTGCATCTGGCCGCGGCGAACAGCGCCTCCGGCAGCGAAATCCGGGAAAATGTGCAGTCCGGCCAGTATCTCGCCGTGGTCTCGGCGCACAGCGTGGAGCCCGAACTCAGCGCCGGCCGCGTGGTCGCGCTGGATCTGCGCCATTTCCCGATCATGCGAAAATGCTATGTCGCCTACCACAAGGGCAAAACCCTGCCCCCGGCGGCGAACGAGTTCATGCAGTTCGCCCTCGCCGAAGGCGAGCGCAGCGCGCACGCCATGCCGGCGGCGCGAATATAGGGTATAGTTGTCCCGCTTCAAACCGTTTCAAAGATGTTCCAACAAGCAGTTCACAATCAATCGTCACTTCAACTTTATAGGGGGTAAACCATGGCAACTGCCAAAAAATCGGCCCGAGCGGCCAAAACCGCGGCCGCCGCCGCGCCCGTGTCAAAACTGCTGGACTGGCGCACCGCGTATTTCGCGCTGGTCGCCTCGGTCAGCATGCTGGTCATGGCGTTCAGCCTGATTCAGTTCCTGCACGACCTCGTTCTGGTGCTTTTCCCCTCCATGGTGGAAGCCGACATGGCGAAAGACGCCCGGCAATTCACCGAAGGCACCCAGGTGGAAACCAACCCCGCGGCGTGGACCGGCTACGCGGGACCGCGCTACTCCAAAATGGTGGAAGACTTCATGACCGTGCTGGTCATGGGCGCGCTCTTCTGGCTGCACGGCCTGCGCTTCTTCCTCGGCAACGGCAAGAAGTGAAGTAGCGCCGCCGAACCGCGCGCGGACGCCGCAATCCGCGCGCGGTTTCTTCCCGCCCAATCCCCGCCAACCCCGCCGCAGCAAGCATGACCACCGAAGGCAAACCCGCATCCAAACTCCTGGACTGGCGCACCGCGTATTTCGCGCTGGTCGCGGCCGTCAGCATGCTGATCATGGCGATCGGCCTGATAGGCTTCCTGCAGGGCGTCATCCTGTCGCATATCCCCCCGGCCTGGGGCGGCTACGGAGACGGACCGCGCTATCAGGAAATCGTGGAAAACGGCATTCTCGCGCTGGTCATGGGCGTGCTCTTTTGCCTGCACGGGCTGCGCTTTTTCCGCAAACGCGCGAACAAGTAACCCGCCCCCCAAGCCCGCGCGAATGCGGCTACAATTCGCGCGCTTCCCAAAGCGGTAATGGCCAGGTAGCTCAGTTGGTAGAGCAGTGGACTGAAAATCCTCGTGTCGGCAGTTCGATTCTGTCCCTGGCCACCATTTCCCCAGATGTAATCGTAATGATAAAAGGGCAGGGCGGCCCCCGTCATATTTGCTATAATCACCAACCCGCCAAACTCTCCACCAACGCGATACCCGATAACGATGTCCCCCGCCACAAATTCCGGCCCCACCGTCCGCCTCGTGGATGTAACCCTGCGCGACGGCGAGCAGACCCAGGGCGTCTCCTTCTCGCAGGCAGAGAAAGTCAGCATCGCCAAGGCGCTGCTGCACGCCCTCAAAGTGGACCGCATTGAGGTCGCCTCGGCCGGCGTCTCCGAGGGCGAACAGGCCGCGCTGGCGCGCATCACCGAATGGGCAGGCGAACAGAACCTGCTGGAGCGCGTGGAAGTGCTCGGCTTCACCGACCACAAACGCAGCGTGGACTGGATCCGCGCCGCCGGCGGCGCAACCCTGAACCTGCTGACCAAGGGCAGCGAAAAACACTGCCGCGAACAACTCCGCATCACCCCGCAAAAACACCTGGAAGGCATCCGCCGCAGCATTGACTACGCCCGCGAGCGCGAACTCGGCGTCAATGTCTATCTGGAGGACTGGTCCAACGGCTACGCCGACAGCCCCGATTACGTCTTCCAAATGATGGACGAACTGGCAAAACTGCCGATCGCGCACTACATGCTCCCCGACACCCTCGGCGTGTTGTCGCCCGAGGAAGTGGAGGCCGGCATGCGCGACATGCGCGCGCGCTACCCCGACTGCGAGTTTGACTTTCACCCGCACAACGACTACGGCCTCGGAGTCGCCAACTGCATGGCCGCGGTGCGCGCCGGCATCACCAACATTCACTGCACCATCAACTGCCTCGGCGAGCGCGCCGGCAACGCCTCGCTCGCCGAAGTCTGCCTCGCGCTGCGCGACAAGATGGGCGCGCAACTCGCGATTGACGAGACCGAGATCTACACCCTCAGCCAAATGGTGGAGAACTTCTCCGGCAAAAAAGTCGCCGACAACGCGCCGATTGTCGGCGCCGATGTGTTCACCCAGACCGCCGGCATTCACGCCGACGGCGACCGCAAGGGCGGCCTGTATGAAACCCGCCTCAGCCCGCAGCGTTTTAAGCGCTCGCGCTCCTACGCCCTCGGCAAACTCAGCGGCAAGGCCTCGCTGGACAAAAACCTGGAGGCGCTCGGCATCAGCCTGTCCGAGGAAGACCGCCTGAAAGTGCTGCAGCGCATCGTCAAACTCGGCGACTCCAAGGCCGACATCACCCCCGAAGACCTGCCCTTCATAATCGCCGACATCTTGGAAGGCGGCGCGCGCCATCTGGAACTGCTCGGCTGCTCGGTCACCAGCGGCCTGGACCTGGAATCCGGCGTCAGCATCCGCGTCCGCCTGCACGATGAAATCCACAAAGCCAGCGGCGCCGGCAACGGCGGCTTTGACGCCTTCATCTCCGCCATGAAAAAAATCATGGACCAAAACCTGCCCGGCTTTGACTTCCCCGAACTCCTGGACTACGAGGTCAGCATCCCCAAAGGCGGCGAGAGCAGCGCGCTGGTGGAATGCCTGACCACCTGGCGCGACGGCGAGCGCAAGGTGCGCACCCGCGGCGTAAATGCCAACCAGGTCTTCGCCGGCATTGAAGCGACCCTGCGCATCCTCAACATGCAACTGGACCGCGCCGCCGCCGAAGAGAGCGCCGCGCCCCAGCGCGAAGC
>JALCBG010000084.1 GCA_028066695.1 Gammaproteobacteria bacterium | reverse complement strand
TCCCGCGCTAAAACTCCACTCCCTGCGCGGCGGTGATGCCGGCGTCAAACGCGTGTTTCACCTTGCGCATCTCGGTGACGGTGTCGGCCGCGTCGGCCACTTCCGGCGCGGCGTCGCGGCCGGTCAGTATCAGATGCATCCACTTCGGTTTTTGCGCGCGGATGAATTCGGCGACTTCCGCCGCCGGAAGCCAGCCGTAGGCGATGCAGTAATTGATTTCGTCCAGCATCACCAGGTCAAACTCCTCCGACAGAATTTTTTCCCTGGCGAAATTCCAGATTTCGCGGCTGGTTTTGCGGTCCTGTTCCGGGTTCTTGGTGTCCCAGGTGAAGCCGTCGCCCATCGCGTGCCATTCAATGTTGTCAAAGCGCGCGGCCGCGCGCTGCTCGCCGGTTTTCCATTTGCCCTTGATGAATTGAATCACGCACACGCGCATGCCCCAGCCGGCCGCGCGAAAGGCCACGCCGAAGCCGCTTGAAGACTTTCCCTTGCCTTCGCCGCCGTGCACCAGCGTAATGCCCCGCCGTTTTGCGCGAGATTTCATCGCGCGCATTTTCCGCTTTTCCCGCGCATCGGTCAAGCGGCGCGCTAAAACAATCCGCGGTCGCTCATGGAGACGAACTCGCCGTCGCCGATGACC
Source organism: Gammaproteobacteria bacterium (assembly GCA_028066695.1). Lineage (GTDB taxonomy): Bacteria > Pseudomonadota > Gammaproteobacteria > Arenicellales > Poriferihabitantaceae > JAHRAW01. The sequence goes on along the minus strand of JALCBG010000084.1, from coordinate 2,442 downwards.
AGATGATCCAGCAGCCGCACCTCCACCAAGTTCAGCGCCTCTTTCAGGCGGACGGTCAGCGTGGCGTCGGCCTGGCTCGGCTCGGCCACGCCGGACGGGTGGTTGTGCGCGAGAATCAGCGCGGCCGCGTTGTGCTGCAGCGCGCTTCGCACCACTTCGCGCGGATGCACGGTGGCGCCGCTCAATGTGCCGCGGAACAACTCCTCGTAATGCAGCACATGGTGGCGGTTGTCCAGATAGACCACCGCGAACACCTCGCGCGGCTGGTCGCGCAGTTGGTGCGTCAAAAACGCCACCGCCTGGCTCGGGCTGGTCAGCGGCCCGTCGCGCTCCAGTTTTTGCGCGAGATACCGCTTGCCGAGTTCCAGCGCGGCGCGCAGTTGCGCGCACTTCGCGGGACCCAGGCCCGGCGCGCTCGCCAGCGCGGCCTGGTCGGCGTTCAGGATTTGCCGCAGCCCGCCGTATTCGGCCAGCAAGTCGCGGCCGATTTGCACCGCCGATTTTCCCTTGACGCCGGTGCGCAGGAAGATCGCCAGCAACTCGGCGTCGGACAGCGCGCCCGCGCCGCAGCGCATCAATTTCTCCCGGGGTCTTTCGTCCTCGGGCCATTGCGTGATTGTCATTTCGCTCCTCCGTGGAGACCGTATCGTTGCTACACTATACCAATGGTCTGGCACAAAAGCAAGCGGATTTTGCTCGGCGTCAGCGGCGGCATCGCCGCCTACAAAAGCCCGCAATTGGCGCGGCGGCTGATTGAGCGCGGCTGCGAAGTGCGCGTGGCGATGACCCGCGCGGCCTGCGAATTCATCACCCCGCTGACCATGCAGGCGGTCAGCGGGCATCCGGTGCATCTGCATTTTCTGGACGCCGAAGCCGAGAGCGGCATGGGGCACATTGAACTGGCGCGCTGGGCCGAGCAGGTCATAGTCGCGCCGGCGAGCGCCGATTTTCTCGCGCGCCTCGCGCACGGGCGCGCCGGCGATTTGCTGGCCGCGGTCGCGCTCGCCACCGAGGCCGAAGTCGCGGTCGCGCCGGCGATGAACCGGCTGATGTGGGAGCACGCGGCGACGCGCGAAAATCTGAAGACGCTGGCGGCGCGCGGCGTGCGCGTCATCGGGCCCGGCGCAGGCGACCAGGCATGCGGCGAGACCGGCCCCGGCCGCATGAGCGAGCCCGAAGAAATCGCCGTGGAAATCGCCGGGGACGCGCGCCCGCTGCTGCTGGACGGCGTGGACACGCTGATCACCGCCGGGCCCACCTGGGAGGCGCTGGACCCGGTGCGCGGCATCAGCAACCGCAGTTCCGGCAAGATGGGTTTTGCCATGGCGCAGGCCGCGCTGGATTTCGGCGCGCGCGTAACCCTGGTCAGCGGCCCGGTCAATTTGCCGGCGCCGCGCGGCGCGCGCCGGGTTGATGTGGTCTCGGCGCACGAGATGTCCGAGGCGGTGATGGCGCGCGCGCCGAAGTCGCAACTTTTCATCGCGGTCGCCGCGGTCGCCGATTACCGCCCGGTGAATGTCGCCGCGAACAAAATCAAAAAGGACGGCGGGCGCATGCGCGTGGAACTGGAAAAAACCCCGGACATTCTCGCGCAGGTCGCCGCGCTGAAATCGCCGCCGTTCACCGTCGGTTTCGCCGCCGAAACCGAAAACGCGCTCGCCAACGCGCGCAAAAAATGCATGGAAAAAGGCGCCGATGTCATCGCGGTAAACGATGTCGCCGGCGGCGCGGTGTTCGGCGCCGAGGAAAACGCGGTGACGCTGGTGTACCGCAAAAACGGCAAGACCGGCGAGGAAGCGCTGACAAAAGCGGACAAATATCTGCTGGCGGTGCGCATACTGGAGCGCATCGCGCCGCTGCGCGCGGCGTCATAACCCCGGTGGCGCAATTTTTTTCGCCGAAAAACCCGCGCAGAAAACCTCCGTGAAAATCTCCCTGAAAATTCTGGACGCGCGCATCGGCCGCGAGTTCGCGATGCCCGAATACCGCACCGCCGGCGCGGCCGGCATGGATCTCCTCGCATGCATTGACGCGCCGCTCGCATTGCGCCCCGGCGCCGCCGAATTGATTCCGACCGGCGTCGCCATGCACATTAATGACCCCGGCTACGCCGCCGTGTTGCTGCCGCGCTCCGGCCTCGGCCACAAACACGGCATCGTCCTCGGCAACCTGACCGGCCTGATTGACTCCGATTACCAGGGACCCCTGCTGGTCTCCTGCTGGAACCGCGGCGCCGCCGACTTCACCATTCGCCCCGGCGACCGCATCGCGCAAATGGTCATCGTCCCGGTGGCGCGCGCCGAGTTTGTCGTGGTGGAGGAATTTGAAGCCAGCGCGCGCGGCGCCGGCGGCTTCGGCTCCACCGGGCGCTAGCGCGCTACGGCGTAAGCGCCGCCATTTTCCCCTCCACCGTCGCCGCGACCGCGTCTCCCATTCCCGCGA
>JALCBG010000043.1:15830-17199 GCA_028066695.1 Gammaproteobacteria bacterium | reverse complement strand
GATGTCCATCACATGCAACCGCCGCCGATTGTACCGCAAACCGGCGGCGGTTTCCCCCGCTACTCCTCCAGCGGCAGCGCCACGAAGCGGAAGCGTTTCTCGTTCATGATTCGCAGCAGCACCGATTTTTTGCCGGCTTCGCGGGCTTCGCGGATGGCGTCGTTGGCTTCCTTCGGCGATTTCACCGGTTGGCTGCCGATGCGCACGATGACTTCGCCTTCGCGCAGGCCGAGGCGGGCGGCGGCGCCGCCAGGCGCGGCGCGGCGCACCAGTACGCCTTCGGCGTCTTCCTCTATGCCGTATTTTTCGCGCGCCTCGGCGGTGAGCGCGCCGAGCGACAGGCCGAGTTGCCCGGCTTCGGGCGCGGCGCCGATGGACGGCGCCGGCTCTTCGTCTTCGCTGCGGCCGATGATCACGCGCAAAGTGCGCCGCCGCTCTTCGCGCCACACCACGATTTCCACTTCGCTTTGCTCTTTGGTGCGCGCCACCAGTTTCGGCAGGTCGCGCGCCTTGCCGACATCGCTGCCGTCGTATTCCAAAATCACATCGCCGGCCTCCATGCCGGCTTTTTCGGCCGGGCTGTCGGAGATGACCTGCGTCACCAGCGCGCCCGCCGGTTTTTTCAGGCCGAGACTCTCGGCGATTTCCTCGCCGACCGGCTGGTAATACACGCCGAGGAAGCCGCGCCGCACCACGCCGTCTTCGCGCAGTTGCGCGACCACATCGGCGGCGAGCGCCGACGGAATGGCGAAGCCGATGCCGACGCTGCCGCCGGTCGGCGAGTAAATCGCGCTGTTGACGCCGATGACTTCGCCGCGCGTGTTGAACAAGGGACCGCCGGAATTGCCGCGGTTGATTGGCGCGTCAATTTGAATGAAGTCGTCCAACGGTCCCGAGCGAATGTCGCGGCCGCGCGCCGAGATGATGCCGCTGGTGGTGGTGCCGCCGAGCCCGAACGGGTTGCCGATGGCGATCACCCAGTCGCCGACGCGCGCCGCGTCGGAATCGCCGAAGCGCACGAACGGCAGCGGTTTTCCGGCGGAGATTTGCAGGAGCGCGAGGTCGGTTTTTTTGTCGCGCCCGCGCAGCGTCGCCGGAAACCTCGCGCCGTCGTCAAACACCACTTCAATTTCGTCGGCGCCGTCAATCACATGATGATTGGTGACCACCAGGCCCGAGGCGTCCACGATGAAGCCGGAGCCGACCGCGGTGGTTTTGCGCTGGCGCGGCGCGCGGCGCTGCGAGTCGTCAAAAAACCGGCGGAAAAACTCCTCCATCTCCGGCGGCATGTTTCCGCCGGGAAAACGCGGCGCGGCGCCGATGCTGGTGGTGGAGATGTTGACCACGGCCGGCTTGACCGCCTCCACCA
>JALCBG010000043.1:10466-15730 GCA_028066695.1 Gammaproteobacteria bacterium | reverse complement strand
TCGGAAAATTAAAGTTGAGCATGAGAGCCTCCGGTTGAATAAGTGCGCGCCATTGTCGCAAACCAACCTTGCCGCAATATGAACGCGGCATTACCGTTCGGTTACAGGCGCGCCGTCCAAATGCGCGATTTCGCCGCCGATAATGGTCGCGGCCGCGCGGCCGCGCAGTTTGCGCCCGAGCCACGGCGAGTTTTTGCCGCTGCTTTGCATGGCGTTTTCGTCCAGCGTCCATTCGCGCGCCGGGTCAAACACGCAGACATCGGCCGGCGCGCCGCGCGCCAGGTGGCCGGCGTCCATGCCGATGACCGCGGCCGGCCCCGAAGTCAGCGCGGCGACCGCGGTGGCGAGGCGCAACTCGCCGCGCTCGGCCAGTTCCAGCGTCATGGAGAGCAGCGTGTCCAGGCCCGAAATCCCCGGCGCGGCCTCCACGAAAGGCGCGAGTTTGGCGTCGGCGTCGTGCGGCTGGTGGTCGGAGCAAATCGCGCCGATGGCGTTTTCCTCCAGCCCGCGCAGCAGCGCGCGCCGGTCGTTCTCGGTGCGAAGCGGCGGGAACACTTTGTAACGGGGGTCAAACGCGCCGATGTCGCCCTCGTTGAAATGCAGTTGATGCACGGCGACGCCGGCGCTGACCGCGAGTCCGCGCTCGCGCGCCTCGGCGATCATCTCCACCGCGCGCGCGGTGGAAATCAAATCAAAATGCGCGCGCGCGCCGCTGGTTTCAATCAGCGCGAGGTCGCGCGCCACGCCGGCGGTTTCGGCCGCCTCGGGAATCGCCGGCAGCCCGAACCTCGTGCTGATTTCGCCCTCGTGCGCGACGCCGTTGCCTTGCAGCCACGGGTCGCAGGCGCGCACGAACACCGGCAGGTTGTAGGTCGCCGCATACTGCATCGCGCGGCGCATGACCAGCGTGTTGCCGACCGCGGTTTGCGCGTTGCCGACGCCGGCGCAACCGGCGTCCATTAAGAGCGCCATGTCGGCGAGGCGCTCGCCGCGCAGGCCGACGGTGAGCGCGCCGAGCGGGTGCACGCGCGCGCCGCCGCCGGCCGCGGCGCGGTCTTGAATCATGCGCGCCACCGCCGGCGTGTCCGCCACCGGCGCGGTGTCGGGCGGGCAGAGGAGGCGGGTGATGCCGCCGGCCGCGGCCGCGCGCGTCTCGCCGGCGATGGTCGCGCCGGCCCCGCTCGCATGCGCCTCGCCCGGCTGCAGGCGCGCGCACAGGTCAATCACGCCGGGCAGCACCAGCATTCCGGCCGCGTCAATGCATTGCGCGGCGGAAAAGTTCTTCGGCTTTTTGCCGACGCCGGCGACCGCGCCGCCGCTTAAAAACAAATCGGTGACTTCGTCCACGCCGTTTGCCGGGTCAATTAAACGCCCGCCGGTGATTTGCAGGTCGCTCATATTCGTTCCTCCGACCCGCCCATAATCGTCGCCATGATGGACATGCGCACGGCGATGCCGTTGGTGACTTGCTCCAGAATCACCGAGCGCGGGCCGTCGGCGACGCCGGAGGAAATTTCCAGGCCGCGGTTGATCGGTCCCGGATGCATGACGGTCGCGTCGGGCGCGGCGTGGCGAAGTTTTTCCTCGGTCAATCCGTAGCGGTTGAAATATTCGCGCTCGCTCGGCACCAGTTGCCCGTCCATGCGCTCGCGCTGCAGGCGCAGCATCATCACCACATCAACGCCGCGCAGGCCCTTTTCCATGTCGGAAGTCGCGGCGACTCCGAGCGTTTCAATTTCGGTCGGTATCAGCGTGCGCGGGCCGACCGCGCGAATTTCCGCGGCGCCGAGCGTTTTCAGCGCGTGAATTTGCGAGCGCGCCACGCGCGAGTGCAGCAGGTCGCCGATGATCGCGACTTTCAGCCCTTCAATTTTTCCCTTGACGCGGCGAATCGTGAACATGTCCAGCATCGCCTGCGTCGGGTGCGCGTGGCGGCCGTCGCCGGCGTTGATGACGCGCACATGCGGCGGCAGATGTTTCGCGATTAAATGCGCGGCGCCGCTCGCCGAGTCGCGCACCACGAACAAATCGGTGTGCATCGCCTCCAATGTGCGCACCGTGTCCAGAATGGATTCGCCCTTGGTCACGGACATGCGCGCCGCGTTCAGGTTGATCACATCGGCCGACAGCCGCTTGCCGGCGATTTCAAAAGTGGTGCGCGTGCGCGTGCTCGGCTCAAAGAACAAATTGACCACGGTCTTGCCGCGCAGCAGCGGCACCTTTTTGATTTCGCGCTCGCCGACGGTGACGAAAGATTCGGCGGTGTCCAAAATGCCGGTCAGCGTTTCGCGCGACATGCCGTCCACGGTGAGAAAGTGCCGCAGTTTTCCGGCGTCGTCAAATTGAATGTCGCGGTTCATATTTTCACGACATCCAGCGAGAGTTCGCCGCCGTCATTGCTGAGTTTCACTTCTTCATTGGCGGAAAGCGCCAGCGATTTTCCGGCGACATCGGGTTGAATCGGCAACTCGCGCCCGGGGCGTTCTATCAGCACCGCCAGACAAATCCGCTCGGGGCGGCCGTAGGAAAAAATCTCGTTGAGCGCGGCGCGGATGGTGCGCCCGGTGTGCAGCACATCGTCCACCAAAATAATGTCGCGCCGGTCCACCGGCGGCAGGTCGGAGGCTTTTACCTGCGGGTTTAATCCGACCCGGCTGAAATCGTCGCGGTAAAACGAAATGTCCAGCGTGCCGAATTCCGGCGCCGGCGAAATCCCGGCGCGGAGTTGTTCGGCGACCCAGACGCCGCCGCTGTGAATGCCGATCAAAACCGGCTTGGACAATTTTTGCGCGGCGACTTGCGCCGCCATGTTTTTGATGAGGTCGGCCGGACGGCCCGCGTCATGCATGCGCGCCGCGCTCCAAATACGCGCGCACTATCAATTCCGCGGCGAGGCTGTCGCGGTGTTTGCGCCGCCGCGCCGCCTGCGATTTTCCCGGCGCGGCGCTTTCGGCGAGAAGATTCTCGGCGGCGCGCGTGGTCAGGCGCTCGTCCACGAATTCCACCTCCAGCCCAAACCGCCGCCGCGCCGCGGCGCCGAATCCGCGCGCGCGTTTCGCGCTGTCGCCTTCTGCGCCGTCCCCGTCCATGTTCATGTTCAGCGGCAAACCGACCAGCAATTTTTCCGGCTTCCAAGTGTCAATCAATTTTCCGAGTTCGCCCCAATTCGGCGCGCCGTCGCGCGCGCGCAGCATGGTCAGCGCCTGGCTGCCGCCGCTGCGCGAACTGCCGGTGGCGACGCCGATGCGGCGCAGGCCGAAATCCAGGCCGAGAACCCGGCCGCGGTCGGGCGACTCAGGCATGCCCGACTTCCCCGGACATTTGCGCGAAATCAATGCCCAGCAGTTTCGCCGCCTGCTGCCACTTCTGATCTATGCGCGTGTTGAAGATGATTTCGTGGTCGGCCGGCGTGTGAAACCACGAGTTTTGCCGGATTTCCGATTCCAGTTGTCCAGGACCCCAGCCGGCGTAGCCGAGGATCATGATGGCGTTGTCGGGCCCGTCGCCGCGCGCGATCGCGCTCAAAATGTCGCGCGAACTGGTCAGCCACAAACCGCCGCCGATTTCCAGCGACGAATCCCACCGCGTGCTGTCGCCGCAGGCGTCGTGAATGACCAGCCCGAGTTCCGGGCTGACCGGGCCGCCGTCAAACACCGGTTTGTCGGTGTTTTGCAAATCGGAAACCGGCAGCGCGAGTTGGTCAAAGATGTCGCCGAGGCGGTGGTCGGTCAGGCGGTTGACGATGACGCCGACCGCGCCGTTGGCGTCGTGCTGGCAGATCAGGGAAACGGTGCGGTGAAAACTCGGGTTGGTCAGTTGCGGCATGGACACCAGCAACTGATTGCGCAGCGAGGTGGGCGCTTCGCTTTCTGTTTCGCGGCTGGTTTTCATTTGCGTTACCTGATGGGGGAATGAGTGTGCGGCAACTGCGCCTGCAGTATAGCCCGTTTCAGCCGGATTTTCCGGAGGATTTTTCCGGCGGCGCGGGCGGGTCAATGGAAGTCCGCCCGTCCATATACGGCGCCAGCGCGGCCGGCAGAGTTACGCTGCCGTCCTCGTTCTGCCCGTTTTCCAGCACCGCCACCAGCGCGCGCCCGACCGCGACGCCGGAGCCGTTTAAGGTGTGCAGCGGCTCGGGGCGGCCGCGCTCCGGGTTGCGCCAGCGCGCCTGCATGCGCCGCGCCTGAAACGCCTCGCAATTGCTGCACGAGGAAATTTCGCGGTATTTTTTCTGGCTCGGAATCCACACTTCCAGATCCAGCGTTTTCGCCGCGGAAAACCCCATGTCGCCGCTGCAAAGCGCGACCACGCGGTAGGGCAGTTCCAGTTTTTGCAGCGCCGCCTCGGCGTGCCCGGTCAGCGCCTCCAGCGCCTCGTAGGACTTGTCGGGGCGGGTGATATGCACCAATTCCACCTTTTCAAACTGGTGCTGGCGAATCATGCCGCGCGTGTCCTTGCCGTAGGAGCCGGCTTCGCGGCGAAAACACAGCGTATGCGCGGCGAGTTGCAGCGGCAATTCCTCCGGCGCGAAAATCTTCCCGGCGGCGAAATTGGTCAGCGGGACTTCGGCGGTCGGGGCGAGGAAAAAGGGCGATTCGTCGGCGGTGGCGAATTGGTCGTCGGCGAATTTCGGCAGTTGCCCGGTGCCGAAAAGCGCCTCTTTTTTCAGCAAAACCGGCACATTCGCCTCGGTATAGCCGTGTTCGCGGGTGTGCAAATCCAGCATGAACTGCGCCAGCGCGCGGTGCAGCCGCGCCAAATCGCCGCGCAAAACGACAAATCGCGCGCCGGAGAGTTCGCCGGCGGTGTCAAAATCCATGCCCAAATTCGCGCCCAAATCGGCGTGGTCGCGCGGTTTAAACGAGAAATCGCGCGGTTCGCCCCATTTCCGCAGTTCTTTATTGTCGTTTTCGTCCGCGCCTTCGGGCACGCTTTCATGCGGAAGATTCGGCATCTCGCTCAGAAGTTCGCGCAAACCTGCCTGAACTTCGTCCAACTCCGCTTTTTGCGTTTCCAGCGATTTTCCCAGATCGGCCGCCTTTTTGAGCATCGCAGAGGCGTCTTCGCCGCGCGATTTCGCCGCGCCGATGGCTTTGGAGGCGCTGTTTCGCTGGGCTTGCAGGTTCTCGGTGGCGCGCTGCAGGATGCTGCGCGCGTCCTCCAATTCGGTGAAACGCGCCTTGTTCAGGTCATAACCGCGCGTTTTCAGGACGCGCGCGACCTCGTCCAGATTTTCCCTCAGAAAGTGCGGATCCAGCATTTTT
>JALCBG010000043.1:6033-10366 GCA_028066695.1 Gammaproteobacteria bacterium | reverse complement strand
TTTTACTCGGAATTTTCCGTCTGATCAATCACATCCGCCCCCGGCGGCGGCGCGAAGCGGAAAACCGCGTCGGCAATCGGCGCATTTTCGCGGATTCCGAGGAAACTGATGCGGGTGCGCTGGCCGAGGGTATCCACCAATTCCATCTGCCGCAACTGGCGTTTTTCAAAACCCATGCGCACCTCGGTGAAGCCGCTGTCGGTTTTCGCCGGGATTAAATTGACCCAGGCGATTCCGGCGTGGACGCCGATGTCGCTGATGGAATAGCCGCTTTTCGGCGCGCCGCCGCCGGCCAGCAGCAGCGCGGGACCGCGCCCGAGCGCGCTTTTTTGGTCGCGCACGGTCACCTGCTCCAAATCCAGGTCGTGCAGCCAGATGCGCTCGCCGTCGCCGATGATGTGCTGCGCGTCCGGCGGCAAATAATCCCAGCGGAATTTTCCGGGGCGTTTTATGCGCACGGTGCCGCGCCCGTCGTCCACGGTGTTTAAATCCTCGTCCAGCACCACCTGCCGAAATTGCGCGCTGAAAGTGCGGATTTCACCGAAAAAGTGGGAGAAGGCGTCGCTGCCGGGGCCGGCAAAAACCGGCGCGGAAAAAATCGCCGCGGAAAAAATGCCCGCGAAAAACGCCGGCAAAAATGCCGCGCCAAAAACCCCCGCGAAAAATGCCCGAACGCCCATCATTCTTTCGGCGGCGCCGGCGCCAGCACTTCGCGTTTGCCGTTTTCCGAGGCGCTGACCACGCCGCTCTCTTCCATGCTCTCAATCATCCGCGCCGCGCGGTTGTAGCCGACCCGCAGCGCGCGCTGCAAGGAGGAAATGGAGGCGCGCCGGCTCTGCGTGACGAATTGCACCGCCTGATCATAGAGTTCGTCGGCCTCGCCGTCGCCGCCGATTTCCTCGCCGTCCAAGCCGCCGCCGAATTCGCCGGGCCCGGCGTTCTCGGTGACCTGCTCCAAATACACCGGAGTGCCCGATTCCTTCAGCCGCCCGACCACGCGCAGCACTTCCTCGTCGGAAACGAACGAGCCGTGAACGCGCTGCAAATGGCCGGTGCCGGGCGGCAGGAACAGCATGTCGCCCTCGCCGAGCAATTGCTCCGCGCCCATCTGGTCCAACACGGTGCGCGAGTCGGCGCGCGAGGAAACCTGAAAGGCGATGCGCGTCGGCACATTCGCTTTGATAAGCCCGGTCACCACATCCACCGACGGCCGCTGCGTCGCCAGCACCATGTGAATCCCGGCGGCGCGGGCGCGCTGCGCGATGCGAATGATGATCTCCTCAATCTTTTTGCCGACCACCATCATCAAATCGGCGAGTTCGTCCACTACCACCATGATGTAGGGAATTTCCTGCAAAATGCCGTCATTTTCGGCGTTTTTCGCCGAAATTTCTGCGGAACTTTCTTCGGTTCCAGCATTTTCCGCTGAACTTTCCTCCTCCCCCCGCCGAGCAAACGGATCCAAAAGCGGCGCGCCATCGGCAATCGCCGCCGCGACCTTTTTATTGTAGCCGGCGATATTGCGCACCCCAATCGCCGCCATCACGCGAAACCGCCGGTCCATTTCGGCGATGCACCAGCGAAGCGCGTTCGCCGCCTTGGTCATGTCGGTCACCACCGGCGCCAGAAGATGCGGAATGCCGTCATACACCGACAACTCCAGAAATTTCGGATCCACCATGATCAGCCGCACCTGCTGCGGCGTCGCCTTGTAAAGCGCGCTCAGAATCAGCGCGTTCACGCACACCGATTTTCCCGAGCCGGTGGTGCCGGCGATCAGCACATGCGGCATGCGCTGCAAATCGGTGATGACCGCGTTTCCGGCGATGTCCTTGCCCAGCACCAGCGTCAGCGGCGAGGCGCTCTCCTCGTATTCGGGCGACGACAGCCCCTCCACCAGCCGCACCAATTCGCGGCTCTGGTTGGGGATTTCAATGCCGATGACCGATTTTCCGGCGATGTTGTCCACCACGCGCACGCTCTCCACCGACAGCGAGCGCGCCAAATCGCGCGACAGCGCGACAATCTGGCTCGCCTTGACCCCCGGCGCCGGGTCAATTTCAAACCGCGTAATCACCGGCCCCGGCTGCACCGCGGTCACGGTGATGTCCACATTAAAGTCCTTCAGTTTTTTCACCAGCAGTTGCGACATGGATTCCAGCGCCTCGCGCGAGTAGCCGGCCGGCTGCTCGTTCGGCGCCTCCAGCAGCGACAGCGGCGGAAGTTCGCCCGGCTGCGGCGCCTGCGGAAAAAGATTGCTCTGCCGCTCGGCGCGGCGGCGCGAACTCTCCGGCGCGTGCGAACTCGGCGGCGCGCCGCGGTGGATTTTCGGCGCGGGCATTTCATTTAACTCCTCGCGAAGTTGCTTGACGCTGGCGCGCCGCCGCCGCCGCTCGCGCGCGCCCTCGCCGCGGTCCATCATTTTTTCAATGCGTTTTTCCAGATACGCGCCCGCGCCCGCGCCGGCGGTGATAGCGGCGTAACCGATGCGGTCCATCAGTTTCAGCCAGGAAACATGCAGCGCCAAAGTCAGCCCGCCGACAATCAGCGCCAATAACATGACGCTCGCCCCGACCACGCCGAAATTCTCCGCCAAAAACGGCGCGGCCGAATAGCCGAGAATGCCGCCGGCGCGAATGGTCGCCGACATGTCGGTGTAATAGATTTGCTCCAGCCCGCACAGCCCGAGCATCGCCGCAAAAATCGCCGCGGGAACCAGCGTGCCGTCCCAGGCGCCGATCTCTCCGAGAATCGCCGCGCGCCGCCGCAGCCGCCACACCGCCGCGCATGCAAGAAGAAGCAGCAAATACGCCGACCAGCCGAACAGATTGAAAAGGAGATTTGCCAAAAGCGCGCCGACCCGCCCGCCGAGGTTAAAAACTTCGCCGCTATTTGCCACCTGCACCGCGTCCAGATCTTCCGGCGCATAAGTCAGCAGCGCCACGCCGAGATAGACCAGCGCGGCGAACAGCGCAATCATTCCCGCTTCGCGCAGCAATTCGGAGATTTTTTGCGGGAGCGGCATGGGGAGGGGGAGCGTCTGGCCGGGCGGAGTGTAGCATGCGAAGCGGGGAGTTTCCAAAATCCCGCCGGAAATCTCCGCGAAAAAATCTCCGCGAAAAATCCGCCGAAAATCTCCGCGAGAAAATCCCCGCGAAAACCGCCGGGAAGCGGGTTAAAGCGGGTTTAAGCGGGTTTAAGCGGGTTTTTAACGGGCAAAATCGCCGCGATTTCCCGCCGCGATTTCCTTGAAAAATCCCCCCGCGACATGTAAAATCGCCGCACACTTCCGCTCCCCCCGTTAATTATCCAATCCCGTTTGGAGAAATCCCCATGAGCAACATGAGCAACACGAGCAAGCGCAATTCCGCATTTCGCGGCGGAAAGTTTTCCGCGGCGATTTTTTCCTTTCTGGCGATTTTTCTGTTCGCCGCTTTCCCCGGCGCGGCTTCCGCGCAAAACGCCGCGCGGCAAATCCTGCAACTGACGCTGAGTCCGTCCAATGGCGTCATTGATTTGGCGGACGAAGTCACCCAAAGCGACTGCGTCGGCCGCGCCGCCGCCTCCGACCCGCTGGACTGCCCGGTGGTGCGGGTTACGCCGCGATTCTTCGGCTCTTCGGATCGTCCGAGCGTGCCCACCATCGTCAAAATCCTGCCGATAACGCCGCTCATTACCACCACCGGCACGGTCGCGCCCGCCGGGACCACCTTCTACAACCCGAGTCAAGCGGCGAAAGCCGTGTTGGATGCGGCGCAAGCGAAATATGATGCGGCGCTCGCGACGGCCAGGGCTATGAATTGCACCTCCCGTCCTGCCAGGTTTCGCGGCGCGGCGGTGCCCCCGTCCAGTACTTCGAGTTGCAGCACTATTAGCTATGCCCAGGCAAAAAGGATACGGGATGTGACGAAGGCGCTCTTTCTGGCGGAACGCGAACTCACCGAGGCGACGCGCGTGTTTTTGCGCGGCGGCTCGCTGCATGCGAAGGATGTTCGGGTGTACAAGTCGGACGGCACCATCCGCCAAGAAATCAAACCGGGCAACCCGAAATTCCGCCCGGACGGTTATGTGCCGGTCAGCGGCGACCAATACGCCGTCTACGGCGACGACTACTTCCTGAGCGACGGGCAGTTTGTGGCGAACCCCGACGGCACTTTTGACCCGCCGTGGTTTGAGGTGCGCGCGCTGAAAAAAGACGCGCCGCGCGACCTGACCGCCATGTTCGGGCTGTATGTTTCCACCGGCGACAAAAAATACAACCGCCCGGCGGCGCAGGGCGGCAGCGCGGCCGAGTTCGCGGTCAAGTTGAAAGCGCCGGACAAAACCCTGCCGA
>JALCBG010000043.1:4338-5933 GCA_028066695.1 Gammaproteobacteria bacterium | reverse complement strand
TCACGCCGGCCGGCGGCGTGCCGATTGCCGCCGAGTCGGCCATTCATTTGAAACTGCCCAGGCTGCCGCTCGGCTTGGTGCGGGGACTGCGCGCCTCGGCGCCGAGCACTTTGACCCTGAGCGCCGGCAGCACCTTGGTGTACCAGCCGTTGCAGGACACGCTGACCATTCCGGCCGGCCAATCCGCGGCGATGACCGATCTGTTCATCATCTACCCGAGCACTTACGCCGGCGAATACAAACTGGCCGCGCCGGTGATTGTGGACGCCGCCGGCAATCCGCTGAAAAACACCGGAATGACCACCAGCGGGCGCGTGGTCACCGTGGAAAAAGCCGCCGACACCGGTTTCACCAGCCTGGCGCTGCCGTCCGCCGCCGAGCGTTTGCGCGCCGAAGAGCCGCTCGCCGACCGCTACCAACACGGCGCGCTGGCGCCGGCGGCGCTGACCGCCACCTTGGACGGAATCACCGGCCCGGTGCACATCAACACACATCATGTTGAAGTGCGCGTGCGCGCCGACGACACCACCGGCGCAAACTCGGCCGACTTCACCGACTTTATGAAGCGCAACCCGGACGGAAGTTTTTCGCCGCTCACCGCCGCGCAGTTTCCGGACACCTACATTCCGCCGGTGCAACTGGCGCGCTATGACCGCTATTTCCGCGTGCCGATATTCCCGCGCGACGACGGACTGGTGGAAGGCGGGGAAACCTTCAAAGTCCGCCTCAACGAAAATGACAGCGGCGAAAAAGTCGCGACCATTCCGGCGAACGGCGCGGCGACTTTGAAAGCCGGCTACACCGCCGCCGACGGCGGCGGCGTTTCCGCGCGACTGGAACTCAGCGGCGAAAACTTCGGCATCGCCGTCGGCAGCGGCGGCTCGGTGGTTTTTGAAAACAGCGATTCCTCGCTGCAACTGGAATTCACCGACACCACCGGCCGCGATGGCAGCGGCGCCGCCGACGGCATTTTGAGCGGCGATGAACTTTCCACCACCGCGACCTGGACTTTTAACAGCGCGCAACTGGCGCTCACGGTGGATTCGGCGAATTTGCCGGCGAATTTGCAGGCGAGCCAATTCCCCGGCGCGACCCTGCCGGCGCTGCCGGACGCGCCGCCCGTGGTGGGTTTCACCGAGGCCACCGCCCTGACCGTGACCGAGAGCGGCGCAACTTCCGACCCGGTGATGCAACTGCAAATCACGCCGCCGCTGAACAAGCCGGCGACGCTGGAAATCGTCGCCATCGGAAAAGTCGGCGGAAACTCCCTTACCGCGACCGCGGCCGGCGAAGAATTCGCCGATGTGCATGCCGCGCTGGAAGTGCAACTCCCGGCCGGCGGCGGTTTTGACGACCCGGCGGTGCGCGTCGTGGAATTCCCGGTGTCGCATGTGAAGGACGACCAAATCGTGGAAGGCGACGAGACTTTCCAACTCGCGTTGCGCGTGCGCCCGGACGACCCGTTTGTGATCGGCGGCAATACCACGCGGACCATCACCATCAAAGACGACGACACCGCCACCTTTACCGTGGAAGCCAGCCCGGTCGGCCAGTTGCGCCGCGGCGGCACGGTGACGCTGACCGGGCGGCTGAGC
>JALCBG010000043.1:0-4238 GCA_028066695.1 Gammaproteobacteria bacterium | reverse complement strand
CTGCCGAAAATCGCGCCGCGACACGCGCCCGGCGACCACACTTTTGCCGGCGTGATTCGCATCAATGAGGGCGGCCGCGCCATTCGCGGCGCCGACGGGACGCGCGGGACTTTGGCCGCAATGAGCGCGACCGTGCCGGTGAGCCTGGACTATGACTACGACGACGACAACACCGAGGATGACGTAGTCGTGGTGGTAACCGCTCACTACGACGCGGACGGCGAGGGCGGCAGCCCTTCGCGTAGCGTCAGCAAGGAGGTCACTTTCACCTCCGCCGAAAACGCCACCACCGCGAAGAACGCGCAGTTCACCGCCGCCGATTTCAACGCGCTCGGCATCACCGACGACGATGTGATCAACCGGACGCGCACCGTGACCACCAGCATCGCGTTTGACGCCGAGACGCTGGAGATTGACAAAGACACCGTCCGCGTGTTCTCCGACAAACCGGTCCGCGGCCCCGACATCCTCATTGAAGACGACGACTCGGTCGGCGAAACCGGCCCGGTCAATCTGCACCTGACCCTGGTCGGCGCCGACGGCCGCGCGATACCGCGCCTGCAAGCCGGCAAACGCGCCGACGCTTTCTTAATGGCGGAGATCCACGAAAACGGAAACGCCGCCGCAAAAGTCGCGGTGGAAAACGCGCTGTCGGTCGGCGTCGGCCTCGCCGCCGGCGAAGGCCTGCTCACCCGCGCCGAACTCGGCAACCCCGATTTGCCGCGCGGCATTTTGATTCGCCCCGGCGAGAGCAGCGGACTTTCCGCGCGCGCCTTCAGCATCACGCCGGACAAGCAGGGCGCGTTCGCGTTCGCGGTGCGCTCGCTCGCCCCGCCGCAACTCGGCGCGTTTAACGCCGGCAGTTTCACGCAGGTGCGCCACAATGTCGGCGCGCCCGGCGCAAAAAGTTACCTCGCGACGCTGGACGCGACCGATGTCACCGTCAACGAGGGCGACACCGGCCTGACCGCGGCCGTCACCTTGCGCGACGCCGCGAGCGGCCTGCCGGCCGCGTTTTCGCGCGCCGGAAGCGGCGAGACGCTGACCCTGCACTACGCCATCGGCATGGTCGCCGGCGGCGCCGCTTCCGCCGACTTGTCGCTCGGCACTGCCAGTTCCACCGCCGCGCCGCCGCCCTGCGCGCGCTGCGCCGATGTGTTCGGCGCGCCGCTGACCACCGGCAGCGTGGAAATCGCAAGCGGCGCCACCACCGCGAGCATCGGGCTGCCCGGCATCGTGGATGACGCCGCGCCCGAGGCCGCCGAAAAATTCACGCTGGCGCTGACCGCCATCACCGATTCCAACGGCCTGCCGCCGGTGGAAAACGGCGCGCAAACCGCGCGCATCGGCCTCGCCGACGCGGCCGCCGATTACACCATCGCCGCCAGCGACGGCGGCTCGCAGACCGAGCCGGCGGGACCGGCGTTGTCGGCGACGCCGCTGGTGGTGCTGCAGGAGGGCCTGGACGAGGACGCGAGCGCGGCCGAGTTGCGCGCCAATGTCAGCGAGGGCTTCATCACCCTCATCCGCCCGGCCGATTCGCGCGGCGCGATTCGCGGCCGGGTGCGCGCGGTGAATGTCACCGCCGACGGCGGCGCCGACTACGAAATCGGCGACACCTTTGAAATCGGGGCGGGCGAGTATTCCACCTCGCTGGCGGTGCGCGCGCTCGCCGACGACATCACCGAGCGCAACGAGAGTTTTCAGGTGGAGTTCCTGGTGACCGACGGCAACGCGCGCGCCCCGGCGAGCGCGACCGAGGTGGTCATTCTGGACAACGACCGCCCGGTGACGCTGGAGGTGAAGGAAGCGACGGTGAGCGTGGAGGAAAACCAGTTGCTGGAAATCACCGTGCAGGCGAAGCAGGGCTCCGACCCGGCGCCGCTTCGCGAATCGCCGGTGGAATTCATCCTGACCCCGACCTACCCGGCCTCGGGCGCGAGCGCCGCCGATTTCCTGGTCACCATCGGCGGCGAAACCCGCGCCGCGGCAAGCGACGCGGAACTCACCGTGACCGGCGTCTTGGAGCCGGGCGAGACCGAGGCGAGCGTGTCCTTCCCGGTCATTGACGACGGCGACACCGCCGATGAGATGGTCACCTTCACCGTGTCGCTGCCGCCCGGCAACACCGTGAACACGCTGGACGGCGCGATCAGCATCGGCTCAAGCGCGGCGACCACCGCGACCCTGACCGCCGCGACCGACGGCGCGCCGAATACGCTGGTGCTGACGCCGACCACTTTGACGCGCGTTTATGGCGAGGCCGAGCCGACCGAGTTCGCCTTCACCGTCGCGCCGCAAACCGGCAGCGCCTTTGACGGCGCCGACACCGCCGCCACCACTTTCTTTGACACCAACCCGCTGGAACTGGTCGACTCGGCCGCGACCGCCGGCACCTACGCCTTCAAGTTGGCGGACACCCCCGACTACGCCACCGGCGTGGACGCCAAATACGACTTCGTCCTGGCGAAAGGCGTGACCTATACGATCACGCCGAAGGAAATCATCTTCACCGGCGCCGGCATCAACAAAGTGTATGACGGCTCGGTGTTCGCGCCCGAATTCCTCGGCACTTTCACTTCCGGTCTGGAAACCGACGACTTGGGCAAGGTGCATGCGCGCGGCGGCGTCTATGCCGGCAAGGATGCCGGAACCGGAAAAACGATCACCGGCTTCGGCCTCGGCGGCGAGGCCGCCGGCAACTACGCGCTGGCCAGCGCCTCCGCCGCGGCCGGCGACATCACCGCGCGCGATGTCGGCGCGTTGCGCTTTGTCGTGGACGCGCAGGCGCCGAGCGAGGCCGCGCTGAACACGCTGACCCCGGTCATCAACCGCGCCAACATCTTCGCCGCCGGCGTTGTCCCGGCCGAGTTGGACGACTTCCGCGCCGGGCTGCGATTCACCGCCGCCTACGCGACCACGCCAACTTCACGCGGCGTGCACCAGCCGGTGACGGTGACGCTCTCCGGAAACACCTGCGCCGACGCGAGCGGCCAGACCGCGGCCTGCGGCCTCGCCGACAGCGGCGACTTCAAGGCCGCGAACTACTCGCTCGGCGCGACCAGCGCGACCGCGAGCGGCCTGATTGCCGGTGTTCCCGGCGCGCCGGCCGGGCTGCAAACCTCGCGCAGCCCCGACGCCAGGCACCTCGCGGTGTCGTGGAACGCGCCGGCCTCCGCCGGCGTGCCGAACGCCGACATCGCCAAATACTATGTCCGCTGGCGCACCGTCGCGATTGAAGCCGACGCCGCCGCCGGAGTCGCCGCGCTCGCCGCCGGCGACTGGCAGAACGCGAGCGGGCCGAGCGACCTCGGCGAAAATGTCGGCGCGAAGACCGGTTACACCATCCGCGGCCTGCGCCCCGATGCCGGCTACGAAGTGCAGGTCGCGGCCGAGAACGAGTTCGGCGCGAACGGGCGCGGCGCATACGCCGAGGCCGATGTCTCGGCCGGCGTTCCGCCGGCGCCGGTGATCACCTCGCTCGCGCCGAGCGGCGCGCGGCAGTTTTCCATCGCCTTCACCGCGCCGCTGGTCGCCGCCGGCGGCGAGACCACGCCGCTCTACGCGTGGCGGCCGATTGGCGTGGAGCACACCGGCAATGAGTGGCTGCAGCCGACCAGCGTCTCTCCGCGCACCGCCAGGACGCAGAATGTGAGCCCCTCCGTCACCGCCACCGGAGAGGTCCAATACGAGGTGCGCATGGCGCTGCGCAATGATTTCGGCAGGGGCGCGTGGAGCGAGTCGCGCTTCGTCACGCCGCCGGCCGGCAACCCGGCGGGGCCGCCCGGCTATGGAAGCAGCAGCCGCGGCGACTCCCGCGAGGTGAGCGCATACAGCCACGGCGGTCCGAACATTGATGTGTCCTGGACCCCGCCGGCGGGAGTCAATCTGTCGCGTCCGATCGGGCGCTACGAACTGCGGTGGAAGTTGCAGTCGGCGACCACTTTCGCCGACTCCGACAAAACCACGCTGCAGGCCGACGGGCGCAATGTCCGCAACGGCCGCAATGCCTATGTCATCCGCAACCTGACAACCGGGGTCTACGGCGTGGATTTGCGCGCCTGCAACGCCAGCGAATGCAACACCTGGTTTGCCGCCCGCGACCCGGGCCACGGCACGGCCATCTCCACCGGCCACGGCCTCGGCAACAGCGACACCGTCAACGCCGTGGAGGAAATGATCGTCCCCCATGTGGAGGCGCTGCAAATCGGCGACCGCAGCCTCACCGTGAACTGGCG
>JALCBG010000042.1 GCA_028066695.1 Gammaproteobacteria bacterium | reverse complement strand
AGCCGTTCGCCGCCTCCTACTGGTCGGGCCGCCTGACCGAGGACTGGATGTTCTCCACCACCTACGCGCGCGGCGTGCCGTGGAACGAAACCCACTGGGACAACAAGCGCTTCAACGACCTGCTGCTGAAGGCGCGCGTGGAACTCGCCCCGGCAAAGCGCGCCGAGATGTACGGCGAGATGCAAAAACTGGTCAGCGACGACGGCGGCGCGGTCATTCCGGCGTTTGCCAACTATGTCTTCGCGGTCAGCGACAAGATCGGCCACGACCGCATGTCGGCGGCCTGGGATCTGGACGGCATCAAATGCGCCGAGCGGTGGTGGTTCAAGGCGTAAGCCGAAAGTGAGCGCGCCGGGGCAAACGCAAATGCCCCGGCGCATCAGTCCGGCGACATCACTTCCTGCAGCATTTTGCCGGTGCGTGGGTGCGCCATCGCCGGCAGTTGCAGTTTTTCTCCGGCGAAATACTCCTCTATCGACCAGAACATCATGCGGTTAAAAGTTTTTGCGCCCTCCTGAAAACGGCCGGCTTCGGCGACGCATTTTCGCGCGGTTTGGGTATCGCGCATTTTTTCCATCGTCACGAAGATGACCAGACTGGCGGAACCACCGGTGACTTTTGAAAGCAGCGCGCGCATGTGGTCGGGGCTGAAGTTGCCGCTTTTGACTTGCACCACGCACAACCCCTTTTCACCTTCCGGCGGATAGAGCAAGCCCCCGCGCCCGTCGATGCCGCCGTCTCCGGTTTGCTTGTCGTTTGGCTCAAAACCGGGCAGCGTGGTCACCGCCCACTGCTCAAACATAAAGCGGCCGCGATCGGCCCTCTCAGCCATTTCGCGCGCGCCATTAATATCGGTCGGCAGCCCTTGAATAGAGATGTCCTCGGCATTTTTCAGGCGGTCATGGCAGACACGCGTAATCGCATACGGCGAGATGTCTATGCCGATGAGTTTGCGGTCAAGTTTGTAGGCGGCTTCCAGCGTGGTGCCGCAACCGCAGAACGGGTCCAGCACTATGTCGCCTTTATTCGACGATGCCTTGATGACTCGTTTCAGCAGTTTTTTGGGTTTTTGCGTCGGGTAGCCGAGCGACTCTTTGGAATTTCCTTTCAGGAAAGAAATTTTCCAAACATTGTCCATAACCTTGTGGTTTTCCGGCAGGGAAAAATCGACAACGATGTCGCTGTCGCGAAGTTCCCGCCCGAGTTCTTTTTCCCGAACGCGAATTTTAGACTGCGCCGGGCTGTCTTTGATGTTTTTTGCTTCCGCAAAGTAAAGCGCGTTGCCGCGCAACTTTGACTTCCAACGGTTATACAACTCGTTGGGCTCATCGCCATACTGAACATCAAAGCGATATTCATCGGTTTTGGTGTAGAAAAACAGGGTGTCCGTGTTGGCGGTGAATTTGTTTTTCGCCACGCCAATTTTCGGGTGGTGCCACATGATTTCGTTGCGGAAATTCTTTCCGCCAAAGATGCAGTCCATAATCGTCTTCAAGTAATGAGACGCGGTTGAATTGCAGTGCAAGTAGATGCTGCCGTTGTCTTTCAACACGCGGCGCATTTCAGCGAGGCGGTCGGCCATATAAACCAGATAGGCAAGCATGCCGGTCTCCGGCAGCATCTCGGCCAAACCGCGGATCGCTTTTTGCGCGGGGTGGCCGACGGCGCGGCTGATTTCCGCGACGCGCTCGGCGGCGTTCTCATTCCAATACCAGGTGTCTTTGAACGCGGTGAACTGCGCCGGCTCGTCGCGCGGTTCGCCGGCGCGGTCTTTGCCATACAAAATGTTGTAGTCGGCGTCGGAATTGAACGGCGGGTCGAGATAAATCAGATCGACGCACCCGTCGTCCCAGCCTTTCAAAATGTCCATGCAGTCGCCGTGATACAGCGTGTTCGGGCGAAAATCCAGCGTAAGTTTTCGGGGAGGCGTCATCGGTAAAAGTGGTGGAATGGGAACGGAATTGCTGGCCGGTTAAATTCGGGGGCGATTATAACCGAATCCGCTGTCGGCATAATTTTTGTTTTTGTTAATTCACCCACTCACAAACCACCCCCAAAATACACAACCGCCAACCCCGCAAACGCGCCATAATCCCCTCCATCCCGTTTAGCATTAATATTCCCACGCAAACTCCCACCACCTCAAAACCCCAATGAAATTCTCCCGCCAAGCCGAATCCATCCGCACCTCCAAAATTTTGGAGGCGGCCGCCGAGATCAACCTGCGCAACCAGCGCGGCGAGGAGATTGACAACCTGACCATCGGCGATTTTGATTCGCGGATTTTTCCGGTGCCGGAAGCGCTCGCCGAGGCGGTCGCGGCCGCCTACCGCGATCGCGAGACCAATTATCCCGGCGCAACCGGCATGCCGCGGCTGCGCGAGGCGGTCGCCGAAATGCTGAAGCGGCTGTGCGCGGCGCCGGTGCGGGCCGAGGATGTGCTAATCGCCGGCGGCACGCGCCCGCTGATTTACGCGCTGTATCAAACCGTGCTGGACGCCGGCGAGCGCGTGGTCTATCCGGTGCCGTCGTGGAACAACCGCGCGTATGCCGAACTGGCCGGCGCGGAAGCGGTGGAAGTGGAAGCCGGCGCCGACAACAATTTCATGCCGCGCGCCGAACAACTCGCGCCGCATCTCGGCGAGGCGGCGCTGCTCGCGCTGTGCTCGCCGCAAAATCCGACCGGCACGCTTTTCGCCGAAGAAAACCTGCGCGAGATTTGCGAATTGGTGGTCGCCGAAAACCGCCGGCGCGGCAGCGGGAAGAAACCGCTGTATGTGATGTTTGACCAGGTCTACTGGGCGCTGACTTTCGGCGGCGCTTTCCGCCACCCGCTGGCGCTCTGCCCGCAAATCGCCGACTGCGCGGTGTTCGTGGACGGCCTGTCAAAGGCGTATGCGGCGACCGGCCTGCGCGTCGGCTGGGCGACCGGCCCGCGCGATTTGCTGGCGAAGATGTCGTCGCTGATCGCGCACATCGGCGCCTGGGCGCCGCGCCCCGAGCAGGTCGCGGCCGGCATGTTTTTGGAGGACGAGCGCGCGGTGGACCGGCACTTGGAGCGCTTTCGCGAGCGGTTGTCGGCGCGCCTTGAAGCGTTTCACGAGGGATTTCGCGAACTCAAAGCGCGCGGCCGCGGCATAGACGCCATCGCGCCGCAGGCCGCGATTTACCTCAGCGTGAAAATCGCCGCGAAAAACATGGGAGACGAGGAATTACGCGCGCATCTTTTGAACGAGGCGAAAATCGGCATTCTGCCGTTTTCCTGGTTCGGCGCGCGCGACGCCAAAAATTGGTTTCGCCTGTCGGTCGGCGCGTGCCGGCGCGCGCGCATTCCCGAAATCATCGCGCGCTTGGACGGCGCGCTCGGCAAGTTGTGAGGCGGCGAACATTTGGCGCGCGGCCGGGTATAATCGGCCGCCGCTTTTCCATGATTCCCATGACATTGAACCCGCACCGGCGAAATGAATTCCACCATTGAAAAACTCGAGCAGCGCGTCAGCGACCTTATCAAGTTGACCGAAGAAATTCGGCGCGAAAACGAAACGCTGCGCGGCGACCAGCGCCTGCTGCGGCAGGAATACAAATCGCTGCAGGAAAAAAACCGAATCGCGAGCGGGCGCGTGGAACAAATCGTCTCGCGCCTGAAGGCGCTGCAGGCCTAGGCGGGCAGTCGGGGCATGGCCGAGCAAAAAGACGCGAAAAAAGAAACCGTGAAAGTCAGCATCATGCGGCGCGAGTTCACGGTCGCATGCGCGCGCGGCGAAAGCCGCAGCGTGGTGGAAGCCGCCGCCTACTTGGACGCGCAGATGCGCCAGGTCGGCCGCGCCGCGCGCGGCAAACGGCCGCTGGACAACGAGCGCATCGCCATAGTCGCCGCGCTCAACATCAGCGACGAAATTCTCAAACTGCAAAAAGCCGCGGATGAACATGCCGCGGAGCGCGAGCAACTGGAGGAACTGCACCGGCGGGTGGACGACGCGGTTTCCGGCATTCGCCGCGCGGCGTCGTAGGCGCGCGGAAAGGAAAATAAAAAAATAAAAAATATTTATCGCGCCGGCGCGCGGCCGCGGCGGTTTCGCCTTATACTTTGTTCGGCGCTGCCTGCGGTGTTGGTGATGTCCGCCGTAATTCCTTTGAGCCTTAATTCACCGTTCAGGGAGCCAGCAGTGGACGCGGGCGAGTACGCCGGCATGTCCGGCGTCCCAAAGCGGCCCTCGGCGCCCACTTGGATCACACCGGTTCAAGGCACCGCGGACACACGGCATTGGCGGGCAGCGTCTTTCATTTTCCTTTTGTATTTTTCGTTTGTGTTTTTGTTTTTCGCGCGCATTTTTTGCGCGGTGAATTTTTTCGAGCGGACATGAACAAATCCAAACTGCGCAAAACCCTGCGCGCGCGCCGCAACGCGCTCGCGCCGGCCGCGCAACGCCGCGCCGCGCGCGGCCTGGCGGCGAGGCTGCGCGCGCTGCCGGCATTCGCGCGCAGCAAGCGCATCGCGCTGTATTTCGCAAACGACGGCGAAATTGATCCGGCGCGCGCCTGGGAACTCTGCGCGGCGCGCGGCAAACAGTGCTACGCGCCGGTGATTATCGCGGGGAAAAAGGCCGGCGAAAAAAGACGCCTGCGTTTTGCGCGCGTGTCCGCGCGGACGCGCATGTCGCCCAACCGCTTCGGCATTCGCGAGCCGGATGTGCCGCCGCATGAAATGATTGACGCGCGCGACCTGGACCTCGCGCTGCTGCCGCTGGTCGGCTTTGACCGGCGCGGCAACCGCATCGGCATGGGCGGCGGTTTTTACGACGCGACTTTCGCCTTCAAGCGCGCGCGCCCGGCCGCGCCGCCGCAACTGGTCGGACTCGCGCATGAAATCCAGCGCGTCGCGCGCATCGGCGCCGACAACTGGGACATCCCGATCAGCGCGGTGGTCACCGAGCGGCGCATCTACCGCTGCGGGGCGGCGTGATGCAATACTGGCTGATGAAAAGCGAGCCGGGCGAGTTTTCCATAGACGACCTCAAGCGCGTCCGGGTGGAGCCGTGGGACGGCATTCGCAACTACCAGGCGCGCAACTTTATTCGCGACCAAATGTCGCGCGGCGACCGCGCGTTTTTTTACCACTCCAGTTGCAAGACGCCGGCGATAGTCGGCACCATGAAAATCGCCGGCGCGGCCTACCCCGATCCGACCGCGTTTGATCCGAAGAACGCGCACTACGACCCGAAGAGC
This sequence comes from Gammaproteobacteria bacterium, assembly GCA_028066695.1. Taxonomy (GTDB): domain Bacteria; phylum Pseudomonadota; class Gammaproteobacteria; order Arenicellales; family Poriferihabitantaceae; genus JAHRAW01. The sequence continues at coordinate 12,373 of JALCBG010000042.1, read as the reverse complement.
GACCCGGACAACCCGACCTGGATGCTGGTGGATGTGCGGTTCGTCCGCAAGTTCAAGCATCCGCTGACGCTGGAGCAACTGAAGTGCGAGCGGCGGCTCGCCGGCATGCGGCTGCTGAAACGCGGCAACCGGCTGTCGGTTTTTCCGGTGGACAAGGCGCACTGGGAGCATATTCACAAAATGCTGGAAAAATAACGCGCGCAAATTCCGCCGCGGCGCGCCGGCGCGCGTTATACTCCGCCGCCGCAACCATCCGACAACAGACGACTTGAAATGAAAACCGCAATCCACTTTTTGACCGCCGCGGCGCGCGCCCTGTTGCGCGCCCGCATTTTCCGATTCGCCCCGACCCTCGCGCTGGTGCTGCTCGCGCAACTCGCGGCCGCGCCGGCGCATGCCGGAGACCGACCCATGGCAAGAATTTCCACCACCCTCGGCGACATTGAACTCGAGTTGTATCCCGAGTCGGCGCCGGCCACCGTGCAAAACTTCATTGATTACATCAACTCCGGACATTTTGACGAACTGATTTTTCACCGCGTCATCCCCGGCTTCGTCATTCAGGGCGGCGGCTTCACCGCCGACATGCAGCAGCGCGACACGCGCGCGCCGATCCAAAACGAAGCCGACAACGGCTTAAAAAACGAGCGCGGCACACTGTCCATGGCGCGCACCAACGACCCGCACTCGGCCACCTCGCAGTTTTTCATCAACCTCGCGGACAACGCCTTTTTGGACCACACCGCCAAAAACCCGAGCGGCTGGGGCTACGCCGTGTTCGCGCGGGTCACCGGCGGCATGGAAGTCGTCGACAAAATCGCCGCGGTGCCGACCACCACCGTCGGACCTTTCGCCGACGTGCCGTCCAAACCGGTGGTAATCACCGAAGCAAAAATCCTGCCGCGCGGTTGAAGGGGTACCCGGCGCCGGTCAGCGAAAACGATCGATGCTCGGCATGTCGCCGACCGGCACCTCGATCACGCTCGGCAACTCCGATGCGAGCGCGCGCCGCAATGCGCGCCGCAGTCCGCCCGCGCCGCGCGCGCGCAAGCCCAGCGCGCCGAAAGATTTTGCGAGGCGCACGAAGTCCGGGTTGTGCAAATCACTGGCGATAACGCGCCCGCCGTAGTCGTGCATCTGCATCTGCCGGACATTGCCGTATTGATTGTTGTTGAACACCACGCTGACCAGCGCGATGCGCTGCTGCACCGCGGTTGCCAGTTCTGGCATTGCAAACAAAAATCCGCCGTCGCCGCTGACCGAAACCACCGCGCGCTTCGGGCATGCCACCTTGACTCCGAGCGCGGTCGGGAAGCCGTAGCCGAGCGTGCCTTGGTAGCCGGTGGATATGTAGGTGCGTGGACGGTATGCCGTATAAAGCAAGCGGCTGGCGAAGCCGACCTGCGTTACTTCGTCGACAAAAATTCCATCTTCGCCCAACTCTTCGCGAATCACTTTGAGGAACGCGCGCTGCGGCGCCAGTACCGCTGATTCGCGCGCCCACCACTTTTTGAGTTCCTCCATTTCGCGCCGCCGCGAAGGGCGCTTGCGGTTGTGCCGGGCGAGCGCCGCGCGCAATGCCGGCAGCGCGTCTTCGGCGCGCGCGGTGATGGCGATGTCAGGGGTGAGGAAGCGGTCGTGGCTGTGCGGGTCGATGTCGATGCGGATGATTTTCGGGCGGCGCTCCTTTACCCACTCCATCACCGCCGCGCGCATATTGCTGCCGACGGCGAGCGCGACATCCGTCTTGCGCCAGTATTCACGCGCCGGGTTGTGATGCAGCGCGAGATGGTGGCGGCCGTCGATGATGCCGAGCCCGGTGCGAAACCCCATCACCGGCGCCTGCAGCGCCTCCGCCAACCGCCGCACTTCGCCGCCGCAGTCCTGCGCGCCGCTTCCGACAAACAGCATCGGATTTTCAGCGCGTCCGAGCGCGCGCGCGGCCTCGTCCAGCGCGGCCGCATCCGGCGCGGGCGGCGGCGGCGGCGATGCGGCCGTCGGCGGCGCCATCCGCGCGCGCGCTTGCAGCACATCCATCGGTATTTCCAGCGCGACCGGCTGCGGCTTGCCGGTATGCATTTGCAAAAATGCCCGGCTGACCAGTTGCGGCACATCCTCCGGGCTGTTGGCGCGCTCGGCCCATTTGCTGAGGCTGCGCAGAGTGTCGAGTTGCCGGTTGGTTTGATGCAGGATGCCGAGGTCTTTGTCGATGAAGCGCGCCGGCAATTGGCCCGCCAGGCAGAACACTTTCGCGCCGCGCGCATGCGCGGTCGCCAGCGCCGCGCCGGCGTTCAGCACACCGGGGCCCGGGACGACATTAAAAACGCCGACTCCGCCGGCAAGCGCATAGCCGAGCGCCATGTAACCCGCGCCTTGCTCGTGGCGGGTGTGAATGACGCGGATACCGCCGAGGTCGTAAAGCGCGTTGAACAGCCAGTCATTCTGAATCCCCGGCAGGCAGAATAATGTGTCGACGCCATGCGCCTTCAACGCCATGACCGCGGCCTCGCCGCCGCTGAGCGATTGCATGCGGGCGTTCATGAACGGGCGGGCGCGAAAAATCCGGCGGTCATTCCGGTTGCGGCCCGAGGGCCGGTGTCATGCCAGCCGCCGCGCGCGCGGGCTGCGCTCGCGCGCATCCAGCATCAACTGCGCGAGCGTCTCGGTCAGCGCAAAGCGGCGGCGCTGTTGCGACGACTCGTCCCACAGGTTGCGGGTTTCTCCGGGGTCCTCGGCGTGGTCGTAGAGTTCGCCCCAGTCTTCACCGAGATAAACCGACAGGCGGTGCCGCTCGGTCAGCACGCTGCGCACCACCGCGGCGCGCGCGAAACCCATGCGTTTGACCGCGTCTTCAAATTCCACCAGCAAGGCCGGCCGCGGCGGCGCGGCATCCAATTCCGGCAGCGGCAGGCTGCGCCCTTGAATGCCCCAATACGGCTTCAGCCCGGCGCGCGCGATAATGCTCGGCGCGATGTCGATGGTGGAGACCAGCGCGCGGCTGCGCCCGGCTTCGCGCCGGCGCGGCTCCGACCAAATCAGCGGCACGCGCGTAATCGAGCGCAATTGCAGCGCGCCTTTCATCAGCATGTTGAAGTCGCCGAGATAGTCGCCGTGGTCGGAGGTGTACAGCAGCACGCTGTTGGCGTCGCGGCCGCTGTCGCGCAGCGCGCCGACGATGCCGCCGATGGCGTCGTCGACCAGGCTGAGCATGCCGCAGGTGAGCGCCATCGCTTCGCGCGCCGGGCGCTCGTCCACCATGAACGCGCTTTCCGGCGTAACCGGCGGCGCGCCGGCAAGGAAGTCTTCGCGCAGCGCGCGCAGCGGCGGCGGCGGGTTGCGGTGCGCAGTGAACGGCAGCGGCATGGTGAAGTCGCCGGGCGAATACATCGACCAGTAACGCCCCGGCGGCGCGAAAGGATGATGCGGGTCGGGAAACGAGACCACCAGCAGGAACGGCCGCTCGTCCGCGCCGGCGATAAATTCGATGGCGCGGTCGCGGATGTAGCAACTCGGATGCAATTCCTCCGGCAGCGCGGTGCGCTCGGCCTGCGGGCAGGCATAGTCATGCGCGATGCGCCGCGCGCGCAGGTCCTCGGCGCCCTGCGCGCGCAGCCATTGCGCGTAGTGGCCGCCGCATCGCGCGCCGTGGCCGGTGACCAGGTCGGTGTGCTCGAAACCGTAATATGGCGCGCGCACGGCGAAACGCGCGTCCGATGCGTAGCGCGCCGGCAGTTCCTGGTCGTATGCGCCGGATGCATCGGCCGCGTGCCAGGCCTCGTCTACGGCGCCGAGGCTGGCGGCGTCGACGCGCTCATCAGCGTCCCGGTCGAGCATTGGCTGCAAATGGCATTTGCCAATCAGCGCGGTGCGGTAGCCGCCCCGGCGCAGCACATCGGCGAAAGTCGCGGCGCGGTACGACAGCGGGATGCCGTTGTAGCGGACGCCGTTGACGGACGGGTAGCGCCCGGTGAAAAGCGCCGCGCGGTTGGGCATGCAGGCCGGGCTGGCGACGTGGCAGTTTTCAAACATCGTGCCGGTCGCGGCAATTGCGTCTATGTGGGGCGTCTGCAGCAGCGGATGGAGGCAGCCGAGATAATCGGCGCGCTGCTGGTCGGTGATGAACAGAATGAAATCAGGACTGCGCGGCATGGCGGCGAAAACCGAAAACATAGACCGCGGCCAGCGCCAGCAGCAAAAATGCGATGCCCACCGGGTGCGCCAGCAGCGCCATCGGGTCGCGGTTGGTGATGGTCAGCGCCTGCGACAGCGACAACTCAAAGCGAGGGCCGAGGATGAAAGCGATGATGAACGCCACCACCGAAAACCCAAAGAAGCGCATGAAGACGCCGATAAATGAAAACAACAGCATGACTTTGATGCCGAAGATGTCCCCGGTCGCGCTGTAGACGCCGACGAAGCACAGCAGCAGAGACGAGGCAAAAATCACCGACGCCGGCGCGCGCACCACCAGCACCCACAACCGCATGCCGAACTGGCCGACTATCAGGTTGGCGGCGTTGGCGGCAAGCATCAGCCCGAACAGGCCGTAGATCAGCCGCCCTTGCTCGGCGAACAGCAGCGGCCCCGGTTGAATTCCCTGGATCAACAAGGCGCTGATGATCAGCGCCGCGCCGACATTGCCGGGCAGGCCGAGAGTCAGCAGCGGAATCAGGTTGGCGCCGACCACGGCGCTGTTTGCCGATTCGGTGGCGGCGATGCCGTGGGGATTGCCTTTGCCGAAATCGGGCAAAGGCGGTTCGTGCGCCGCGCCCGGTTTTGCGCGGCGCTTGCGGGATGCATGTTTCGCGGAGGCGTAACTCAAAAATGCGGCGGCGCTGGAGCCGATGCCCGGCACCGCGCCGATGGTTGCGCCGATAGCGCCGCCGCGCAGCAAAGTGAAGCGGCAGCGCCAGAACTCGGCGCGGCTGAGGCGCGCGTCGTCGTCGCCGCGCGTTGCCGGAAGCGGCACCGCGGCCGCGGTGGCCGAGCGCGTCGCGAGTTGGTAGATGATTTCACTGGTGACCAGCATGCTGATCGCAACGCCCGGCAGCGACAGTCCGTTGTCCAGTTCGAAATGCCCGAATTCCAGCCGCGGCGACGCGTGCTCGGGGTCGAGGCCGACCATCGCGCATAACAGCCCGAATGCGGCCGCGGCCACGCCTTTGCCGAGCGAGTCTCCAACCAGCCCGGTGATGATCGACAGCGCAAAGATCATCAGGCAGACCACCTCGACCGGCCCCATCCGCAGCGCCACCAGCGCGAGCGGCGCCGACACCGTGATCAGCAAAATATCGCTGAAAGTGTCGCCGCTCACCGACGAATACAGCGCCAGTTTCATCGCCTTCAACGGTTTGCCGGCGCGCGCCATCGGGTAACCGTCCAGCGCGGTGGCGGCCGCGTCCGGGGTGCCGGGCGCGTTGATCAAAACCGCCGGAATTGCGCCGCCGACATTGCCGCCTTTGCTGATGCCGACCAAAAAAGCGATCGCCGCAAGCGGCTCGAAGGTGAAGGTGAACGGCACCGCGATCGCCATGACGATCACCGGGCCGATGCCCGGCACCGCGCCGACAAACTGGCCGAGCACCACGCCGGCGAACGCCATCGACAAATTGACCGGGCTGAATGCGTCTCCGAGCCCGGCTGCGATGATGGCGAGGTCGGGCATCAGCGGGCCGCGGCGAAAGCGGTGTTCACGGCAGCGGCCGGGCGAGCAGCAATGTTACCGTGGCCCAGATCAGCGCCGGCACCGCAAAAATGCCGACCGCCAGCCAGCCGGGCCGCCGCTCGCCGACCAGCAGCATGACCGCCGCGGCCAGCAGCGGCGCGGCGACGACAAAGCCGCGCCACTGCATCAGCATGGCCGCGCCGACGCACAGCCCCAGCAGCAACCCGGCGCGCCGCAGCACGGCAAAGTCGTATGCCTCCCGCTCGCCCTGTCCGCGCGGCCGCGCTGCTTGCGCCAGACCCGCCCCGACCATCGTCCAGGCCGCGCCCAGCGGCACATCGGCCGGCGCCAGCGCGCCGTAGTCGAACGCTTCGGTCTGGCGCGGAATCACCGCGACCGCAAACGCCAGACCGCAGGCCGCGGTGAAAAGGCCGAGCAGCCGTTCAACTTGCGGCGCGCGTCCGCTCATTTCGCGGCTTGCAGCAGCGCGTCATTCGAGCGCAAAGAGCGCTTCATCTGATCCAGCGTGCCTTTGGGCCCGAGGTTTTTGATGTCGGTGTTCATCGAGTTGCGGATCACCTCGGCGACTTCGCCGGAGTCGATCACCCGGCCGATTTCGCGCACCAGCGCTTTGCGGGCTTTGCGCGGCAGCCCCTTGGGCGCGGCTAGGTAAAAATACGGCTCGATCGCAAAGTCGAAGCCCTGCTCGACCAGGGTTTTCGTGCCGGGCGAATAGGAGTGCCGGTCGCGCGTCAGCGGCGCGATCAGTTTGATGTCGCCGTTTTTGATGTATTTGACCTGCGGACCGGCCGCGTAGCCGGCGTCGATGTGGCCTCCGAGAAGATTCTGGATGACTTCGCCGCCGCTTTTGGTCGGCACCGGGCGGATCGGCGCGCCGCCCACATTGGCGAGCGCGCGCGTGATCAGCTCGGGCCCCTTGCCGTTAAAGCCGACGGTCAGGTTGCCGGTTTTTTTGGCATGGGCGATCATGCCGGCGATGTCGTCAAAAGGCGCATCGGCGGCCGCGAGCAGCCCGACCGCGGCGACGCCGACGGTGCCGATGTAGTCGAAACTGTCCACCTTGAAGTTCAACTTGTCGCCGCGCTGCACCAGGTTGATCGCGATGGCTTCGGTTACGGCCATGCCGATGGTGCGGCCGTCGGGTTTGGCCTGCACGAGCAGGCGCGACATCGCGACTCCGCCGGCGCCCGGCTTGTTTTCGGCGATGACTTTCCAGCCGGTGTTTTCCTGCACGCGTTTGGCGATGATGCGGCCGATGGTGTCGGTGCTGCCGCCGGCGCCGAAGCCGATAAGCAGGCGAATCGGGCCGTCGGGTTTCCACTGCGCGGCGGCGTTGCCGGCGCCGAGCGCGAACAGCGCAAGCGCTGCGATGAAAGTTTTGAGTGAGGTTTTCATGATGAACTCCGGGGTGGTGGGTGAATGCCGCGCGAGCGGCGAAGAGCGGGCGCCCTCAGCGCCGCCGGGACGGCCGGCGGCGGCGAAGCGCGCCCAGGGAAACTTCAAGTTCGGCGAGCAGGCGGTATAACTTGTCTAGGTTGGCGCGCCCAAAGATCATTTCGATTTCCTTGTATTTTTGCTCCGACACCCGCCCGTGCTCGTCCATCAGACGGTGCGCGGCCGGGGTCAGCGACACCAGTGTGCAGCGCTGGTCGTCGCGCGCCGGGCGGCGGCGGGCATGGCCGCGCTGCTCCAGGCGCCGGATGATGCCTGACATGCTCGGAGGCAGAATGCAGCAACGCCGCGCCAACTTCGCCATGTCCTGTTCGCCGGAGTCGCCGAGCGCGCGCATCACGCGCCATTGCTGTTCGGTGATGCCGCTTTCGGCGAGCAGCGGGCGGAAACATTCCATCACCGCTTCGCGTCCGCGCAGCAGCGCCATCGGCAGCGAATGCGCGAAGTCGCGCAACGGCGGCCTGCCCGGCTGCGCAGCGTGCGCGGCGCGGTTCATCGCGCATCTCCCGGCTCATCGACCACGCGGTTGTCGAGGACGCCGAGGCCGTCGACTTCGACCTCAACGCGGTCGCCGGGGGCGAGGTAGCTCGGCGGCGTCATGCGCGCGCCGGCGCCGGGCGGGGTGCCGGTGGCGATGATGTCGCCCGGCGAGAGCGCGGTAAAAGTGGAAATGTAGGCGAGCAGTTTCGGCAGCGGGAACAACATGTCCGCGCTGCTGGCGTCCTGGCGCAATTCGCCGTTGACGCGCGTGCAAAGGCGCCGCGCGGCCGCCGGGTCGGCTTCGTCGGCGCTGACCAAATGGGGCCCGATTCCGCCGCTGTGCTCAAAATTTTTTCCCGGGGTGACATTGAATTTGCCGTGGCGCAGCCAGTCGCGGATGCTGCCTTCGTTCATGATGGTCAGTCCGAATACATGCCGCAGCGCGCCGTTTTCGCCGAGGCGCCGCCCGGGCAGCCCGATGACCGCGGCGATCTCCCCCTCATAGTCGAGTTGCGCGGATTCCGGCGGGCGGTGCAGCGCGGCGCCATGCCCGACCAGGGAGCCGGGCGCGCGCATGAAAATACTGGGGTATGCCGGCGCATCGTTGCCATCGCCGTATTCGCCGGCCCGCTGCGGATAGTTGATGCCGACGCAGATGATTTTTTCCGGGCTGGGAATCGGCGGCAAGTAACGGATTTCATTGGCGCGGTAGTCGGCGGCGGGCTGTTCGGAGCGGGGCAGCAACTTCCCGATGCGCTGCTGCAAATCTTTCGGGCATGCGTGCGCGGCGATCAGCGCGCGCAAATCCGGATGCGGCAGCCGCGCGCCGAGGTCGAAGACGCCGTCATGCGCGAGCAATCCGTAGGATGCGCCGCGTTTGGGCGTTTCGAAACTCAGCAATTTCATGCCGCCTTGCCGAGCAGTCCGGCGCGCTCCAAAACGCCGTCAAGGCGCCGCTCGAGTTCGGGGGAGGCCGCCATCATCGGCAGGCGGTGCAGGTTGTCGGCGAGCACTCCGAGGCGTTTGAGCATGTATTTGATCGGAATCGGGTTGGTTTCGTAAAAGACCGCCTGATTCAATTCGAGCAAGCTTTGGTGCAGTTCGCGCGCGCCCGCAAGGTCGTTGCGTTCGACCGCCTCGCACATCCGCGCCAGCGGGCGCGGCTGCAAATTGCCGACCGCGTTCATCAGGCCGCACGCGCCGACCGCCAGCATCGGGAAACTCAATTCCTCAAGGCCGGCAAAAATTCGAAAATCGTCCCCCAGCGCGGCGCGGCAGCGGCTGACCAGACCAAGGTCGTTGACCGCGTGCTTCATGCCGATGAAAGCGCCGGAGCGCTCGCGCAACTCGGCGAGCGTGTCGAGCGTAACTCCGACCGCGGTGCGCCCCGGGATGTGATAGAGCAGCCACGGCTTCTCGCAGCGCGCGCACAAGCGCAGAAAGTATTCGACCAGTCCGCGTTGCGGCGGGCGAATGTAATACGGCGTTACGATAAGCAGCGCATCGGCGCCGGCGGCGAGCGCGTGCCGGCACAGCGCCTCGCTTTCGGCGAAAGATTGTGAGCCGCTCGCGGCAATCACCGGGCGCCGCCCGGCCGCCGCTTCAACCGCAACATCCACCAGCCGGTTGCGCTCGTCCAGGCTCAGCGACGACGGCTCGGCGCTGGTGCCGTTGACCAGAACGCCGTGGCTGCCGTTTTCGATTTGGAATTCGACCAGTTGCGCGTAGCGCTCATAATCGACCTCGGGCGCATCGGCGCCGGCGGCGCGCAGCGGCGTGACCAGCGGCGGGATCGAACCGACAATTGCGGTGTTTGACATACTTGACATTGGAGCGGGTTTTGCCTATGATGGAAATTTGATAATATATTAACGAATTTTTCGCGCCTCGTCAAGCGGTGAAACCATGCCCCACCTGACCATCGAATATTCCGCCAACCTCGAATCCCGCCTGAATGTGGGCGGGTTGCTCGCCGCCGCGCACCGGGCCGCGCTCGGCACCGGGCTGTTCGAGGTCGGCGGAGTGCGCACGCGCGCGGTCATGCGGCAACACTGGGTCATCGCCGACGGCCACCCCGACAACGCTTTCGTGCACGCCGTCATCCGCATCGCCGGCGGCCGCGATGAGGCGGCCAAAAAATCCGCCGGCGAGGAAATTTTCACCGCGATGCGGGATTTTCTGGCGCCGATTTTCGACGCCATTCCGCTCGCGATTTCTTTTGAACTGCAGGAAATCGACGGCCGCTTCAGCCACAAACAAAACAACCTGCACCGCATCGTCGCCGAGCGCGGCGGAGGCGGGAACGCATCACGCCCGGCGCGATGACGGCGGCCTTCGAGAAAAACCTGCGGCGCGCCGAAAAATATCTGGCGCGCTTTGAAGACGGCGTACTCGGGCATTTTATCGGCGGTGAACATGCCGCCAATTCCGCGCCCGGCGAAACTTTTGAAGACACCAGTCCGGTCGACAACCGCGTCATCGCGCGCATCGCCGCCGGCGGAGCCGCCGATATCGACGCGGCGGCGCAGGCCGCCGCGGCCGCGTTTCCGCGCTGGCGCGACACCCCCGGCGCCGAACGCCGCCGCATCCTGCATCGCGTCGCCGATTTGATAGCCGAGCGCGCCGATGAAATCGCGCTGGTCGAGAGCGTCGACAGCGGCCAGTGCATTCGCTTCATGGAAAAGGCGGCGTTGCGGGGCGCCGAAAATTTTCGTTTCTTCGCCGACAAGGCGGACGAAGCCGCGGCCGGCCGGTCGATGCCGGCGAGCGAGCATTTTAATTACAGCCTGCGCCAGCCGATCGGGCCGGTGGGCGTGATCACGCCGTGGAATACGCCGTTCATGCTCGCCACCTGGAAAATCGCGCCGGCGCTGGCATGCGGCTGCACAGTGGTGCACAAACCGGCCGAGTGGAGCCCGCTGAGCGCGATGTTGCTCGCCGAAATCATGCACGCCGCCGGAGTTCCGCCCGGGGTGATCAACACCGTCAACGGCGGCGGCGAGACGGTCGGCAAAGCGCTGAGCGAGCATCCGCTGGTGCGCGCGATCGCTTTCGTCGGCGGCACCGAGACCGGCAGCGCGATCATGCGCCAGGGCGCGGCGACTTTGAAGCGCGTGCACTTTGAACTCGGCGGCAAAAACCCGGTGCTGGTGTTCGCCGACGCCGACATCGAGCGCGCGCTGGACGCGGTGCTGTTTATGATTTACAGCCTGAACGGCGAGCGCTGCACTTCCGGCAGCCGCTTGCTGGTCGAGCGCGGCATTGCCGGTGATTTCCTCGCGCGGGTGGCCGAGCGCGCGCGGCGCATCACGGTCGGCCATCCGCTCGACCCGCGCAGCGTGGTCGGGCCGCTGATCCATCCGCGGCACCACGCCAAGGTCATGCGCTATCTTGAACTCGGCCGCGCCGAGGGCGCCACGCTCGCCGCAGGCGGCGCCGGCGAGGGCAATTACATCCAACCGACGCTGTTTTGCAACGCCGACAATTCCATGCGCATCGCCCGGGAGGAAATTTTCGGCCCGGTGCTGGTCGCGGTGGAATTCGCCGATGAGGACGAAGCGGTCGGCATCGCCAACGCATCGCGCTACGGCCTCGCCGCATATTTATGGAGCGAAGACGCCGCGCGCGCGCAGCGGCTGGCGCGGCGCATCGACGCCGGCATGGTTTGGGTCAATTCGGAAAACAACCGTCATCTGCCGAGCCCGTTCGGCGGAATGAAAGACAGCGGCATCGGCCGCGACGGCGGCGATTACAGTTTTGAGTTTTACATGGAAACCAAAAACATTTGCGTAGCCCACGGCGGCCACCGCATCCCGCGCATCGGCGCGTAGCGAAAGATGGGCGAAGTTGCGCTGGCAGCGAAAATCACGCATGTGCCGTCGATGTATTTGTCGGAGCAGCCCGGCAGGCACCAAGGCTGCCGCGATGCGGCCATTGAAGGGCACCGCGAAATTGAGCGGCGCGCGCGCGCGCTGGGTGTCGGCACCATGCTGGTGTTTGATGTGCATTGGCTGGTCAACAGCGGCTACCACATCAACTGCAACTCCCGCTTTGAAGGCGTTTACACCAGCCATGAGTTGCCGCACTTCATCTCTGATTTGCGCTATGACTATCCGGGCAACCCGCGCCTCGGCCGCCGTATCGCCGAATCCGCCCGCGCCGCCGGCATCTCCGCGCGCGCGCATGAAATTGACAGTCTTAAACTGGAATACGGCGCGCTGGTGCCGTTGCGCTACATGAACCGCGAGCGGCATTTTCGCGTGGTGTCGGTCGCCGCTTGGTGCGCCTGGCATTCGCTGGACGAAAGCCGGCGCTTCGGCGCCGCGGTGCGCGCCGCCATCGAAGCCGGGGACGACAAAGTCATGGTGCTGGCGAGCGGCTCGCTGTCGCACCGTTTTCAGGACAGCGACAAGGCGGAAAAAGGCATGTTCGACATCAGCGCCGAGTTTTACCGGCAAGTGGATTTGCGCGTGCTGGATTTGTGGCGGGAGGGGCGTTGGAAAGAGTTTTGCGCGATGCTCCCCGAATACGCCGCGCTGTGCCACGGCGAAGGCGGCATGCACGACACCGCCATGCTGCTCGGCCTGCTCGGCTGGGACGGCTACCGCGGCTGCGCCGAGATCATCACCGATTATTTCCCGAGTTCCGGCACCGGCCAGGTGAACGCGATTTTCCCGCTGCCGGCGTAAAGCGCGCCCCCTGCGGCCCGCGCGCAAACCGGATATACTCCCGCCCCTTGTCAGATCTGAGCATTCG
>JALCBG010000041.1 GCA_028066695.1 Gammaproteobacteria bacterium | reverse complement strand
TTTTTGCGACTGGGGTTTGAGCGGCGGTTTTGAGGGGCAGCGGCGGAGGCTAATGCAACTCCGCCCCGCATCGGCTACACTGCATTGCGCGCGGCAAATCCGCATGCCGCATTCCCCAATCAACCAGCCCTCCGGGAGCATCATGGACGCAAGCGTTCGCCACGACTTTCAAGAAACCCTGAAGCGCCACGGCGCGTTTCCGCTGCGGCGCGGCGCGCCGGATGAACTGCAGGTCAACCTCGGCTACCTGTGCAACCAGGCATGCGAGCACTGCCATGTGGAGGCGGGGCCGAAGCGCACCGAGATCATGACGCGCGCCACCATGGAAAAAATTCTGGCGTGGGCGGCGCAAAACGGGATTGCGCGCGCCGATCTGACCGGCGGCGCGCCGGAACTGATTCCCGGCTTTCGCGGTTTCGTCGACGGCCTGCTGGAACTTGGCATCGCGGTAACTTCGCGCTGCAACCTGACGGTGCTGTTTGAGTCGGGGCAGAATGATTTGGCGAAGTGGTACGCGGCGCGCGGCGTCCGGCTGGTGTGCTCGCTGCCGTGCTACACCGCGGAAAATGTGGAGGCGCAGCGCGGCAAGGGCGTGTTCGGCAAAAGCATTCAGGCGCTGCAACTTTTAAACGCCGAGGGTTACGGCCGCCGCGAAAACCTGCGGCTGGACTTGGTTTACAACCCGCTCGGGCCGTCGCTGCCGCCGCCGCAGGCCGCGCTGGAAAGCGACTACAAAACCCGGCTGAAAGCGGATTTCGGCGTTGACTTCAACAACCTGCTGACCCTGACCAATCTGCCGGTAAAACGCTTTGAACATTTTCTGCGGCGCACCGGGCAACTGGACGGCTACATGCAGTTGCTCGCCGACAACTTCAACCCGGACACGGTGGAGCCGCTGATGTGCCGCCACCTGCTCAGCGTGGACTGGCGCGGATATATCTATGACTGCGACTTCAACCAGATGCTGGAATTGCCGGCCGGCGCGTCCGGGCGCAGGTTGCTGTGGGAGATTTCGCGCGCCGAGTTGGAGGGCGCGCCGATTGCGCTCGGCAGCCACTGCTTCGGCTGCACCGCCGGCGCCGGCAGCAGTTGCGGCGGCGCGCTCGCGTGAACGCGAAAAAAACCCCGCCGGTCGCGCCGGTCAGCGGCACGGTGGTGCCGCGTTACGCCGGGCCGGCGACCTTTTGCCGCCTTCCGGAATTGCGCGATGTGCCGTATTGCGATGTCGCCATCCTCGGCATTCCGTTTGACGCCGGCACCAGTTACCGCCCCGGCGCGCGCTTCGGGCCGCAGGCGATTCGCCAGGCGTCGCGCCACCTGCGCACCAATTTTCACCCGGACTACGGCACCGAGCCGTATCAAACGATTCAGGCCGCCGACGCCGGCGATGTCGGCTGCAACCCGTTTAATATTGAAGAGGCGATCGGGCAGATTGAAACCGCGGCCGGCGAATTGTTTTCGCGCGCCGACGGCATCATCAGCCTCGGCGGCGACCACACCATCGCGCTGCCGCTGTTGCGCGCGGTTAATAAAAAATTCGGGCCGGTCGCGCTGGTGCATTTTGACGCGCACCTGGACACCTGGGACACCTACTTCGGCGCGCCCTACACGCACGGCACGCCGTTTCGCCGCGCCGCCGAGGAGGGGTTGTTTTTGGACGGCGCCTCCATGCATGTCGGCATACGCGGGCCGCTTTACAGCCGCGACGATTTGGCGCGCGACCGCGAACTCGGCTTCAAGGTGATTCACTGCGACGAACTGGAGGAAAAAGGCGCGGCCAGCATCGCCAAACGCATCGCCGAACGCGTCGGCGACAACCCGCTGTATCTTTCCATTGACATTGATGTGCTGGACCCGAGCCACGCGCCCGGCACCGGCACGCCCGAAGTCGCCGGACTGAGCAGCCGCGAATTGCTGAACATTTTGCGCGGCCTGCAGGACTGCAAACTGGTCGCGGCCGATGTGGTGGAAGTCGCGCCGGCCTACGACCACGCCGAACTCACTTCGCTGGCCGCGGCGACCATCGCTTTTGAAATGCTCAACATTTTCGCCCGGCAAAAAAGTCCTTCGGAAAAGCGCCCCTGAAAAAAGTGCCTTCGCATTCTGCTCCGGCGGTTTTGATTCGCGCGGGCGCGCGCGCCGACGCGTCCGAAATCAACCGCATCTACAATCATTATGTGCTGCAAACCACGGCCACCTTTGACATTGAACCGTGGAGTTTAAAACGGCGCGAGGCCTGGCTGGAAGAGTTTGCGCCGCCGCATTTTTTGCTGGTCGCCGAAACTCCCGGGGTCGCCGGAAAATTGGCCGGCTTCGCCTGCAACCACACTTTTCGCGCGAAAGCGGCGTATTGCAGATCCACCGAGGTCACCGCTTACACCGATGGCAGCGCGCGCGGCGCGGGGCGCGCGTTGTATTCGCAATTATTGGAGCGAATTTCCGCCACCGAAATGCACCGCGCCTACGGGTTGGTGGTGCTGCCGAATCCGGCTTCGGTCGCGCTGCACCGCCATTTCGGCTTCCGCCGCGTCGGCACGCTGCGCGAAGTCGGCTACAAGTTCGGCCGCTATCACGACATCGCGCTGTTTGAGAAAGTGCTAGAATCGCGCGCCGGAAAATAGCCGCAACGCCCGCCCCTCTTTTATGCGACAAAAAAGGAAAAACCGCCGCGCGCGCCGCGCCGCGCACAAAACCCCGCAGGATTTCGCGCCGCAGCAACGCGCGCCGGAACCGTCCGCGTCCGCGCGCATTCCGTTCACCCCGTTCGCATTCGCGCGAAACGACGCGCTCGCGGTCGCCGCGCTTTGCATTTTGGTCGCGGTCGCGTATTTTCCGGCGACCCTCGCCGGGTTTGTCTGGGACGACGCGGTGCTGACCAAGGCGCGGCCGGTGCGCATCTGGGAGGGGCTGTGGCAGATTTGGTTTCAGCCGAAATCCATGGAGAAATACGAGGGGCATTACTGGCCGCTGCTCTACACGCTGTTTTGGATTGAGCACAAGTTGTGGGGCTTCGCGCCGGCCGGCTACCACATCGTCAATTTGATTCTGCACGCCGCGGCCTCGGCGCTGTTGTGGCGGACGCTGGTGTATTTGAAAACGCCGGGGGCGTGGTTTGCCGCGGCGGTTTTCGCGGTGCATCCGCTGCATGTGGAATCGGTCGCCTGGGTCATCGGGCGCAAGGACATTCTCGCCGCGCTGTTTTTCATGGGCGCGCTGCTGTGCTATTTCCGCTTCGTGGACGGCGCGCGCCGCGCGTTTTACGGCTGGGGATTGGGCCTGTTCGTCGGCGGTTTGCTGTGCAAATCCACGGTGGTCACGCTGCCGGCCGCGCTGTGGCTGGTGCATTGGTGGCGGCGCGGGCGCGTCACCTGGGAGGACATGATGCGCGTGCTGCCGTTCCTCATTCTCGGGCTGATCATCACCATCATTGACTGGGAGGCCTACAAGGACAAGGAGGTGCTGAGTTTTGATTACACCTTCATTGAACGCGCGCTGATCGCCGCGCGCGCGCTGTGGTTTTACGCGTATAAGTTGGTGTGGCCGGCCGACCTCGCGGTCATCTACCCGCTGTGGAAAGTCAGCGCGGCGAGCGCGCTCGGCTGGGCCTGCGCCGCGGCCGGCCTCGCCGCCGCCGCCGCGCTGTGGCGCTGGCGCGCGCGCATCGGGCGGGGGCCGCTCGCCTGCGTGCTGTTCTTCGCGGTGATGCTGTCGCCGGTGCTGTGCTTCATAGATTACGGCTACATGCAGTTCTCGTTCGTCGCCGACCGCTACCAATACATCGCCTGCGCCGGCCTGATCGCGCTTCTGACCGGCGCGACGCTGCATGCGGCCGAGCGCGTCGCTCCTTTGGCCGAGGCGCGGCGGCGCATCGCGCTGCAGGTTGCGGGCGGAGTGGTGGTCGCCGTGCTCGGCGTTCTCACCTGGCAGCAGGCCGGCATCTACCGCCACGCCGGCACTTTCTTCAGCCACATCATCGCGCACAACGACGAGGCGCGCGGCGCGTATCACAACTACGGCGACTGGCTGCTGAAAGAGGAGCGGCCGCTGGAGGCGCTGGAGCATTACAAAGTGTCGCGCCAGCGGCGGCCGGATTTTGATTCCATCCCGATTCAGATGGGCATCGCCTATGAAAAACTCGGGCAGCCGGAAAAGGCGATGGAGCGCTACCGCTACGCGCTGCAGTTAAATCCGCAGTCGGCGACCGCGCTGAACAACCTCGCGCTGCTGCTGCTGAAGCGCGAGGAATACGAGCAAGGGCTGGACATCTACCGCCGCGTGATTCGCATGGACCCGCTCTACGCCAACGCGCACACCGGCATGGGAGTCGCGCTGTTCCGGCTGAACCGGCCGCAGGAAGCGCTGCGAAGTTTTGACCGCGCGCTGGAACTGGAGCCGACATTGCAGGAAGCGCGCATCAACCGCGACCGCATCCGCGCGGCCTTGCAGCAGCAACAACAGCAGCAACAGCAGCAACAGCAGGCGCCGGCGCAGTAATCACATTCCCCGAAACCCGGGGGCCGGTTTTTACTGCAACTTGCGCGTCGCGCAGGCCTGCTCCACCGCGCTCGCGGTCGCATGCGTCTGCCCGGCGATCAGCGCGTCTCCGAGCACGCCGAGCAAACACCGCGCCAGCAAAATGCCGTCGGCGACGGTGGTGTCGCCGTCGCCGTCCATATCCAAATTGTCGTTGTCCAGCGACGCCTGAATGTTCGCCTCGGGCGTTTGCGGCGGCGCCGAGGTCAGGCCCGCGGTCAGCGCCGCGCCGCGCATGCCCAGCAGGTAGCGCACGATGAGCGCGCCGTCGCGCCAGGTGACGCCGCCGGCGCCGTCCATGTCCAGCCCGTACCACGCCTGCGGCACGCCGCGCTGCGCGCCGCTCCACTCGCTCGCGCCGTGCACATTGACCGCGGCGACCTGCGCCTCATAGGTCGCGCCGTTGGCCAGGCCGGTGATCGCGTAGAAATTTCCGTAGGACGCGGCGAACGGGCCCGACAACTCCCATGCGCCCGGCCGCCCGTTGTCGTCGGCGAGCCGCCAGCGCGCGCGGTGGGCGGTGATCGCATCGCCGCCGTCGTTTTCCGGCGGCGACCAACTCAGATGCAGCCGCGCCCGGCCGGGCGTCACCGCGGCGTTTTGCGGCGCGCCCGGCTTGCCGCGCGGCGTGCCGGTGCGCGGCGCGCTCCACGCGCCGTCGCCGATGGCGTTGACCGCGGCGACCTGCGCGGTATAAGCGATGCCGGGCAAAAATGTTTCCGACAAAAACGCCGGGATGCTTTTCGTGTCAATGACATCCTGCGCGGCGTAGTCGGCCGCGTCGGCGCGCTTCCAGCGCAATTTGTAGCCGCTGACTTTCGCGCCGTTGCCGTCCACATGGCGCGACCACTCAAACCCCAAATGCCCGGCGTGATCAATCGCCCGGAAGTTTTGCGGCGCGAGCGGCGGGCCGGCGGCGCGCGTCACCGTCACCGAATAGGTCTTGGTGTCGGCCGCGTTTTCGGCGGTCACCACCACTTCAAGCGTGTTTTCGCCGAACACCAGCGGCTGCGGCGCGCTGGCGGCGCCGTCGGCGACCGCCTCGGAACCGATGCGAGTGCGCGCGTTCGGGTCGGTGGTGTGCGACAGCAAGGTGAGGTCGGCGTCGTGCGCGACTTCGGGAGACGCCGAATAGGTTTCATGCGCCGGGTCAAAGCGCGGCGTGGTCAGGCCGCCGGTCTTGGTCAGCGCCAATTCCTCCCGCCCGGCATGCACGATCAATTCGCTCAACTTCGCGTCGGCGCCGGCGTTTTCGGCGGCGCGGGTGGTGATGATCGTGTAGGTCTTGCTGGTGATGCCGTCGGGCGCGGTTATGATGATCGGAATCGCCCGGGTCTTGCCGGCGACCAGCGAGATGTGGTGGCTCAGTCCGTCGGGGCGTTCAACGCCGTTGATCACCGGCGCGCCCGGTTTGTTTGAGCCGGCCAAAAACTGAATGCGCGCCACCGCGTGCGGCACCGCGAGCGTGTAGGTCTCGGTTTGCGCGGAGAACACCGGCACCAGCGCGCCGGCCGACGGATTGAGCGAATCAAGGGTCGCGTCGTCGCTGCGCTTGATGGTCAGCACCGCGGTCGCCGCGGGCGGGAATTCGTAATACCCGCCGAGGCTGTCCTCGCCGCCGGCGTTTTCCAGTTGCAGAATAATCGTCTCGTCCTCCTCCACCTCAAAGTCTTCGGCGATGACCACTTCAATGTTGCGGCTGCGCGTCGCGTCGCGCGCGGCGAAACGCGCTTCGCCGACGATGCGGTAGTCGCCGGCGCGCGCGCTGCCGCCGGTTGCGCGCGCGCGAAACACCACTTCTTCGGAGGCCGAAGCGCTGATGGAAACCGGCAGCAGAAAAGTGGCGCCTTCGTTCAGCGCGGCGGTGTAATTGAGCAGGCCGGCGCCGGGTGAAGAATCGGAATGCCCGCCGTGCTCTTCAAATTCGCCAAAAATCGCGAGCGCCGCTTCTTCGTCATACACATCCACCTCGGCGGCAATGTCGGCGCCCGCGCGGTAGCCGTCCGGCACATTCAGCGTGAGCGGAATGGCGATGTTGTCCCACTCCACATAATCGTTGTCGGCCGGCGTAAGGGTGATTTGTTTTTCGCTTTCCCCGGGCGCAAAGGTGAGCGGCGACGGCGGGCGCAATTGGTACTGCACTTCGCCCGGCACGCCGTCGTCGGCGAGCGCATACGGCACCGACGCGCCGGCGGCGGTCGCCCGCGGCGTTACGCGCACGGTGATGGTCAGCGCGCCGCCTTCGTCGACGCTGTAGTAGTACCGGTCAAATTCCACCGCCGGCGTGTCTGCGCGCGGCGTTTCTCGGGTAACGCGCAGCGCATAGGTGAGCGTCGCCTGTTGGTCCTGCGCGGTCACCAAAAACACCGCCTCGCGCCGGCGGTCCGGCGTGAGCCACAACGTTTTGGAAAAACCGCGTTCCAGCAAATTGGCGTCGTGAAGCGCGTTTGGCGAACCGGGATGCGCCGGCCGCGGATGCGGCGTCTGCGCCTTTGCGGTCATCACCACCGAATGCACATCTTCGGACGAGGGGACGACCGTGAAATCCACGCCGTCGGCCTTGTAGGGCACATTCACTTCGTAGGTGTAGACGCCGGCGGCCGGGCTGATTCTGGCCAGCCGCGAGTTGTCATCAACGTCAGAGACGCGAATCTCGCGCAGCCCGGCGTCGTCGCTCAACTCGGCGGTTTGCGCGCGCGCCGCGCCGCACGCGCACAACGCGAGCGCGGCAAGGGCAACGCATGCGCGAAACTTGGAAACCGTTGGAGTCATTCGGGAATTATGCAACGCAACTTCGGGGAGACATGCCGCAAACCATAATCATAACCGGCATAACCATAACCGACCATAACCATAACCCAAAGGGGTTGCGCGGTCAATTCCCGCGGCGCGCATCCATTTGCGATTTGTCCGCCGGTGCGCGATAATTCGCAACCGCGCCATTTTCCCGGCGCCCTTCCCCATCATGCGAAAACGCAAATCCCGCCGAGACGCCCGCCGCCACGAAACGCCGCGCCGGGAGCGCGCGAGCGCGGCCTCGGCGGCGCTGTCGCTGCCGCGGCGCATCTCGGCCGCATGGTTTGCCCCGGCAGCCGACGCCACGGGCACCTGGAAATACCTCCCCCACATGCTCGCCGCCGCGTTTTTGGCGCGCGCGGCGGTGGCCCTGTCCGGGGATTTTTTGCTGCACCCGGACGAAGTCATGCAATACCTGGAGCCGGCGCATTACGCGGTGTTCGGCAGCGGCGTGCTCTACTGGGAATATGTGCACGGCGCGCGCGCCTGGCTGATCCCCGGTTTTGTCGCTGGCTTTTTGCTGGCGCTGGACGCGGTCGGGCTGGGCCGCCCGGGAATCTATGTCGCCGCGGTCAAACTGGGTTTCTGCCTGATTTCGCTGCTGCTGCCGTGGGCGATGTACCGCTTCACGCAGCGCGCCGCGGACGAGCGCGCCGCGCGGCTGGCGCTGTTGCTCGGCTGCTTTTGGTATGAGTTGGTGGTGATGGCGCACAAGCCGTTCACCGAATTCGTCGGCAGCGCGTTTTTGTTTTCCGGGCTGGCGCTGCTGCTCATGACCGCGGCGAGTGGGGGCGGGGAAGAAAACGAAAATGGTCATGGTCATGGACATGAAAATGCGCGCCGCCGCCTCATGATGTTTGCCGCGGCCGGCGCGCTGCTCGCGCTCGCCGCGGCGATTCGCATGCAATACGCGCCGGCGGTTTTGCTGCTGCTGGCATTGCGCTCGGCCTCGTTGCGCCGCGAACAACTCGCCGCGCTGTGGGGCGGCGCGGCCGCGCTGGCCGCGCTGGTCGGCGCGGTGGAGTGGATGACCTGGGGCGCGCCGTTTCATTCCTACCTGACCAACTTCCTGTTCAACATCGGCATCGGCGTCGGCCGCGCCGGCGAATCCAGCCGCTGGCAATTGCCCGGGCAGTTGCTCGCGGCCGGCGGCGGCATTCCGCTGCTCGCGTTCTGGCTCGGCGCGAAGTTGCGCGGGCCGGCGCGCCTGCTGCTGCTGCTCGGCGCGGTGACTTTCGCGCTGCACATGGTGCCCGAGCACCGCGAATACCGCTTCATCTTTTTGATGATTCCGTGCTGGCTGATGCTCCTCGCGATGCTGCTGGCGCGCGCCGCGCCGCCGCAATTGCGCCGCTTCGGCGCGCCCGCGCTGCTGGTGTTCGGCGCGGTCGCGCTGACCAATATCTTTCCGTGGCAGAGTTGGATTCACATCGGCTATTCCAACGAAAAACCGGTGCATTACCTGCGCCAGGACCCGATGTTCGCGGTGCTAAAACACCTTTCGGCGCGCGACGATTTGCGCGGCATTTTCTACCTCGCCGAGCAGGCGCCGTATTTTCGCACCGGCGGCTATTACTACCTGCACCGGAATGTGCCGTTCTACACCGTGCACACCTGGGGCGCGGCGCGCGAGCACCGGCCGGGCGCATCGCCGGGCGAATTCGTCTCGCACATCGTCGCCGAAGACCGCATGCCGGCCGAACAACTCGCCGGTTTCAGCGAAACTTTTCGCGCCGGAAATTTGGTCGTGTGGAAGCGCGACGACGCCGGCGCGCCGGTGGCGCGCTGGCGCGCGCATGTGGTCAAGCAAACCCAGCAAGGGGTCAACCTGCTGATTCGGCGCATGACCGGAAATTTGCGCGGCACGCCGCTCGGCTGGTTTCTCGCCGACCACCACTGGCCGCAGGCGCCGCCCGCGGTGGAATTCGCCGAGTGATTTTTCCGGCGCGCGTCAGGTTCGCTTTTGCGCGCCGCGCGCCGCTTCGCGAAATGTCCACGACGAATTCAAAAAATAATTGAACGCCATCGCCGGCAAAATCGCGCAGCCCTGCAGCCACACCGGGCGCGTCTCCGGCAGCGCCGCCGACAGCATGACGAAAGTCGCGTAACTCAGCGCCAGCGTCAAAAGCGAAACCAGATTGAACTTCAGGCCGCGCACGCGCTTGCGCCCGGGCATGACGCGGTCGGCGAATGTCCAGTAATTGTTCAGCAGAAAATTCCAGATGATGGAAAGTTCAATGGCGAGCGGCGAGGCGATGAGTTTGTGCATGCCGAGCGCGAGCAGCGCCTCAAACGAGCCGAGGTTGACCACCGCGCCGCTCAGCCCGGTCAGCGCAAATTTGATGAAGGTGCGGCGGCTGGACAGGCGCAGCCACCATACATTGCAGAAAAATTCAAACAAGTCGCGCATGCCGAGTTTGGTGCTGCCATGTTCGCGCTCGCGAAAATAAATCGGCTCCTCCACCACGCGCGCGCCGGCGCGCAAAAGGCGGTGCAGCAGCACCACCTGAAACGCGTAGCCCTGCACGCGAATCTCCCCGACCCGCGCCGCGCGCAACGCCGGCGCGGCGAGCGCCTTGAAGCCGGCGGTGCAGTCGCGCACCGGCGCGAGGCCGGCGACGCGGCGCGCCAGTTGGTTGCCGCCGCTCGACAGCAGCCGCCGCAGGCCCGACCAACTCGCGTCAATCGCGCCCCCCTCGGTGTAGCGGCTGCCGATGGCGACATCGGCCGCGCCTTCGTCCAGCCGCGCGATCAATTTGCCCGCGTCTGCCGGGTCGTGCGAAAAATCGGCGTCCATCTGCACCACCACCTCCGCGCCGAGCGCGCCGAGCGCGTGGCTGATGCCGCGCACATACGCGTCGCCGAGCCCGCGCCGCGCGCCGCGCAACACATGCACGCGCGGGTCGCTTTCGGCGAATTCGCGCGCCAGTTTTCCGGTGCCGTCCGGGCTGTCGTCGTCGGCGATCAAAAACGCGAAGCGCGCGCCGCCGTATAACCCGGTGAGGCGCCGCAGCATCGGCGTGATGTTCTGCGCTTCGTTGTAAGTCGGGATGACGAAGCACACTTTTGACGGGGCGGTCATGAAGTTCGGGGGTTGGGAGTCGGGAAAGGGCGCGGGGCTTGTTCCATGCATTGCATGCGGGCGGATATTATAATGTCGGCCCGCGAAAACCGGCAACGCTGCAACTTTCCGCATTTCCGCCCCGGCGCGCCCCCACCGACTTCCCCATGAGGCGAAAAAGCAAATCCCGCTCGGCAAAAAAGCGCGCGCACGCGCGCCACGAGCACGGCCGCGCGGCCCCGGCCGCAACCTCCCCGGCCGCGGCTTCGCAAACCGCGACCGCGCCGCTTTCGCGCCGCGACACCCTCGCCGCCGGCGCGCTGTGCCTGCTCGCCGCCGCGTGTTTTTTTCCGGTGACTTCGGCCGGCTTCATCTGGGACGACACCGCGTTCACCGATGTCTGGCCGGTGCAGACCTGGAAAGGGATTTGGACGATTTGGTTCAGCCCGAACACCCTCAAATACGAAGGGCATTACTGGCCGCTTCTCTACACGCTGTTTTGGCTGGAGCACAAATTGTGGGGCTACGCGCCGCTCGGCTACCACCTGGTCAACCTGTCGCTGCACATCGCGGTGGCGCTTTTGCTATGGCGGCTACTGGAGCGCCTCGCGGTTCCGGGCGCGTGGCTCGCGGCCGCGGTGTTCGCCGTGCATCCGCTGCATGTGGAACCGGTGGTCTGGGTGATCGGGCGCAAGGACATGCTCGCCGCGCTGTTCTTTCTGCTTTGCATGCGCTGGTATTTTCTCTTCGTGGAATTCAAGCGGCGCGGCGACTACATGCGCGTGATGGCGCTGTTCGTCGCCGGCCTGCTGTGCAAATCCACGGTGATCACGCTGCCGGCCGTGCTGCTGTTGTGGCATTGGTGGCAGCGCGGGCGCGTCGTCTGGAACGACCTGCGGCGGGTCGCGCCGCTCGCCGCGGTCGGGCTGGTCATCACTTTCGCCGACTTTTCGTATTACAGCAGCCGCGAAGTGCTGGACCTCGGCTACACCTTCCCCGAGCGCGTGCTGATAGCGGCGCGCGCGCTGTGGTTTTACGCCGGCAAGGCCGTATGGCCCGGCGAATTGCCGGTGGTCTATCCGCACTGGCCGACCGGCGCCGCCGACGCATTCGGCTGGGCATGCCTGGCCGGCGCGGTCGCGGCCGGCGCGGCCTTGTGGCGGTGGCGCGCGCATATCGGGCGCGGCCCGTTCGCCGCGGCCGCGTTTTTTGTCATTACGCTGTCGCCGACGCTCGGTTTCGTGGATTACGGCTACATGCAGTTTTCCTTTGTCGCCGACCGGTATTTTTATTTGCCCGGCATCGGCCTGTTCGCGCTCGCCGCGGCCGGCGCGGCGCGCGCGGCCGAATGGGCGCGCGCGCGTTTTTTTCCGCAGATGAAAGATGCGCAGGATGAAACTCCCGCGCCGAACCCGCGCGCGCTTACCGCGATGACCGCGCTCAGCGTCGCATTGGTCGCGCCGGTGCTGGCCGCGTTCGGCGCGGTCACCTGGCAGCAAAGCGGCATCTACACCGACAACATCACCTTCTACACCCACATGATTTCGCGCAACCCGACCGCGCGCAACGCGCATTACAACCTCGGCCGCGAACACCACCTCGCCGGCCGCTATGAACAGGCGCTCGCCCTCTACCGCACCGCGCGCGAATTGCGCCCCGAATATGTCTGGGTCTATCTCGGTCTCGGCTCCAGCAGCGAGGCGCTCGGGCGCGACGCCGACGCCGAGCGCAATTACCAGCACGCGCTGCGCCTGGACCCGAATTCCACCAACGCGCTCAACCACCTCGGCGCGCTTCGCCTCAAACAAAAACGCCACCGCGAAGCGCTCGGCCTGTTTCGCAAAATCATCCGGCAGGACCCGAGTTTCGCCAAAGTGTATTCCGGCATCGGCGTCGCCCTCTCCGGGCTGAACCGCCACGAAGAAGCGCTGCGAAATTTTGACCGCGCGCTCGCGCTGGACCCGACCCAGGCCGAAGCGCGCGCCAACCGCGCGCACGCCATAGACGCGCTGCAAAAACAGCGCGCGCAAACGCAATGAGCGGCAAATTGACGCCGGTCATTCTCAGCGGCGGCGCCGGCACGCGCCTGTGGCCGCTGTCGCGCGGCGCGCATCCGAAGCCGTTCATCCGGCCGCAGGGCGGCCTGAGTTTGCTGCAGCAGGCATTCCTGCGCGGCGCGCGGCTCGGCGGGGTCGCGCGCGTGCTGACCGTCGCCAACCGCGCCCACCTGTTCACCACGCGCGACCACTACCGCGAACTCGCCGAGCGCGGCGACATGCCGCGCGGCGTCTCGGCCAAATTCATTCTGGAGCCGTTCGGGCGCAACACCGCGGCCGCGCTCGCGCTCGCCGCCGCGCGCATTGAAGCGGCCGAAGGCGCGGACGCGATTTTGCTCGCGCTGCCGGCCGACCATTTAATCGCCGACGAAACCGCCTTCGCCAGCGCGGTGGCGCGCGCGCGCGAGTTGGCCGCGGACGGCCGCATCGTGGTCTTCGGCGTTCCGGCGCGCGCCCCGGAAAGCGGCTACGGCTACATAGAAGCGCGCGGCGAAAAGGTCGCGCGCTTCATTGAAAAACCGCCGCCGGAAAAAGCGCGCGAACATGTCCGCGCCGGCTGCCTGTGGAATGCCGGAATGTTTTGCGCCGCGGCCGGCGCGCTGCTCGCCGAGATGGAAACGCACTGCCCGGACATTCCGCGCGCCGCGCGCCAATGCCTGAAGAGCGCGAAAGTCTCGGACGACTGCGTGGAAATCGGCGAAAAAGCGTTCGCGGCGATGCGCGCCGAATCTTTTGACCGCGCCGTCATGGAAAAAACCGCGGCGGCCGCGGTGGTCGCGTGCGACCCCGGCTGGAGCGACATCGGCAGTTGGAGCGCGCTCAGCGAATCGCTGCCGCCCGACCCGCGCGGCAACCGCACCGAAGGCGACATCACCGCGCTGGAATGCGGCGACTGCATCATCAAAACCGAAAACCGCGTCATCGGCGCGCTCGGCCTTCGCAACTTGCTGGTCATAGACACCGCCGACGCGCTTTTGGTCGCCGACAAAAGCCGCGAGCAGGAAGTCTCGCAAATCTACGACGCGCTGAAAAAACGCCGCGCCGAAGCGCACGAATACCACGCCGGCGTCGAGCGGCAATGGGGGAGTTACACCGTGCTGGATTCCGGCCCCGGCTTCAAGGTGAAACGCCTGGAAGTGCGCCCCGGCAAGCGCCTCAGTCTGCAGTCGCACAAACACCGCAACGAGCACTGGACCGTGGTCGCCGGCGAAGCCACCGTCACCAACGGCGACGAAACCGTCACCTTGCGCGCCAACCAGTCCGCCTACATCGCGCGCACGCACAAACACCGCCTGGCAAACCTGACCAAGAAACCGCTGGTGGTCATTGAAGTGCAGACCGGCGGGTATTTGGGCGAGGATGACATCGTGCGCTATCAGACCGATTAGTCCGGCCTTTTCGCCGCGGCCGATACTGCCGCATGCGCGCGCCTGCGCTATACTAACGGGCATTCACCATTCCAATTTGCCTCCTCAAAACACGCGACACACAATGCAGCAACGCCATCTCGATTACGCCGACCGGGTCAACATGGGCGCCTACTACACCCAGGCGGATATGGTGGACATCGCCTGGGAAATGCTTGCGCCGCATCTCGACCGGAAGATGGTGATACTGGACACCTCCTGCGGGTACGGAAATTTTTTGCGCCACCCGGGCGGTTTTTCCAAGATTGGCAACGACGCCGATCCGGTGGCGGTTCGCACCGCGAAGAAAAATCTTCCGGAAGCGGTTTTTTACAACGTCAATGCGCTCCGCAATGTCAGCCGCGAGCAATACGGAATTGGCGCTCGCGCCGGCTTGTGCATCGTAGGCAACCCGCCTTACAACGACAGGACTTCGCTGATTCGCAACCGGGTAAAGTCGTTCAATGTGCAAATCGACGAGGACATCCAAACCCGCGACCTGGGCATGTCCTTTTTGCTGTCGTATCAGAAACTGTCCGCCGATGTGATTTGCATTTTGCATCCGCTGAGTTACCTGATCAAGCGCGCGAATTTCTCCCTGCTGCGCCGCTTTGCCCGGCAATACCGCCTGCTGGATGCAAAAATCATCAGCAGCGCCGCGTTTGGGGACGCATCCAAGACCATGCAGTTCCCGATTGTCATCGCGCTTTACAAAAAATCAGGCGAGGGCATGGACTATCAAATGATCCGGGATTTTTCCTTTGATGTCCGGGGCGCGCACCCTTTCCGCCTGAGCGACTTTGACTACATTTCCAACTATGTGCGCAAGTACCCCGCCAAAAACTCCGGCGCGCCGAAAAATCCGCTGCTGTTTTGGACGATGCGCGACATAAACGCGCTGCGGCGCAACCAAACCTTCGTCAACCGCTCGTCCAAAAATACCATCGCAATCGACCCGGGCAAACTGGAGTACTACATGTATGTGGACGTGTTCAAGCGTTTCGCGCGGCATGTTCCGTACTATTTCGGGAACTGCGACGTCCTGATCAACCATGCGCTGTTCAAAAAAAACCGGCGGCACTTTATTCTCGCATCGGTGTCGGCGAATCCGGCGTTGCGGGGACTGATTCCCAAAATCGACGAGCTGGAAGCGCGCCACCTGCATTCTTCCCAACAGAAAATCGGCGAATATTTTCGGCGGTTGCTGGGCCCGCACTATGTCGCTTAAAGCCTCTCCGAAAAACCTTCGGATCGAAGTCGACCATTCCGCTGACTCGCCCCATGGGGAAGATCCGAATCAAGAAGCGCAGCGATATTTTTGAATATGGCGCGCCTTTCGCCAGCCGGCGCGACCCGTTCACAGACAAAAATTATGTGGAGTGGCAAATCAGTTACGACAAGCCGGCGAAAGATGCCGACGATGCCGATCTGGGCAGCGTCGGATTTCGCAATGGCAAAGGGGAAAGCAAAGTACTGCACGAACTGTCCGCATACCTGTTCTATTTTGCCAAATGGGGCGTACTGAAAGAGCAGGAATTGCGGGACATAAAAAGTTCCGCGGAAAAAATACCCGCGTCGGATTTGCTGGCGGAGCACCCGGATTGTCGGGTGCGACGAACCGATCCGGTTGAAAAGCACATAAACGGCCTCCGTTTTGACACGCTGAAAGTTGAATACCCGCAACTCGTCCGCCGCATCGGCAAAGACGGAATGATTGCGGAAATCACCATTCGCGAAAAACAAAGAGCGGTCGGGTTGCAGCCGATGCTGTACTTTTGCCTCCCCATCGCGGCCCTATCCGCCGGCCGGCCTTTGATCGGGCGTCGCGCGGACGAAAAAGAATGCGCCCAATTTGTCTTCGATCAAAGCAACTGTTTTGTCGTTGCAGAACTGATGCGGATCTTCGGCATGCTGAGCGAATCACACCGACATGATGTCGTTGCGATCATTGACGCGGTACTGCAATCCGTCTGACAGCATTCATCACGCCGCCCGGCGCAAAACCGCCGTCCGGTATAATCCGCCTCCCACCCCGGCCACACAGGACTCCAATGCCCCGCCCCAGCGGCCGCGCCCATGATGAATTGCGGCCGGTCTCCATCACCCGCCGTTACACCAAATACGCCGAAGGCTCGGCGCTGGTGTGTTTCGGCGATACGCATGTGCTGTGCACCGCCAGCATTGAAGAGCGCGTGCCGGCGTTTTTGCGCGGGCAAAAGCGCGGGTGGATAACCGCGGAATACGGAATGCTGCCGCGCGCCACCGGCGAGCGCAGCAGGCGCGAAGCGGCGCGCGGGAAACAGGGCGGGCGAACCATGGAAATTCAGCGGCTGATCAGCCGCTCCATGCGCGCGGCCGCCGACATGAAACTGCTCGGCGAACGCTGCATCGTGCTGGACTGCGACGTGCTGCAGGCCGACGGCGGCACGCGCACCGCGGCGATTTCCGGCGCGTATGTCGCGATGGCGGATGCGGTGAACTGGCTGCTGCAGCAGAAACTGGTCGCCGAAAATCCGGTGCACCGCGCGGTCGCGGCGGTTTCGGTCGGCATTTTGGAGGACGAGGTGATCACCGACCTGGACTACGCCGAAGACAGCCGCGCCGCCACCGACATGAATGTGGTGATGGACGATCGCGGCGGGCTGATTGAAGTGCAGGGCACGGCCGAAGGCGAGCCGTTTTCGCGCGAGACGCTGGAGCAAATGCTGGATCAGGCGCGCGACGGCATCGCGAAAATTTTGGAGATGCAACAGGCCGCGCTGCGCGGGGAATAGCCGCGCATTCCGCGCCGCCCATCATGATGCCCGCCTCGACGCGCATCGTCGCCGCCACCGGCAACGCCGGCAAACTCGCCGAGTTGCGCGCGCTGCTCGCGCCGCGCGAGGTGGTCGCGCAGGCCGAATTGGGCGTCGGCGAAGCGGAGGAAACCGGCGCGACTTTCGCCGAGAACGCGCTGTTGAAAGCGCGCAACGCATGCGCGTGCACCGGACTCGCCGCGATCGCCGACGATTCCGGTTTGGAAGTGGACGCGCTGCGCGGCGCGCCGGGCGTGTATTCGGCGCGCTACGCCGGCGAGGGCGCGTCCGGCGCGGACAACATTCGCAAACTGCTGCGCGAACTGGAAGGCGTCGCGCCGCCGATGCGCACCGCGCGGTTTCGCTGCGCGCTGGTGTATTTGCGCGGCGCCGAAGACGAATCGCCGCTCGCCGGCGAAGGCGCGTGGGAGGGGCGCATCGCCGAGGCGCCGCGCGGCGACGGCGGCTTCGGTTACGACCCGGTGTTTTTTCTGGACGAATACGGCATGACCGCGGCGCAACTCGGCGCGGAATTAAAAAACCGCCTGAGCCACCGCGCGCGGGCGCTCGACCAATTGCGGGCGAAGTTGCGCCGGCCGCTATAATCCGCGCGAATGCGCCTCGAAAAACTCCCCTCCTTTTCCGGGCGCCCGGGCCCGTTGCTGCTCATCATCATGGACGGCGTCGGCATCGCGCCGCCGGGGCCGGCGAACGCGGTGTCGCTGGCGCGCACGCCGGCGCTGGACGCGCTCGCCGCGTCGGAATTGCACACGCAACTGCACGCGCACGGTTCCCATGTCGGCCTGCCCGGCGACGGCGAGATGGGCAACAGCGAAGTGGGCCACAACACCCTCGGCGGCGGGCGCATTTTTGCGCAGGGCGCGAAATTGGTGATGCAGGCGTTTGAAGACGGCTCCATTTTTCGCAACGACGCCTGGCGCGAAGTGGAGGCGCGCGGCGCGCGCGGCAACACCGTGCATTTTCTCGGACTTTTGTCGGACGGAAATGTGCATTCGCACATCAACCATCTGCTCGCATTGCTGGAGCGCTGCCGCGCGTCCGGCGTGAAATCGGTGTGCGCGCATGTGCTGCTGGACGGCCGCGATGTCGGGCCGCGCAGCGCGCCGGACTATCTCGCGCAACTCGGGGAAAAAATGGCGGAGATCAACCGCGCGCCCGGGTTTGATTACCGCATCGCCTCCGGCGGCGGGCGCATGGCGATTACCATGGACCGCTACCAGGCCGACTGGCAAATGGTGAAACGCGGCTTTGACGCGCATGTACACGGCCGCGGCCGCGCCGCGCAAAACGCCATGGAAGAAGTGCGCCGCCAATACGCGGCGAGCGAAGTCAATGACCAGTATCTGGAGCCGTTCGTAATCACCGGCGAAGACGGCAAGCCGCGCGGGGCGATGCGCGACGGAGACGCGGTCGTGCTGTTTAATTTTCGCGGGGACCGCGCGATTCAAATTTCGCGCGCGCTGGAGGAGAAAGATTTCCGCGAATTTGACCGCGGCGAAATGCCGGAGTTGTTTTTTTGCGGAATGCTGCAGTATGACGGCGACCTTGAGGTGCCGAAAAATTACCTGGTCAGCCCGCCGCGCATCAATCGCACCATGTCCGAATTTTTGTGCGCGGAAAGATTAAAAACCTTCGCGATCAGCGAGACGCAGAAGTTCGGGCATGTCACCTATTTTTGGAACGGCAACCGCTCCGGGCGTTTTGACGAAGAACTGGAAACCTGGGTGGAAATTCCGTCGGACGCCGCCGAGTTTCACCGCGCGCCGCAAATGAAAGCCGAGGAGATCACCGAAACCACGGTTAAACTTTTGCGCTCCGGAAAATACCGCTTCGGCCGCATCAACTTCGCCAACGGCGACATGGTCGGGCACAGCGGCGACATCGGCGCCACCGTGCGCGCGCTGGAAGTCGTGGACAATTGCGTCGCCCGATTGCTCGAAGAAACCGCGTCCTGCGGCGGAGTCGCCGTGGTCACCGCCGACCATGGAAACGCCGATGAAATGTTCGTGGAGAAAAACGGAAAGCGCGTTGTGCGCACCGCGCACAGCCTCAATCCGGTGCTGTTCGCCATCAGCGACGCGGCGCGCGACAACTCCTATCAAATGGCGAATGTGGACGAGCCGGGCCTCGCCAATGTCGCCGCCACGCTGTTCAACCTGCTCGGCTACCGCGCGCCGCCGGATTACATGCCGTCGTTGATTTCCTTTCCCGGGGAAAAGTAGCGCGCGAAAAAGCGGTCAATACTTCCGCTTGCGGCGCGCGCGCTGCCGCGACACGCGCTTCATTTCACGGCGCACCGCGGCGTCGCCTTCGCGCTTGCGAATGGTCGTGGGTTTTTCATAACTCTGCCGGCGGCGCGACTCGGTGAAAACGCCGGCGCGCTCGCAGGCGCGGCGAAACCGCCGCAAAATCACATCAAACGGCTCGTTTTGCCGAACTTGAACGGATGGCAT
>JALCBG010000083.1 GCA_028066695.1 Gammaproteobacteria bacterium | reverse complement strand
CGCAGTTCGGCGACCGCGTTTTGGATTTCCGCTTTTTCCGCCGAGGCGGTGCCGGTGATGCCGGCGATGGCGACGTGGTAGACGAAACCCGAGGCGTTTTCCAGCACGCGCGCGAGGCGCGCCGCGTCGGTGGTCGGGGTGGTCAGGCGAATCCAATGCATGCCCGCGGTCAGGCAGGGATGGCACAACTCGTCGTCTTCCTCCGGCGGCAGGTCCACGATGATCAGGCCGTCTACGCCGGCGTCCGTCGCCTCGTCCAAAAATTTGCGGACGCCGTAGCGGTGAATCGGGTTGTAGTAGCCCATCAGTATCAGCGGCGTGTCGCGGTCTTCGCGGCGGAACACGCGCGCCATCGCCAGCGTGATGCGCAAAGTCGCGCCGGAGCGCAGCGCGCGCTGGCTCGCGGCCTGAATCGCCGGGCCGTCGGCCATCGGGTCGGAGAACGGCATGCCGAGTTCAATGATGTCGGCGCCGGCATGCGGCAGGCCGCGCAAAATGCGCGTGGAAATTTCCACATCGGGGTCGCCGGCGGTGATGAAGGTGACCAGTCCGGTGCGCCCCTCTTTTTTTATTTCCGCAAAACGGCGCCCGAGGCGGGTCTCCTCGGCGCGGCTGCCTTCTTCGCTCACAACTTTATGCCCAGCGCCTCGGCGACGGTGAACACATCCTTGTCGCCGCGCCCGCACAAATTCATCACGATGATTTTTTCCGCGCGCATTTTCGGCGCGACCTGCGACACATAGGCGAGCGCGTGCGACGGCTCCAGCGCCGGAATGATGCCCTCGGTGCGGCAGCACAATTGAAACGCCTCCAGCGCCTCCTTGTCGGTCACCGCCGCGTATTCCACGCGCCCGCTTTCAAACAGCCAGGCGTGCTCGGGACCCACGCCGGGGTAATCCAGCCCGGCCGAAATGGAATGCGCGTCGCGAATTTGCCCGTCGTCGTCCTGCAGCAAATAAGTGCGGTTGCCGTGCAGCACGCCGGGCTGCCCGCCGGAAAGCGAGGCCGCGTGTTCGCCGCTCTTGATGCCGCGCCCGGCCGCCTCCACGCCGACCATGCGCACCGACGGCTCGTCCAGAAAAGTATGAAACAGCCCGATGGCGTTGGAGCCGCCGCCAATGCAGGCGACCAGCAAATCGGGCAGCGCGTTTTCGCGCTCCTCAAGTTGGCGGCGCGCCTCGTCTCCGATGACGCTCTGAAAGTCGCGCACCATTTGCGGGTAGGGGTGCGGCCCCGCGGCCGTGCCGATGATGTAGAAAGTGTCATCCACATGCGCGACCCAGTCGCGCAGCGCTTCGTTCATCGCGTCTTTCAGCGTCGCGTTTCCGCTTTTCACCGGCACCACTTCGGCGCCGAGCAATTTCATGCGAAACACATTCGGCGCTTGGCGCGCGATGTCGGTCTCGCCCATGTACACCATGCACGGCAAATCAAACAGCGCGCACACCGTGGCGGTCGCGACGCCGTGCTGCCCGGCGCCGGTCTCGGCGATGATGCGCTGCTTACCCATGCGCCGCGCCAGCAAAATTTGCCCGAGGGTGTTGTTGATCTTGTGCGCGCCGGTGTGGTTCAACTCGTCGCGCTTGAAATACACTTTCGCGCCGCCGAGTTTTTCGGTGAGGCGCTCGGCGAAATACAGCGGGCTCGGCCGGCCGATGTAATCGCGCGCGTAGTATTCAAAGTCGCGGCGAAACTCCGGGTTTTCGCGCTCGCGCATGTAGGCGCGCTCCACTTCCAAGATCAGCGGCATCAGCGTCTCGGCGACAAACCGCCCGCCGAAACCGCCGAAGTGGCCGCGCTCGTCCGGGCCGGCGCGGTAGGATTCGGGGGCGGTTTGCGGGGATGCGCTCATGTATATGACGCGGTATGACGCGGAGTCGTGCGGTGCGGGTGGGGTTGCAAATTATACCCGCCCGCGCATTTGATTTTCTGCGGCGGTTTTTCGCCGGCATTTCCCCCGCGATTTTTTTGCGCGCGCCGCTTGACAGCCGCGCCGTCCGCGGCTAGCATTTCCAAACGGCGCCGATTTGATTCGCTTGCGGGCGCCTAATAAATGCGGCTAAAGAGGAACGGCGCCCGCGCCGCCCCGCTTTGGCTGCAAGCCGGGGCGGGTTTGTTTTTTGCATGCCCGCTACTTTTCACAACCTCAACCCAATGAGGATGCGCGCATGTCCAATCCCCCCAAACTCCACCCGCAAACCGCCGCGGTGCGAAGCGGCCAGCGCCGCGGCGCCGAGCGCGAGCACAACGAGCCGATCTTCGCCACCTCCAGTTTCGTCTTTGACGGCGCCGCGCAGGCCGCCGAGATGTTTTCCGGCGAACAGGACGGCAATGTCTATTCGCGCTTCACCAATCCGAGCGTCCGCCTGTTTGAAGAGCGCCTCGCCGCGCTGGAAGGCGGCCGCTTCGCCGTGGCGACCGCGTCCGGCATGGCCGCGGTTTCCGGCCTGCTGCTCGCGCTGTTGAAAGCCGGCGACCATGTGGTCGCGTCGCGCGAGTTGTTCGGCTCCACCATGTCGGTGTTCACCAAAGTGTTCGCGCGCTTCGGCATTGACACCACTTTCGTCAAACTCACCGACGCCGATGCATGGCGCGCCGCGGCGCGCCCGAACACGCGGCTGTTTTTTCTGGAGTCGCCGTCCAACCCGCTGTGCGAAATCGCCGATGTTGCGGAAATCGCCGCCGTCGCCAAAGCCGCCGGCGCGCCGCTCGCGGTGGACAACGCATTTTTCACGCCGGTGATGCAGCAACCGCTCGCGCACGGCGCCGACATCGTGGTGCACACCGCGACCAAATATTTGGACGGGCAGGGGCGCTGCGTCGGCGGCGCGCTGGTCACCGACGACCAAAAAATCCACGACGAACTTTTCAACATGCTGCGCACCACCGGTCCCTGCATGAGCCCGTTCAACGCCTGGGTTTTCGCCAAGGGTTTGGAGACGCTCGCGCTTCGCATGCAGCGCCACTGCGCGAACGCGATGCGCATCGCCGAGCATCTGCACGCGCATCCGGCCGTGCAAAAAGTGCATTACCCGGGCCTGACCTGCCACCCGCAGCATGAACTTGCAAAAACCCGTCACCGCGGCTTCGGCGGCGTGGTCGCGTTTGAAGTGCGCGGCGGACGCGAGGCGGCGTGGCACGTCATAGACCGCACGCGGTTAATTTCCGTGACCGCCAATCTCGGAGACGCGAAAACCACCATCACCCACCCGGCCACCACCACCCACGCCCGCATCACCGCCGAAGAACGCGCGCGCGCCGGCATCACGGACAATCTGGTGCGCGTCGCCGCCGGGCTGGAACACGC
>JALCBG010000040.1 GCA_028066695.1 Gammaproteobacteria bacterium | reverse complement strand
GGCGGCGCGGCGGTTTCCGCGTATCTTTTGCGCTGGAAGCCGGTTTCCGCGGCGATTTTTGCGGCCGGCGACGACGCCGAAGTGGAGGCGCCGAAACTCTCCTATGACATCACCGGCCTGACCAACGGCACCACCTACCAGGTGCAAATCGCCGCGAAAACCGCCGAACGCACCGGCGAGTATTCCGACCCGGCGCTCGGCGCCGCGCACCGCGGCGTGTGCGGCCGCATTCCGCCGGTGCGCGATGCGATTGAGGCCGCGCTCGGCGGACTCGGCTGCGCCGAAGTTTCCGAGGAGAAATTGCGCGAGGTGGAAGAGTTGAACCTGCGCAACAAAGGCATCTCCGAATTGCCGGAAAATTCGTTCGCGGGCATGCGCGGGCTGGTGACGCTGGACCTGACCGAAAACCTGCTGGCCGAATTGCCGCTGAATGTGTTTGCGGGCCTGGCGAGTCTGCGCGATTTGATACTCAACCAGACTTTCCTCACCGAATTGCCGGCCGGCGTGTTCGCCGACCTCGGCGCGCTGCGCCGGCTGGAACTGAAGGAAGTTCCGCTGGAGGGCATGCCGCTCGGCGCGTTCAACGGGCTGCTGCCCGGCGAGTTGCGCATTGTCGGCATGACCATGCCGGCCGCGCCGCGCGATTTGCAACTCACGGTGCGAAACGGCGAGTTGCGCGCGCAGTGGAACGAGGTTCCGGGCGCGCAGTACCAGTTGCGCTGGCGCGAAGCCGGCGCGGCCGAGTGGGCGCGCGAAGACGCGGCCGCGACCGCCGCGACCGCGCACACCATCGCCGGCCTGACCAACGGCACGCGCTATGAAGTGCGCGTCGCCGCGGTTCCGACCGCGCCGGTGACCATCAATGTGTTCCGCAAGATTTGGGAGGCCGCGGAAGCGCAGGCCGCGCCGGCGCTGGTTGCGCCCGACGCGCCGCGCGCGGCGCAAACCGAGGCCGGCGACAAACGCATTGAAGTGCGCTGGCAGGCGCCGCTCGCCAACGGCGGCGCCGACATCACCGGCTACCATGTGCATTACAAAGCGCTCGCCGGCGGCGGCATGACCTACATGAAAACCGCCGCGGGAAGCGACCTGGTCTACACCATCACCGAAAACCTGGAAAACGGCGCGACTTATGCGGTGAAAATCGCCGCGCAAAACCGCATCGGCATCGGCGAATTCACCGCCGCGCCGCAGGCGACGCCGTTCACCACGCCGGACGCGCCGGCCGCGGTGGCGCTGGCGCCGGACAACGAGGAATTGCGCGTCACTTGGGAGGCGCCCGATGACAAAGGGCGCGCGGTCAGCGCCTACCATGTCCGCTGGAAATTGGCCGGGGCCGCCGATTTCGCCGCGGAAAACGCCGCCGAACTTTCCGCGGAGATTTTTGCGCACGCCATTTCCGGCCTGCAAAACGGCGCGACTTATGAAGTGCAGGTCGCCGCGGAAAATCTCGCCGGCATCGGCGACTACGCCGCGGCGGCGCGGGGCGTTCCGCGCACCGTTCCCGGCGCGCCGCAAAGCGTCGCGGCTTCGCCGGAGAATTCGCAATTGCAAATTTCCTGGGCGGCGCCGAACGAAGACGGCGGCGGCCAAGTCAGCGGCTACAAACTGCGCTGGAAATTGGCCGCGGCCACGACTTTCGCCGCGGAAGACGCCGCCGAAGTTTCCGCGGACATTTTTGCGCACACCATTTCCGGCCTGCAAAACGGCGAGTTATACCGGGTGGAAATCGCCGCGAAAAACGCCGCGGGTTTCGGCGCGGCCGCCGCCGCCGCCGGCGTTCCGCGCACCGTGCCGGACGCGCCGCAAAATTTGGCGGTGAATCCGGACAACGAACAACTGAAGGTTTCCTGGGACGCGCCGGCCAACGACGGGGGCGACGAAGTGTCCATCTATCTTTTGCGCTGGAAGCCGGTTTCCGAGTCGGAATTTGCCAACGCGCCGAAAATCGCCGCGACCACATACGACATCACCGGCCTGGAAAACGGCACGACTTACGAGGTGCAGGTTTCCGCGCGAAACGCGGCCGGAGACGGCGCATACTCCGAATCGGCGCGCGCGGTTCCGCGCACCGTGCCGGACGCGCCGCAAAATCTGGCGGTGACCCCGGGCGACAAACAATTGCGGGTTTCCTGGGCGGCGCCGGCCGCCGACGGCGGCGCGCCGGTGCTGCGTTACCGCGTGCGCTGGAAATTGCCCGGCGACTCCATTGATTTCACCGACGCAAACTCGCGGGTGGTGGACGCGGGCGTTCTCAGCCACACCGTCGCCATCGGGCGAAACGGCACCACTTATGAGGTGGAAGTCGCCGCGCAAAACGCCGCCGGTTTCGGCGCGGCCGTCTCGGCCGAATCCGCGCCGCGCACCGTTCCGCTCGCGCCGCAAATGATTGCGGCCGCGCCCGGCAACGCCGAAATCACCGTCACCTGGAAAATGCCGAACTTGGACGGCGGCGCGCCGCTGCTGAGTTACCGGCTGCGCTGGAAGTTGGCCGGCGACTCCGACTTCGCCGCGGAAAACGCGGTGGAATTGCCGGCCGATGTTTTGGAGCGCGCCATCACCGGCCTGAACAACGGCGCGACTTACGACGTGCAGGTCGCCGCAAAAAACATCGCGGGTTTCGGCGAATACGGCGAATCGGCGCAAGCCACGCCGCGCGACGCCCCCGGCGCGCCGAAAGATTTGGCGGTCATGCCCGACATGGGCGAACTGCACATCACCTGGGAAGCGCCCGATTCCGACAACGGCGCGCCGGTGCTGAGTTACCGCCTGCGCTGGAATCTGGCAGACGCGTCGGATTTCGCCGCCGAGGACATGCATGTGGTCTCCGGCGACGCCCGCGCGCACACCGTCACCGCCCTGGAAAACGGCCAGGAATACCAAATTGAAATCACCGCCGGAAACGCCGCCGGCCTCGGCAAGCCGGCGGTGACGCAGGGCACGCCGCGCACCGTGCCCGGCCTGCCGCGCGATGTCGCGGTCGCGCCCTACAACCAGGAACTCCATGTAACTTGGCAGGCCCCGGTCGAAAACGGCGGCGCCGAAGTGCGCGGTTATTCGGTGCGCTGGAAAATCGCCGGGAGCGCGGAAAGCGCCCATACCGAGGCGGAAGTCACCTCGCCCACCATGTACACCATCCCCGGCCTGGTCAACGGCATGACTTACGAAGTGCAGGTCGCCGCGAAAAACGAGGCCGGCGCCGGCGAATACTCGGCCGCGGCGCGGGCGATTCCGCGCACCGTTCCGGGCGCGCCGCAAAACTTGGCGCTGACCCCGGACAACGCCGAACTGCGGGTTTCCTGGGACGCGCCGGATGCCGACGGCGGCGCGCCGGTGACCACTTATCATGTGCGCTGGAAAACGGCGGAAGGCGATTTTGCGCCGGAAAACGCGGCGGCATTTTCCGCCGATGTTTTTGCGGGCGCGATCACCGGCCTGACAAACGGCGAGAACTACGAAGTGAAAATCACCGCCGAAAACGAGGCCGGCGAAGGCGAGGCCGGCATCGCCAAGGCCGCTCCGCGCACCGTTCCGGGCAAGCCGCGAAAAGTCCGGGCGACCGCCAGCAACACCGATCTTTCCATCACCGTGGACTGGACGCCGCCGCAGAACAACGGCGGCGCGCCGGTGACCACCTACCTTTACCGCTGGGCGGAGAAGGACGGCTCTTGGCGGCCGGAAAAAATCGCCGGCGGCGGCAAGGCGCGCGCATACACGATTGAAAGCGGCGATGGCCTGGAAAGCGGCGGGAAATACCAGGTGCAAATCGCCGCGGTAAACGCGGCCGGCGCCGGCAAATGGGCGGACGGAATGTTCGGGGCCGGCGAAGACAAAAAGACTTTCGGCACGCCGTGGCAGTTTGACCTGGATGTCGACGGCAGCGGCGCCGCCGACGGCCGCGACGGCACTTTGATCTCAAGGTCTTTGAACGGCCGCGCGCTGTTTGACTCCAACGACGAGGTCTTCGCCAAAGACGCGGTGGCGCTCGCCGAGGCCGCGAAGAGCAAACTGGACAGCCTGAAGATCAAAGTCGTCCGCTACGAAGACGGCGGGACGCGGCTCGCCCTGAATGTGAACGACGTGAACAAAACCGGCGGCGAGCCGGACCACAACGACGGCGTGCTCATCGCGCGCTACCTGCTCGGCCTGCGCCTTGACGCGCTGGTCGCGAAAATCGACGCCACGGTGAATGCGGACACGATTGCGCAGAACATCAAGCCGATGGTGGAGTCAAAGGATTTGGATGTGAACGAAGACGGCCGCGTAACCGCGTCCGACGGCATCATCGTGGCGCGCTATCTGTTCAATGTGAAAACCGAAGGCGGTTTGCTGGTCAGCGGCCAGGCGCCGAAGGCGGGGCCGAACGCCGAGGAAATCCGCGCCAAAATCCGCCGCGGCCGCGACGGCCTGGCGCTGGACATTGACGGCAACGGCGAGGTAAAACCCGACGACGGCACGATGGTGTTCCGCTTTTTGAACGGCCAGAACGCCGAGCAAGTGTTCCGCGACGCCGACGTCGTCAATATGGACGAACTCTTCCAAAAACTCCAATCCCTGAAACCGCAGGCAAACAGCGCGCGGAGGGAATAGGGCGCGCCGCCGCCCCTCCCGCCTTTTGCGCCTGTGCTATATTTCCGCGCCCGGCCATCCGAAAAAATCCGATGAGCGAATACAACCAAACCCTGACCGACGCCGATCTCGCGGTGACCGAAGGCGCGCGCGCGCGCATCGCCGGGCTGGTGCGCGACGCCGGCGATGACGCCGAAGCGGTGCGCATCTATGTGTCCGGCGGCGGCTGCGGCGGCATGAATTACGGCATGACTTTCGCCGAGCGCGCCGAGCAAAGCGACTGCGTGATGCGCGGAGACGACGGGTTTCAACTGGTGGTGGATCCGGTCGCGGTCAGTTTTTTGCGCGGCGCGCAAATTGATTTTGTGGATGACGGCGTCAATTCGTCCTTCGTCTTCAACAATGTCTTTCAGGCGATCGGCGGCAGCGGCGCATGCGGCGGCTGCGGCGGCGGCGCGTTTTAAATGAACGACGCGCTCCGCACCACCCGCGGCGACAACGGCGCGCTCGCCGAGCGCGCCAAGCCGAAATTAAAGAAGCCGCCGCTTTACAAGGTGCTGCTGCTGAACGACGACTTCACGCCCATGGAATTCGTGGTCATGCTGTTGATGCGCTTCTTTAACATGGGACGCGACAAAGCCGAACAAATCATGATTCACATTCACACGCGCGGACTCGGCGTGTGCGGCGTCTATCCGCACGAAATCGCCGAGACCAAAATGCGCCAGACCCTGGACTGCGCGCGCGAACACCAGCATCCGCTGCAGTGCACGCTGGAAAAAGAGTAGCGGGGCGAACGCGAAATGCTGTCCGAAGAACTGGAAACCACCCTCGGCAACGCGGTGAACATGGCGCGCAAGGAAGGACATGGAATCATCACCGTTGAACACCTGCTCTACGCGCTGCTGGACGACCGCGAGACGCGCCGCGCGATCATCTCCTGCGGCGGCGATGTTCCCGCGCTGAAAAAACTGCTGGCCGATTATTTGCAGAGCGAAATTCCGCCGCTCGCCGGCGCCGACCGCGAGCCGCAGCCGGGCATCGGTTTTCGCCGCGTTTTGCAGCGCGCGATTTTGCATGTGCAAAGTTCCGGCAAAAAAGAGGTGCGCGGCGCCAATGTTTTGATAGCGGTGTTCAGCGAAAAGGAATCGCACGCGGTGTATTTTCTGAGCCGCCAGGAAATCAGCCGCTACGACGTGGTCAATTATGTCGCGCACGGCATCGCCAAAATTCCCGGCGCCAATGCAAACGGCGAGCGCCTGCCCGCGCCGGACGATCTGGACGCCGACGGCGAAGCGCGCGGCGACGAGCGCGAGTCGCGCGGCGGGCCGCTGGAAACTTTCACCGTCAACCTCAACCAACTCGCCGCCGAAGGGCGCATTGACCCGCTCATCGGGCGCGAAAAGGAATTGCGGCGCACCGTGCAAATTTTGTGCCGCCGCCGCAAAAACAACCCGCTGTTCGTCGGCGAAGCCGGCGTCGGCAAAACCGCGCTCGCCGAAGGTCTCGCCGACAAAATCGTGCGGCGCGAAGTGCCGGCGGTGCTCGCCGACTGCGTCATTTATTCGCTGGATTTGGGCGTGCTTTTGGCCGGCGCGAAATACCGCGGCGATTTTGAACAGCGCCTGAAAGCGGTGCTGGGCGCGCTGCAAAAACAGCCGGGCGCGGTGCTTTTCATAGACGAAATTCACACCGTCATCGGCGCCGGCGCGGTTTCCGGCGGCACGCTGGACGCCTCCAATTTGCTCAAGCCCGCGCTCGCCTCGGGCGGCATCAAATGCATCGGCTCCACCACCTACCGCGAATACCGCGGCGTTTTTGAAAAAGACCGCGCGCTTTCGCGCAGGTTTCAAAAAATTGATGTTGCGCAGCCGAGCGTGGACGAGGCCGTGGAAATTTTGCGCGGGCTGAAGTCGCGCTTTGAGGAGCACCACGAAGTCAAATACACGCAGCCGGCGCTGCGCACCGCGGTGGAATTGTCGGCGCGCTATCTGAGCGAGCGGCAACTTCCGGACACGGCGATTGATGTGATAGACGAAGCCGGCGCAAAAACGCGGCTCGCCGACGGGCGCGGCTCTTATGTCGGAAAAAACGACGCGGAAAACCTCGGAAAGAAGAACGATAAAAACAATGGCGAAAAAGCCCCGCGAAAAACCGGGAAAGCGGCCACCGTCGGCGTGCGCGAAATAGAAAGCATGGTCGCCGACATCGCGCGCATTCCGCCCAAGCATGTTTCGGCCTCGGACACGCGCGCGCTGAAAACGCTGGAGCGCGATTTAAAGATGCTGGTGTTCGGCCAGGACGCGGCGATTTCCGCGCTCGCCTCCTCCATCAAAATGGCGCGCTCCGGACTCGGCAGCCCGGAAAAACCGATCGCCTCGCTGCTGTTTTCCGGCCCCACCGGCGTCGGCAAAACCGAAGTGACCAAGCAACTCGCGCGCATTCTCGGCATTGAATTTTTGCGCTTTGACATGTCGGAATACATGGAGCGGCACACCGTGTCGCGCCTGATCGGC
The DNA here is from genome assembly GCA_028066695.1 of Gammaproteobacteria bacterium. Taxonomy (GTDB): domain Bacteria; phylum Pseudomonadota; class Gammaproteobacteria; order Arenicellales; family Poriferihabitantaceae; genus JAHRAW01. Next base: position 12,093 of record JALCBG010000040.1, on the reverse strand, counting down.
GCGCCGCCCGGCTATGTCGGCTTTGACCAGGGCGGGCTGCTGAGCGAGGCGGTCAACAAACACCCGCACGCGGTGGTGCTGTTTGACGAAATTGAAAAGGCGCACCCGGATGTGTTCAACATTCTGCTGCAGGTCATGGATTACGGCGCGCTCACCGACAACAACGGCCGCAAGTCGGATTTTCGCAATGTGATTTTGGTGCTGACCACCAACGCCGGCGCCGAGCAGGCCGCGCGCGCGAGCATGGGTTTTGTCGCGCAGGACCACAGCAGCGACGACATGGAAGCGGTCAAGAAAACTTTCTCGCCGGAATTTCGCAACCGCCTGGACGGCATCATCCGCTTCAACAGCCTGGATCAGGCGACCATTTTGCATGTGGTGCGAAAGTTCGTCTATGAACTTGAGCAGCAACTCGCCGAGCGGCGCGTCTCGCTTTCCATTGACGACGACGCGCTGCGCTACCTCGCCGAAAAAGGCTACGACCCGGCCATGGGCGCGCGCCCGATGCAGCGCGTGATTCAGCGCGAAATCAAACAGCCGCTCGCCGATGAACTTTTGTTCGGCGGCATCGCCAAAGGCGGACGCATCCGCATTTCGCTCGCGAAAAAGTCCGCGGAAAAACCCGCGGAAAAGTCGGCGAAAGAAAACGGCGGAGGCGCGCTCACTTTCACCTTTGAAAAATCTTCCAACGAAAAATCCGCAGGGGGAAAAACCCATGTCCAATGAAGGCTACCACGAGCCGGTTGAAGAACTTTCCGACGAAACCCGCGACATGCACCGCGCGATCACCTCGCTGATGGAGGAGTTGGAGGCGGTGGACTGGTACAACCAGCGCGTGGACGCGTGCAAGGACCCGGAACTGAAGCGCATTTTGGAGCACAACCGCGACGAGGAAAAAGAGCACGCGGCGATGGTGCTGGAATGGATTCGCCGCCGCGACGAGGTGCTGGATCGCGAATTGAAAGAAGCGCTGTTCAAAGAGGGACCGATCGGCCACAACCACTGACGGGCGCGCCCGCGCTTTCCTAACAAGCGCGCCTTCGCCCGACGCGGCGTTATGCTGAAACCGATTGCGCCGCTGCTGCTGTCCGCCTCCATTTTGCTCGGCGGCAACGGCGTGCTCGGCACGCTGATTGCGCTGCGCGGCAGTTTGGAGGGATTTGACACCGTCCTGGTGGGCCTGATGGGCGCGTGTTACTACCTCGGATTTTTCGCCGCGAGTTTTCATTCGGCGCGCCTGATTCGCCGCACCGGGCATGTGCGCGCGTTCGCCGCGCTCGCCGCAATCGGCGCGCTCGTGCCGCTGGTCATGGCGATGACGCCGAATCCGTGGGTGTGGCTGGTAATGCGCGTGTTCAGCGGATTTTGTTTCGCCGCGCTGCTGATGGTGGTGGAGAGTTGGATCAACGAAATTTCCAAGAACGACTCGCGCGGCCGCGTGCTCGGCGTCTACCGCATTTTGGACCTGCTCGCGGTCACCGGCACGCAGTTTTTAATTCCGCTGGTCGGCGAGGGCGGCCACGAAATTTTTTCGGTGGTCAGCATGATGTACTGCCTGTCGCTGGTGCCGGTCGCGCTGTCCACGCGCGCGCGCCCGGCCGCGCCGGAAAATCTCAAACTGGACCTCGGCGCGATCTGGCGCATCTCGCCGCTCGCCTGCCTGACCTCGCTCGCCATCGGCCTGACCAACTCGGCCTTTCGCCTGGTCGGACCTCTCTACGGGCTGGAAATCGGCCTGGACACCGGCGCGGTGGTGGTGTTCATGACGCTCGGCATCGTCGGCGGCGCCGCGCTGCAGTATCCGCTCGGCTACATGTCCGACAAAGTCGGCCGCCGCTCCACCGTGCTGTTCTCCACTTTCGGCGCAATGCTCGCCGCGGTGTTTTTGTCCGGGCAGAGCGCGGTGCTGCCGGTCTACATCGGCGCGTTCGCGTTCGGCGCGTTCGCGTTGCCGCTGTATTCGCTCGCCGCCGCGCACGCCAACGACCGCGCCGGCATCGGCCAGTATGTGCTGGTCTCGGCCGGCCTGAGTTTTTACTTCGCGCTCGGCGCGGTCATCGGCCCCTACGCCGCCTCGCTGGTCATTGAATACTTCGGCGCGCCCGCGTTCTTTCTCTACACCTGCGCGGTGCACGCCACGCTTTGCTTGGTGGTCATCATCCGCAGCCTCCGCCGCGCCGCGGTCCCGGCCGAACGCCGCTCGCGCTTCGTCGGCCTGCTGCGCACCTCGCCGATGTTCTTCCGCCTCGCCCGCCGCTTCACCCGCTCGCGCGGGAGGGGGAAGTGAAAGGCGCGCTATTTGCCGGCGCGCGCGGCTATCAGTTGCGGCAACTCGCGCCGCAGAATTTTTCCCGAAGGACCCTTGGGCAGATCGTCGAAAAAGTAAATCGCTTTCGGTGCTTTGACCTCGCCGAGCGCGGCCGCGCACGCTTTCTTTAGTTCCTCCTCGCACTGCGCGTATCCGCCGCGTAGCACCACGCAGGCCGCGACTTCCTGCCCGTAATCGCGGTGTGCGACTCCGACCGCGGCCGCTTCCAGCACCGCCGGGTGCCGGTGCAGTTCGTCGTCGATTTCGCGGGGCGCGATGTTTTCGCCGCCGCGGATGATCAATTCTTTCAGGCGCCCGGTTACGAACAGAAAACCATCTTCGTCCAGGCAGCCGAGGTCGCCGCTGCGAAACCATTCGCCGGCAAACGCGGCGCGCGTGGCGGCGGGGTCTTTGTAATATTCGCCCAGCAGGTTGCCGCCGCGAATCACGATTTCTCCGGGCGCGCCGCGCCCGCAAAAATTGCCGTCCGCGCCGAGGATGCGAATTTCATTTCCATATGCGCGCCCGACCGAGCCGGGCTTGCGCGCCGCCGGCGGCATCGGATTCGCGGCCACCGTGCCGGCCGTTTCGGTCAGCCCGAGTGTCTCAATCACCGGCGCGCAAAACACGCGTTCCCACCGCGCCAGCACCGAAGCCGGCAGCGGCGCCGACGCCGAGCGCGCGAAGCGAAAATTGCGCAGCCGCGCGTCTTCGCCGAATGAGAATTTCTCGAGTTCGGCGCGGTCGAGCAGGTAGTTGATCATGGTCGGCACCAAACTGCACCAGGTGCATTCGTATTGCGCGATCAAATTCCAAAACACGCTTGCGCTGAAGCGGCGCGGCATGACCACGCTTCCGCCGCTGACCAGCGGCGCCATCGCGGTGACCATCGCGCCATTAATATGGCAAAGCGGCAGCACGCACAGCGCGCGGTCGGCGCCGCCGAGCGCGTGGCCGCCGGCCGCATTGCGCCCGCCGCGCACCGCCGCCGCATGACTCAGCAGCGCGCCTTTCGGCAGGCCGGTCGAGCCGGATGTGTAGAGCAGCAGCGCCGCGTCGTGCGCCGCCGGCGCGGCCGCGCGAACTTGCGCGCGGCCGCGCGCCGCGGGCCACTCCGGCGCGCGCGTCTCCGAGGCCGGCACCGTCGCAACCGCGCACTCCCCCAGTTTTTCGCGGTGTTGCGGCGCGACAAACACCAACTCGGCGTCGGAATGCGCGAGCACATGCCGCAGGTGCGCCGGACCTGCGGCCGTGTTCAGCGGCACCACCACGCGTCCGGACGCCATCACGCCGAGCAGCAATTTCGCGGTCCAACTTCCGTTGTCAAGCAGGAACGCGACCTTCGCGCCGCCGCGCACGCCAAGCGCGTCCAAGCGCGCGCCGATTTCGCGGGCGCTTTCGCGCAACTTTGAAAAAGTAATTTCCTCGCCGTCGTCGGGCGCGATCAAAAAAACCGCGTCTCCGCGCGCGCGCGCCTGCGCCTCAATCAGCGCGCGCACATTGTCGGCGGCGGGATACGCGTCAGTCGCGCCCATACTTGGCGAAATGCGCGCCGAACAATTCCTCCTCGCCCGGCTTGTCCTCTTTCACGGCGGTGACCAGGTGGGTGATGTTGATGAAGTGGCGGTAGTTCAGATTTTCCGAAATGCTGTTGCCGCCCCAGGTGCCGCAGCCCATGCTCAGCGTGAAGTTCAATGCGTTGTTGAAACTGCCGCCGTTGCCGAATGCATGCGCCTGGTTGACCAGCACCCTGACCACATCCAATTCCTCCGCGAGGCGCCGCGGATGCGCCGTGTCGCGCGTGTGGATGCCGCAGGAATGCCCGCGCCCGCGCACCTGCAAAATCGCGCGCGCCAGCCGCACCGCGTCGTTGAAATCGGCCGCGCGGTAAACGCTTGCGAGCAGCGAGAGTTTTTCATCGGCAAATTCGGAGGACGCATCAAACTCCGCCTCCTCCGCCAAAAAGAAACGCGCGGCGCGCGCCTCCGCGCCGAGCCCGGCGCGCTCGGCGAACACGCCGGCGTCCTTGGCGATGAAATCCGGATTGAGTTTTCCGCCGCGCCACAAATTTGCGCGGACTTTTTCTTTTTCCTCCGCGCCGAGCGCGTGCGCGCCGGCCGCGGCGAGCGCCGGCATCGCGCGCGCATACACATCGTCCAAAATGATCAGCGCGTTTTCCGACGAGCAGGAAGTGGAGTTGTCAAAGGTTTTTGACATCCGTATTTTTTCCGCCGCGTCCTCCAAGTCGGCGCTGCTGTCGATGATCACCGGAACATTGCCGGCGCCGACGCCGATGCACGGCGTGCCGCTGGCGTAGCCGGCCGCGACATTGTTTTGCGAGCCGGTCGCCACCACCAAATCCGCTTCGCGCATCAATTCCCGCGTCTTCTCGCGCGTTACCGGGCGCGGCAAAACCTGCACCAAATCTTGGGGCGCGCCCGCGCGCGCGAGCGCGCCGCGCATCACCGCCGCCGCGGCATCGGCCGTTTCCCAGCCGGCCGGAGACGGCGCGATGATGATTGCATTGCCGCCTTTGACCGCCATCATCGCTTTGTTGACCGGCGTCGCCGCCGGATTGGTCGAAGGCGTGACCGCCGCGACCACGCCGACCGGCTTGCCGTATTTGACCAGTCCGCGCGCCTCATCGGATTCAATGACGCCGACCGTTTTCACGCGCAGCAGATCGCGCAATGTGCCGAAAGTTTTGCGGCGGTTTTTGCGCGTCTTGTCGGCCGCGTTGCCGATGCCGGTGGTGCGCACCGCAAGTTCGGCGAGCGCCTCGGCGTGCTGCGGTTTATACAGCGACCAGGCGATCGCGGTGACCAGTTCGTCGATGCGCGCCTGGTTCGCGGCCGCGATTTCCCGCATCGCGGCGCGCGCGCGCGCGACCAGCGCGGCGGTCTCGCCGCGGCGCGGCGCGGCGGGTTTTTTTGCCTGCGGCATGGCCATGACCGCGCAAGTGTAGCCGCAAACCGCCGCCGGGGCGCCGATTTCCGCCCGTGAAACCGGCTTGCGGCGGGGCGCGACCGCCGCCAAAGGCGCTCCGTCCGTCCGCCAAATGTGGTAGCGTAGTCGGCCGCGGTTCGCCCCGCCGGGGCGGCGCGGTTTCCATTATCCGATTCACCAACCAAAACAGCGGAGGAACGAAAAATGACGCACTGCAAAAAAATCCTTTCTTCATCGGCGGCGGCGCTTGCCGCGCTGGCGCTTTCGGTCAATGCGGCGCACGCGGCCTGCGCGAGCGACTATTTGCCGGCTTCGAATGACCGGCCCGGCGGGTTTCCAAAGCGCGCGCTGACCATGATCGTCCCATACGGGCCGGCCGGCGGCTCCGCGCAGGTTTCGCAGGCGATGGCGCAGGCGGTTACCGAGTTGACCGGAGCGACCATCAACCGCGACCACAAACCGGGCGGCTCCGGCGCGGTCGGCATGACCGCGTTCATGGCCGCGCCGACGGACGGCTACACCGTTCTTCAACACATCGACGACGCGTCCAGCGCGCATGCGCGCGATTCGTCGCAGCCGAATCCGGCGCGGGATTTAATCCCGCTGGTCACTTCGCAAATCACTTTCAGCCAGATTTACATTCGCGCCGAAGACGAGCGCTTCAATGACTGGAACTCGTTTGTGGAGTGGGTCAAGAATCAAGACGGGCAGGCGACCATCGCCAATGTTTCCAAAGAAGGCTCGATGGAGCGGGTGTCGATGAAGCTCATCACCGACGCCACCGGCATGCGGATTCAGCAGATTTCGTTTGACAAACCCGGGCAGCGTTACGGCGCGCTCGTTGGCGGGCAGGTCGACGCGCTGTTCGAGCAGCCGGGCGATGTGCGCAAGTTTCTCGACGCCGGCACTTTCAAACCGATCCTCACTTTGTTGAAAGATGCGCCGTCCGCGTTCGCCGGCGTGCCGGGGTTGCGCGAGGCCGGGCTGGATTTCGAGCCGCTGTTTCGTTTCCGCGGATTTTTCACGCACAAAGACGCGCCGGAAGACCGCGTGCGGTGGCTGCGGTGGGCGTTCCAAAAAGCCTACTGCCGGGAGAGTTATCAGGCGTTCAACGAGACAAAGTACATGACCCTGATCGAAAGTTTCCGCGACACCCCCGGCACGCGCAAACTGATCTCCAAAACCATCGACCAATACCGCACGGTTTACAAGCAGATGGGGCTGGATGTGAAATAGGGCGGGCGTTCGCTTCCGTTCAAGCGTCCGGCGCGATCCGTGGAAATGCGCAACCTGAAACCCGGCCACATCACCGAGGCGGCGTTTTGGCTGGCGCTTGCCGGCTTCTTCTATGCGAAGTCGTTCGGCTTTGACCGCGAGATCGAGATCTACCGCTTCGGCGCCGCCGCCTGGCCGCGCGCGTTGTTGTTGTTGATCGCGCTTGCCGCCGTCGGGCAACTCGTCCGGCACTGGCTTATTCCCGCGCCGGCGAACGACCGCGGCGTGTCCGGCGAGTCCGAAGCGGCGGCCGCCCCGGCCGCCGCCGGGCTGCGCTGGCACCTGGCCGCATTTTTTTTGCTGGCGCTGCCGCTCGCCTATCTGGTCGTGCCGGACTGGGCGCAGGCGCGTTTCGGGCTGGACCGGCCGGCGCTGCACGCGCTCAAACTTGCCGCGGCCGCGGCGCTGCTGCTTCCCTACTTCGCGGTCGTGCGCGCCAATCCGGTCGGCGTGATGCTCGCGGTGCCGGTTTTTTTCGGCGCGCTGATGCAGGACATCGGCTTTTATGTGCTCGCGCCGCTTTTCGCCGCGGCCGTGATGTGGCTGATGGGCGAGCGCCGCGCGCGCCTGATAGCGGCGGTCGCCGCGCTGATCACCTGCGTGCTGCTGCTGCTGTTCGTCAGCCTGCTGTATGTGGGTCTGCCGGCCGGCAACATCAGCCCGTTCTATGAGATTGGCGCGGCGCTGGTCAATTTTCTGCAGTAGGCGCGCGCACCCGAAGTGGAATTTTTTGCGAACTTTGCAGGCGGCACCGCGGCGCTGTTCGGCGACCCGGTCGGCGTGCTGGTGTTCGCCGGCGGCGTGCTCGGCGGCATGCTGTTCGGCGCGATTCCCGGAGTGAGCATGCTCACTCTCGCCGCGATTCTGCTGCCGTTCACCGCGCACCTGTCGCCCGCGCACGGCATCATGCTGTTCTCGGTGATCTACTGCACCGGCGTGTACGGCGGCGCCATCACCGCGATTTTGTTCAACATCCCCGGCGCGCCGGAAAATGCGCCGACCGCGTTTGACGGCTATGCGATGACGCGCAACGGCCAGGCCGGCAAGGCGGTCGGCGCGGCGGTGATGTGCTCGGCGCTCGGCGGCGTCGTCTCGGCGCTGGTGATGATGGCCGCGACCGCGCCGATTGCGGCGTGGGCGATCTCGGCGTTCGGGCCCCCCGAGATTTTTGCGCTGGTGTTTTTCGGGCTGACCGTGGCCGCCTCCATCGGCGCGGACAACATTTGGAAAGGCTGGCTGTCGATTCTCGCCGGGCTGGCGATTGCGACCGCCGGACTTGACCCGGTCGGCGGCATTGCCCGGTATGACTTCGGCATGCCCTACCTGCTCGCCGGCATTCACTTCATCCCGGTCATCCTCGGCTTTTTTGCGGTTTCGGAGATTTTCATTCAGGCGGAGAAAAAATCGCGCGGCGCATACCGCGCGCCGGAACTCAGCGTCAACTTTCCCACGCTCGCCGAATTGCTCGCGCACAAAATTGCGGTCGCGCGCTCGGTCATCATCGGTTTTTTCTGCGGCATCCTGCCCGGCATCGGCGCGACCCTGGCCGCTTTTATGGGCTACAACGAAGCGGTGCGCTGGTCGAAGCGCCGCGAAGAATTCGGGCGCGGCAAACTCGAAGGCGTGATCGCGTCGGAAACCGCCAACAACGCGGCGACCGGCGCGGCGATGATTCCGCTGCTCGCGCTCGGATTGCCCGGCGGCGCGCTGACCGCGATGATGGTCGGCGTGTTTCAAATGCACAATATGGAGCCGGGCCCGCTGGTGTTCATCAACAGCGCCGATTTGGTCTGGGTGGTTTTCGCCGCGATGTTTTTCGCGAATCTTTCCATCCTGTTCATCGGCTACCTCGAAACCAAAACCATCATCAACCTGCTGCGCATCCCGTTTCAATTTTTGGCGCCGGTGATTTTGCTGCTCGCCACGGTTGGCGCGTATGCGGTGCGCGGCCTGACTCTCGATGTCATCGCCATGTTCGCCGCCGGCGTCGCCGGGTTTTTTCTGCGCCGCTCCGGTTATTCGGTCGCCGGCATTGTGCTCGGGCTGATCCTCGGCAAAATCGGCGAGCAGGTTTTTGCGCAGTCCATGCAGATGCTGCACTTTGAGTGGAGCGGGTTTTTGGGGCGGCCGATTGCGCTGGCGCTGATCATCGCCGCTTTCCTGACGCTCATCACAAGCGTATACCGCGGACTTGGCAAATGGCGCGAGAGCGCGCGGCATGTTTAACCCCCGCCTCCTGCGCGAGATTCGCGCGCGGTTTCATCATGTTGCGAAGTGCCCGTATCAGGGCGCGCGCGCGTATTTTGAAAACGCGGGCGGCTCGCTGCGGTTAAAGACCGCGGCGAAAGTCGCCGCGAAGTTGTCGGAATTGCCCGACAACCAGGGGCGCGATAACCCGGCCTCGCATGCGTTGGTTCGCATGATTGAAACGGGGCGGCGCGACATGATGGAGTTTCTCGGCGCCGCCCACAATGACAAAGCGGGGGGGCGGGTTTTCGTCGGCGAGAGCGGCACCGAATGTTTGTTCCGCGTAATTCGTGCGGCCATGCTCGGCGCGCCCGCGGGCGGACGCGCGCTCGGCGGCGCATTGGAACACCCGGCGACGCGAAGCGCCGCGCGGCAATGGGCCGCGCATGCCGGCCGCGAATATCATGTCATCGCGCATGACCCGCAAACCTGCGCGCTCGGCGCCGCCGACTACCGCCGCGCGCTGACCGCAGACACGCGCGTGGTCACCGTTATTCAGACCAGCCCGGTCGCCGGCGTCTCGGTGGATGTCGCCGCGGTGTGCCGCGAGGTTCGCGGCATCGCGCCGGACTGCTTCATCATCGTGGACGGCATCCAGCACGCGCCGCATGGCGGCGTGGATGTCAAAGCGCTCGGCGCCGACGCCTACGCGGTTTCCGGCTACAAAATTTTCTCGCGCCACAATTACGGCTTCGCCTGGGTGTCAAAACGCCTCGCCGAATTGCCGCACGACAAACTGGACGGCACCGCCGCCGACCACTGGGAACTCGGCACGCGCGACACCGCGGCCTACGCCGCCTTCTCCGAAGTCGCCGCCTATTTGGACTGGCTCGGCGCGCATTTCACCAAATCCGCCGGCCGCCGCGCCCGCCTGCTCGCCGCCGGCGAAGCGATAGTCGCGCATGAAAAACATTTAATAGAAGCGATGCTGCGCGGCTGCCGCAGCAAAAAAGGTTTAACCGAAATGCCAAAAGTCATCATCATCGCCGGCGCCGACAACCCGCGCCGCGAGGGCTTGGTGTCATTGGCGGTGCGCGGCGTTCCGTCGGCGCAAGTCGTCCGCGCGCTGTCCGAACGCGGCGTGCGCGTGCACATTCGCAAAAACGATTACTTCTCCGCGAACATTTTGGACCCGCTGCACATGACCGACTGCGTGCGCGTGTCGGTCTGCCACTACAACAGCGAAGCGGAAGTGGCGCGGTTTTTGGGGGCTATGGAAGAGATTGTTGGGGGGTAATGGCCGGATATTGCGATTTTTGCTGATAATGCAACATGGCGGATATTCGTCTACTATGTTATCCTAGGTTCTCGTAGCCATACGGCATTTTCCCACCCACCAACGACTTGAAACGACCATGAGTGAAATTGGAAAAAATGTAGCAAACCGAACTTTTGAGGAATTGCTTCGCAACAATGTGCAATTCATCATCCCGTTTTTTCAGCGTGGCTATGTCTGGCAACAGAAAGAATGGAAGCAGTTGTTCGACGACATCAACGCCCATGTGGTGCCTGAAATCGAAGACCTCGGAGGAGATCTCGAGAAGGATGCTCTGAATGCCGATCACTTTTTCGGTCCTATTGTGGCTCGAGAGGAAGGCGACGGCACTCCCGGCATGCAGAAGTTTCTGGTCATTGACGGTCAGCAGCGAATCACGACTGTGTATTTGCTCCTTGCGGCAATCAAAACCAAACTTTCCGAAATGGCACATGAATCCCAAAAAGCCGCCGAACATTCCAACTTTTTGAGCAAATACGTTGTCAACGACCCCGTCAATAATGCCGGTGCCGGAGAGTACGATGCGCTCAAAGTGCTCAGCTCAAAGGGTGACCGCTACCCGACGTATCGCCTCGTTTTCGGCGAAAACCCGCAGATTTCTGATCAGGTGAGTGCCGATATGCAGCGCTTTGATCAGGCCAACAATGGAATCGAAGACTTCAAAAAGTATCTCGGCAAAAAACTTGCACGGGACTTCTCTGATGCGTCCTCGTTGTGGATGCTGGCGCAGATTTTGCTGAAATCCCTGAAAATCGTTTGGATTCCTCTGGGCGAAAAAGATGACCCGCAAGCGATTTTTGAAAGCTTGAATGACCGCGGTGTGCAATTGACCGCGCCGGAACTTCTGTGCAATTATCTGTTCAAGCCGCTGATCAAGCCGAATTCGATGCAGCATGAACAAATGCACAACAAGTACTGGCTGGATGCGATTGCTGAGATCGATTCACCCTCCGGTGATTTCGAAGACTACCTGCGCACCAATCTGTCTGTCGACGAGAAGAAGACCATCGGCAAGGGCCGTCGTATTTATGTGCACTTCAAGAACAAGCACAAAAGTCTCTCTGCCGAAAAAGCAAAAGATCACTTGGAGAAAATCAAATCGGGGGTCAGAATCTACAACAAGATTGTCAATCCCATGAAAACAAGGAATGAGCACCCGAACATTTCCGACCAGTTGATGAAGATCAAATCAACCGGCATGGGAGCGTGCAACCCGTTTCTACTTTCCCTGTTGCAAGCACATGCAGATGGGCGGGCGAATGATGCCGCCGTAGTGGCACTGCTCAAGGAGACGCTGGTCGTGCTGGTTCGCAGAAAAGTATGCGAGTTGCCGACAACCAAATATGACAGCATGTTTCCGAGTATGTTGATGCACGTAGATTGCGAGCTCAACCCGGGGAAAGCACTTCGTGAGAAGATCCGTAACGAAGGGTATTTCGTGCCGGACCAAGAGTTCGAGTATGGGCTGATCAACAAGGCGTTGTATCGGCCGAGAGAGCTGCCTTTTACGCGCATGGTCCTCCAAGAAATCGACCGGTCAATGCATGACCATGGCCAGCTCCCTGATTTTTCGACCCTGGGAACCATCGAGCATGTGCTGCCGCAAACTCTGGATGAGCATTGGAAAAAGTACCTTGGCGATGAATGCCAAGATGATGAGCTGTCGCTCTACAAAAACACCCTGGGCAATCTTTGCTTGCTGAGTCAGGCCGGGAATAGTCACGCCGGGCAAGATCCTTTTAAGTCAAAAAAGAAAGACTACCCGGATGTGAGCGCTCTTACTCGCGATGTCAAAAATCGCGATGTGCATTGGGGTATCGGGGCTATCAAAGGGCGGGGGAAAGACCTCGCAAAAAGAGCGCTGAAAATTTGGGCGTGGTCTGACTAGGGCTTACCCCGTCCGCGCCTCCGCCAGGCGCGCCAGCGGTTTTTCGTTGATTGGCAGGTGAATCGCGGCCGCGGCCAGGCCGGCGATGATGCCGGCGATCCACATGCCGTCATACGAGCCGCTCTGGTCAAACAGGCGGCCGCCGAGCCAGAC
>JALCBG010000039.1:4569-19401 GCA_028066695.1 Gammaproteobacteria bacterium | reverse complement strand
TGCTGGAATTGCTGCTGTGGGCGGCGCGCTACTACCACCACCCGCTCGGCGAGGCGCTGCACACCGCGCTGCCGCAGGCGCTGCGCCGCGGCGCGCCGCCGCGCGACCCGACCCGCCGCCGCTGCCTGCGCGCGGTTGAAATTGACGGCGGGGGCGGCGCGCCGGATTTGGCGCGCGCGCCGGTGCAGGCGCGCATTCACCGCCACTTGCTCGGCGCCGGCTGGGTGGAGGCGGCCGAATTGCGGCGGCAATTTCCGAATAGCAGCGGAGCGCTGCGGCAACTGCTGGAAAAAGGCGCGGTGGAGGCCGGGTTGCGCCCGCTTCCTCCCGCGCCGCAAGATGCGCCGCCAAAAGAAGATGCGCCGCGGATTAAGATGAACCCGCAGCAACTCGCGGCCGCCGATGCCATCGCCGCGCAGGACGGCTTCGCCTCGTTTTTGCTGCACGGCGTCACCGGCAGCGGCAAGACCGAGGTCTATCTGGACGCCGCCGAAAAGTGCGTCGCCGCCGGGCGGCAGGCGCTGTTTTTGGTGCCGGAAATCGCGCTGACGCCGCAACTGGTGGCGCGCGTGCGCGCGCGGCTCGGCGGCACGGTCTGCGTGCTGCATTCGGCGATGCCGCCCGAGGAGCGATACCGCGCGTGGTGGCGCGCGCGCGCCGGCGAGGCCGCGGCGGTGCTGGGCACGCGCTCGGCGGTGTTCACGCCGCTCAAATCGCCCGGGCTGATCTTGGTGGACGAGGAGCACGACATCTCCTACAAACAGCAGGACGGCTTCCGCTACCACGCGCGCGACCTCGCCATCAAGCGCGCCAGCATTGAGGGCGTGCCGGTGGTGCTCGGCTCGGCGACGCCGTCCATGGAGACGCGCCACAACGCGCTCGCCGGGCGGCACCGGTTGCTCGCGCTGGAGCGCCGCGGCGGGCAGGCCGCGCTGCCGCGCATTGATTTCATAGACCTGGCGCGCCACCGCCCGGTGGAGGGGGTGTCGGCGCCGCTGCTGCGCGCGCTGCGGCAGCGGCTGGAAAACCGCGAGCAGTCCATCGTGTTTTTAAACCGGCGCGGCTTCGCGCCGCTGGCGCAATGCGTCCGCTGCGGCTGGCAGGCGCTGTGCGAGCGTTGCGACGCGCGCCTGACCTACCACCGCGGCGCCGAGGAGTTTCGCTGCCACCACTGCGGCGCGGCCGGGCGCGCCGAAATGGCCTGCGGCGAGTGCGGCGAAAAACTCTTCCTCATCGGCGCCGGCACGCAGCGGCTGGAGCGCCACCTGCGGGAAAAATTTCCGCAAGCGCGCATTCGCCGGCTGGACCGCGACCAATTCCCCGGGCAGGCGCAACTGGCGCGCGAACTGGAGGCGATCGGGCGCGGCGAGACCGACATCATCATCGGCACGCAGTTGATTTCCAAGGGGCACGACTTCGCCGGGGTGACGCTGGTGGGCGTGGTCAATTCCGACCAGGGGCTTTACAGCGCCGACTTTCGCGCGCCCGAGTATTTGTTCCAGCAACTGACGCAGGTCTCGGGGCGCGCCGGGCGCGCGCGCGCGCCGGGCGAGGTGCTGATTCAGACCGCGCATCCCGGCCACCACACGCTGCAGTCCATGCGCGCGCACGACTTTGAGAGTTTCGCCGGGCGGTGTTTGGACGAGCGGCGCGCGGCCGGCTGGCCGCCGTTCAGCCACATCGCGCTGTGGCGCGCCGAGGCCGCGCGGCCCGGCGCCGCGCTGCAGTTTTTGCGCCACGCCGCGGATGTCGGGCGGAAACTGCGCGAGAGCGCCGACGCGCCCCGCGTGCAAATTCTGGACGCGGTCGCCGCGCCGATGGAAAAACTCGCCGGCCGCCACCGCGCGCAGTTGATGGTGCGCAGCGCGCGGCGCGCGCCGCTGCACCGGCTGCTGCGCGAATGGTGCGAGGCGCTGGAGGCCGACCCGCGCGCGCGGCGCGCGCGCTGGTCGCTGGATGTTGATCCGATGGAAATGTTTTAATATGCAATGATGGCAAAGCGCGACAGCGTGAGCATTACCCGGCCGGATGACTGGCATGTGCATCTGCGCCGCGGCGAAATTATGGAGATGGCGGCGCGCCACACCGCCGCGCGTTTTGCGCGCGCGATGGTCATGCCGAACCTGTCGCCGCCGGTGCGCACGGTCGCCGAGGCGCGCGTGTACCGCGATGAAATCGCGGCCGCGGCCGGCAAGAACTTTCAGCCGCTCCTGTCGCTGTATCTGACCGGCGACACCGGCCGCGACGAGGTGGCGCGCGCCGCCGAGGACGACGCAATCGTCGGCTTCAAACTCTATCCGGCCGGCGCGACCACGAACTCCGACGCCGGTGTGCGCGACCCCTTAAAACTGATGCCGCTGATGGAGGAAATCGCCGCGCGCAAACTGGTGCTGCAGGTGCATGCCGAAACGACCGCGCCGGAGGTGGATGTGTTTGACCGCGAGGCGGTGTTCATTGAGCGCGTCCTCGCGCCGCTGCATCGCGAAGTGCCCGAACTCAAAATCGTGCTGGAGCACGCCACCACGATTGAAGCGGTGCAGTTCGTCCGCGACAGCGGCGCCGGGGTCGCGGCGACCATCACCGCGCACCACCTGCTGCTGAACCGCAACGAAATGTTTCGCGGCGGCCTGCGCCCGCACGCCTACTGCCTGCCGGTGCTGAAACGCGAGCGCCACCGCCGCGCATTGCTGGAAGCCGCCTGCGGCGGCGAGCCGTCGTTTTTTCTCGGCAGCGACAGCGCGCCGCATCCGCGCGGCGCGAAGGAATCGGCGTGCGGCTGCGCCGGCATCTACACCGCGCACGCGGCGATGGAGTTATACGCCGAGGTGTTTGACGCGATGGACGCGCTGGACAAACTGGAGGGATTCGCCTCGCATCACGGCGCGGATTTTTACGGGATGCCGCACAATGCGGGGCGGCTGGAGTTGCGCAGAAAAGCGCGGACGGTGGAGCGCGTCTACGCCGCCGGCGACTGCGAAGTCGTGCCGCTGCGCGCCGGGCAGACGCTCGCCTGGTCGCTCGCGCAAGAGTAGCCGCGGCTACTGGTAAAGCAGCAGCGGCGACTCTTCCAGTTGCTCGCGGTTGACCGAGATGTCGGCCTCGGCGCGAATGGCGTTGAGGAAGCGGCGGTATAGCCCGTTGCCGTCGCGCGCCAGCAATTGGCGCCGCACATCGTCGCGCTCGGATTCCTCCACGCCGCCGAGGTCGCCTTCGGCGACTTCCTTGAGCGCGTAGAGCGCGTAGTCGCCGTTGGCGAGCACCGCGCCGTCAAACGCGGTTTTGCCCGGCGGCGGGCCGGCATGCGCGAACACCGCGGCGCCGAGCGCGGACAATTCCGGCGGCACATCGGCGCGTTTCTCGGGCAGCGTTTTCGCTTTGAGTTTTTCCTCGCGCAATAATTTCTTCCAGTCGCGCTTGCCTTCGCGCAATTCGGCGAGCCACGCTTCGCCGCGCGCTTTCGCCTTTTTCGCGGTCTCGGCCAGTTTAAGTTGCGACTCAATGCCGGCGCGCACTTCCTCCAGCGGCTTGGTGCGCGCGGCTTCGTATTCCACCCTGCGCAGCGCGAGCAGGCGGTCAAAGCCGAGTTCTATGGCCGCGCTGTTGACGCCGTTTTGCAGCACGTCGTCTCCGAACGCGGCGTCGCGCACGCGCGCCTCGGCGGCGACGCCCTCGCCGGTGGTCTCGGTGAACCAGTCGGTTTGTTCAATGCTCAGCCCGAGTTCGTCCGCGGCGGTTTGCAGACTGTCGGGATCTTCAAACACCAGGTTTTCAAAACTCTCGGCCATCTCGGAGAACAGCGCGCTGGCGCGCTCGCGCCGCACTTCCTCGGCTGCCTCGTCGCGCACTTCGTCCAGGCCCTTTTGCCGGGACTCCTGCAGTTCGGTCAGTTTGATGATGTGGTAGCCGTATTGGGTCTCCACCGGCCCGCGAATTTCGCCCTCTTCCATGGAGAACACCGCCTCCTCAAACGGCGCGACCATCTGCCCGCGCAGCACCGGACCGAGGTCGCCGCCCTTTTCCTTGGAGCCGGGGTCGTCCGAATGGGTTTTCGCCAGCGCGGCGAAATCGCCGCCGCCTTTCGCCTCGGCCAGCACTTCCTCGGCTTTCGCCAGCGCGGCCGCGCGCGCCTCCTCATCGGCGGAATCGTCCATGCCGAACAAAATGTGGCTGGCCTTGCGCGACTCGGCCTGCTTGTAGCGCTCGGCGTTGCGCTCATACATCGCGGCGATTTCCGCATCGGTGGGTTCTATGCCTTCGGCGAGTTTGTCCACGCTGAGGTCAATGTATTCCACCTTGACGCGCGCCGGCGCCTCAAAGGATTTCGCGCGCTGTTCGTATTGCGCCTTCACCGCCTCTTCGCTGATTTCAACTTCGCCTTCAAAATCCTTGGCCGTGATCAGCGCGTAGTCGGCGGCGCGCGTCTGCGTCCGCAGTTTGAGCATGCGGTCCACCTCGTGCTCGGTGGCGAACGCGGTCTCGGTCAGCGACAGCGACAACTGTTCAATCTCGGCGCTGCGGCGCATCTGCTCCTCGTATGCCTGCGGCGTGGTGCCGTTGCTGCGCAGCAGGGTGTGATACAGGCCCGGGTCAAACTCGCCGTCGCGCAAAAACATGGAGTTGGTCTCAATGCGCCGCCGCAGGTTTTCGTCGGTCGCGCGGTAGTGGCGGTCGCGCACATACTGGGTGATCAGCCGGTTTGCCACCATGTTTTGCAGCACCTGCACGCGCACCGCGCGGCTTTCCAACTGGCTGCGGCTGATGTTGCCGCCGGCGCGGCGGCGCATTTCCTGGCGGCGCTCGGACAGTTCGCGCTGGTAGGCGAAAAGCGGGATTTCCTCGCCGTTAATGGTCGCCACCGGCGCGTATTCGGGGCTGGTGAAATACGACTGGACGCCCCACAGCGCGAAGGGAATCGTGATCAAAATCACCACCACCCAGGCCAGCCAGCCGCTGGCGCGTTCTCGAATTTGTGTCAGCATGTTTTGTTCCGGTTTTGAAAAATGCAAAAAAAATGCGAGACGCCGCCGTCTCGCATTTTTCGTTGTGGCGGGGCGGACGGGACTCGAACCCGCGACCCCCGGCGTGACAGGCCGGTATTCTAACCAGACTGAACTACCGCCCCTGTTGTGGTGGGCGCTGCAGGGATCGAACCTGCGACCTCCGCCTTGTAAGGGCGGCGCTCTCCCGGCTGAGCTAAGCGCCCGTCGTCAACCGGGGAAAACCTGATTCGCCGGACAAGCCGGCGCGCATTACGCCCCCGACATTGAGGACGACACCGCGTCTTTCAGCGCCTTGCCGGCCTTGAACTTCGGCACGCGCGAGGCGGCAATGTTGATGGTCTCGCCGGTGCGCGGGTTGCGCCCGGTGCGCGCGGCGCGGTCGCTGGTGGTGAAATTTCCGAAACCAACGATTGCCACCGTTTCGCTCTTGGCCAGCGTGCTGCTGATCGTCGAGAACACGGCGTCGACCGACTTGCTTACATCGGGTTTGTTCAGACCGGTGGCGGACACGACCGCATCAACCAATTCTGCTTTGTTCATAGTGTGTTTCCTCTTTGGGTTTGAAAATAAACAGATGAAAATGAGCGGATGGCGCGGTTTGCGCCGCCGCCCGCGGACGGATTTCTTCGCTTTGCCGCGGCAATTCTACCAAAATTCGGCGGCGAATGCCGGGCGGATGTCAAGCCGATTTTTGGCGAATCCCGGGAGAACCCCCGCGCCCCGGCGCGCCACGCGGCGATTCGGGGGCGGATTGTAGCGCAACCGCGCCGCCCGCGCTAGTGGGCGGTCAATTCTTTGCCGGCCTCCTCCTTCTTTTTGCGGCGCGGTTTCGCCTCGTCTTTGCCGGCTTCGGCGCTCGGCGCGCGCTCCAGCGCGAGTTCGATCACCTCATCAATCCACTTGACCGGCTTGATGTCCAGTTCGCGGCGGATTTTCTCCGGAATTTCGCGCAACTCGCGCGAATTCTCGCGCGGAATCAGCGCGGTTTTCAGCCCGGCGCGGTGCGCGGCCAGCAGTTTTTCCTTCAGCCCGCCGATCGGCAGCACCTCGCCGCGCAGGGTGATTTCGCCGGTCATGGCGACGCTGGAGCGCGTGGCGATGCCGGTCAGCGCCGAGATGATGGCGATGCACATGCCGATGCCGGCGCTCGGCCCGTCTTTCGGCGTGGCGCCCTCGGGCACATGCAGGTGGATGTCGCGGTTCTGGTGGAACTGCGG
Organism: Gammaproteobacteria bacterium; assembly: GCA_028066695.1. Lineage (GTDB taxonomy): Bacteria > Pseudomonadota > Gammaproteobacteria > Arenicellales > Poriferihabitantaceae > JAHRAW01. The sequence continues at coordinate 13,184 of JALCBG010000039.1, read as the reverse complement.
ATCAATGCCCCACTGCACGCTGCGGCTTCGCACCACGCTGATCGCCGCGGTGATGGATTCCTGCATGACGTCGCCGAGTTTGCCGGTGTAGACATGCTTGCCCTTGCCCGGCATGACCACCGTCTCAATGGTCAGCAACTCGCCGCCGGCCTCGGTCCAGGCGAGCCCGGTGGCCTGCCCGACTTTGTTCTGCTGCTCAATGTCGTTGCGGCGGTAGCGCTTGACGCCGAGGTATTTTTCCAGCGACTGCGGGGTGATGCGCGCCGTCTTTTTCGCGTCTTTTTTGTTCAGCAGGAACCGCTTCACCACCTTGCGGAAGATTTTCGCGATTTCGCGCTCCAGATTGCGCACGCCGGCCTCGCGCGTCCAGAACGCGATGATGTCGCGGATGCCTTTTTCGCTGACGCTCACCTCGCTTTCCTTCAGGCCGTTGTTGGCGCGCTGCTTGGGCAGCAGGTAGCGTTCGGCGATTTCGCATTTCTCCTCTTCGGTATAGCCGGAGATGCGAATGACCTCCATGCGGTCCAGCAGCGGGCCGGGAATGTTCAGCGTGTTGGCGGTGGCGATGAACATCACATCGGACAGGTCGTAGTCCACCTCCAGATAGTGGTCGCCGAAAGTGTGGTTCTGCTCGGGATCCAACACCTCCAGCAGCGCCGAGGACGGGTCGCCGCGGAAGTCCATGGACATTTTGTCCACCTCGTCCAGCATGAACAGCGGATTGCGCGTCTTGCCTTTCGCCAGGTTTTGAATCACCTTGCCCGGCATGGAGCCGATGTAGGTGCGGCGGTGGCCGCGGATTTCGGCCTCGTCGCGCATGCCGCCGAGCGACATGCGCAAAAACTTGCGGTTGGTGGCGCGCGCGATGGAGCGGCCGAGCGAGGTCTTGCCGACGCCGGGCGGGCCGACCAGGCACAAAATCGCGGCCTTGGATTTTTTCACGCGCTGCTGCACCGCGAGATACTCCAGAATACGCTCCTTGACTTTCTCCAGGCCGTAGTGGTCGGTGTCCAGGATTTTCTGCGCCTTGAGCAAATCTTTGGAGATGCGGCTCTGCTTCTTCCACGGCACCGCCAGCAGCCAGTCCACATAGTTGCGCACCACCGTGGCCTCGGCCGACATCGGCGACATCATCTTGAGTTTTTTCAACTCGCCCTCGGCTTTGGCGAGCGCCTCCTTGGACATGCCGGAGTCGGCGACCTTGCGCGCAAGGTCGTCGTGCTCGTTGGGCACGTCGTCCAGGTCGCCCAGTTCCTTCTGAATCGCCTTCATCTTTTCGTTGAGGAAATATTCGCGCTGGCTTTTTTCCATCTGCTTTTTGACGCGCGAGCGGATGCGCCGCTCCACCTGCAGCAGGTCAATCTCCGAATCCATCACGCCGAAGATGTGCTCCAGGCGCTCTTCCGGAACCAGCAGTTCCAGAATTTTTTGCTTGGCCTCGCTTTTCAAAATCAAATGCGCGGCGATGGTGTCGGCGACGCGGCCGGGGTCGTCGATGCCGCCGAGCGAAGTCAGAATCTCCTTCGGGATCTGCGTGTTCAACTTCACATATTTTTCAAACTCGGCGGTGACCGCGCGCATCAGCACATTGGACTCGCGCGTCGGCGCGTGCGAATCGCCGACCAGTTTCGCCAGGCAGGTGAAGCAGGCTTCCTCGTCGTAGTGGTCGTGCGTGTAGCGGACGATAGCAGCGCGCCGCTCGCCCTCGGCGAGCACCTTGATGGTGTCGTCGGGCATCTTCAAAAGTTGCAGGATGGAGGCAACCGTGCCGACCTCGTAGATGTCGTCCGGTTTCGGCGAATCGCAGGCCGCGTCCTTTTGCGCCACCAGCAAAATGCGGTTGCCGCCGGCCATCGCCGTCTCCAGCGCCTTGACCGAGCGCGCGCGCCCGACAAAAAGCGGCACGACCATGTGCGGAAAGACCACCACATCGCGCAGCGGCAGCACCGGCAAATTGACGGCGCCGGACAGGCCGGGCTCGGAGATTCGCGGGGGATTGGGCATTGGGTTTGGGGTCGGCGTGGGGGAGGAAGCGACATAGTAGCACAGCCGCGCTGCTTCCGCCCGAAAATATGCGGGCCGGCGCGCCTCTTTCAACCCCCTTTAATACATGTTAACGCGCGCCCCTAACCCTTAAAACGCGCCGCTACGACCGCCCGGCCGCGCGCAATTTCTTTTTGTCGGCGTAGACATACAGCGGCCGCGAGCCCTCGGTGATCACCGATTCATCCACGATGACCTTGCGAATGCCCGGCTGCGACTCGCGCAGCGACGGCAGTTCATACATCGTCTCCAGCAGCGCGCTCTCCAAAATGGAGCGCAGTCCGCGCGCGCCGGCTTTGCGCTCCATGGCCTTCTTGGCGATTTGCTGCAGCGCTTTCGGGCGGAACTCCAGTTCCACGCCCTCCAGTTTCAAAAGTTTTGCGTATTGCTTGGTCAGCGCGTTGCGCGGCTCGGTGAGGATGCGCACCAGCGCGTCCTGGTCCAATTCCTCCAGCGTCGCCACCACCGGCAGGCGGCCGATGAATTCGGGAATCAGGCCGTATTTGATCAGGTCTTCCGGCTCCAACTCCTTCAGCAATTCGTTGGCGCGCTCGTCCGCGGATTTTTCGCGAATGTCGGCGCCGAAACCGATGCCGGATTTTTCGGTGCGCTCCTGAATGACTTTTTCCATGCCGGCGAAGGCGCCGCCGCAGATGAACAAAATGTTGCGCGTGTCCACCTGCAAAAATTCCTGCTGCGGGTGCTTGCGCCCGCCCTGCGGCGGAATGGATGCCACGGTGCCTTCAATCAGTTTCAGCAGCGCCTGCTGTACGCCCTCGCCGGAAACATCGCGGGTGATGGACGGGTTGTCGGCCTTGCGCGAAATTTTATCGATCTCGTCTATGTAGACGATGCCGATTTGCGCCTTTTCAATTTCGTAGTCGCAGGTCTGCAGGAGTTTTTGAATGATGTTTTCCACATCCTCGCCGACATAGCCGGCCTCGGTCAGCGTGGTCGCGTCTGCCATGGTGAACGGCACATTCAACTGCTTCGCCAGCGTCTCGGCGAGCAGCGTTTTGCCGGAGCCGGTCGGGCCGATGAGCAAAATATTGCTCTTGGAAATGTCCACCTCGCCGACCGCCTCTTCGTTTTCAATGCGCTTGTAGTGGTTGTAGACCGCGACCGACAGGGTTTTTTTCGCGCCCTGCTGGCCGATCACATAGTCATCCAAAATCGCGTGGATTTCCTGCGGGCGCGGAAAAGATGCGCGCCCGCGCGCGGCGCGCTCGCCGCCGTCTTCGCGGATGATTTCGTTGCAAAGGTCCACGCATTCGTCGCAGATGTACACCGAGGGGCCGGCGATCAACTTGCGCACGTCGTGCTGGCTCTTGCCGCAGAAAGTGCAGCAAAGCAGTTTTTCGGTTTTGGAGGGAATGTCGGGCATGGTTTTGAAAAAGTCCCGCGGAAAATACGGCATGAAAAAAATCGCCGCGGAAAAGCCGCCGTGAAAAATGCGGACGCTACTCGCGCCGGCTCAGCACCGAATCTATGATGCCATATTCGGCCGCTTCGGTTGCGCTCAGGAAATAGTCGCGGTCGGTGTCTTTGCGAATGCGCTCCAGCGGCTGGCTGGTGTGCTCGGCGAAAATTTTGTTGAGTTTTTCGCGCGCCGCCAAAATTTCGCGGGTGTGAATTTCAATGTCCGAGGCCTGCCCCTGCGAGCCGCCCATCGGCTGGTGAATCATCACGCGCGAATGCGGCAGCGCGTGGCGTTTTTTCGGCGCGCCGCCGGCGAGGATGACCGCGCCCATGCTGGCCGCCTGGCCGATGCACACCGTGCTGACATCGGGGCGGATGAACTGCATGGTGTCGTAAATCGCCAGGCCCGAGGAAACCATTCCGCCGGGGCTGTTGATGTAGAGCGAGATGTCCTTCTCCGGATTTTCCGATTCCAGAAACAAAAGTTGCGCGACAATCAGGTTCGCCATTTGGTCCTCAAACTGCCCGACCAAAAACACCACGCGCTCCTTCAGCAGGCGCGAGTAGATGTCGTAGGCGCGTTCGCCGCGCCCGGTGGTTTCCACCACCATCGGCACCAAACTGAGATTTTTCGGCGGCGTTTTTTTCGGCTGGCTCATGTTCATGCGGATTCGCGTTCCGGTTCGGGCAGGGAGGAAGCGGCGCTCTCGGACGCCATGAAGTCCTTAAAGGATACCCGTTTTTCCACCACGTCGGCGGTTTCAATCATGCGCATCACCACCTGCTCTTCCAGCGCCGATTCCTCCAGCCGCCGCATGCGCGCCGGGTCGGATTTGTACCAGGCGATGATTTGCTCCCGGTCATTGTATTCGCGCGCCGCGTCGCGAAGGCGCGTCTCCACCAATTCCGGGTCGGGTTTCATGCCGTTCTGCTCAATGATTTCCCCGACCACCAGCGCGAGCGCCACGCCGCGCCGCGCCGACTCGTCAAATCGCGCCTGCTCCTGCGGCGGCAACTCCGGCTCCTTTCCCGGCGGCGCGTTAAAACTCTCGCGCAGCGCCTGCATGCGGCGTTTCTTTTCGGCCTCCACCAGTCCGCGCGGCACGGGAATCTCGTTGATTTCCAGCAACTGCGTCATCACCCGCTCGCGCAACGCGCCGCGCATGCGCATGCGCAATTCGCGCTGCAAACTGCTTTCAATTTCCGCGCGCATTTTCGCCATGCCGCCCTCGGCGATGCCGAGTTGCTTGGCGAACTCGTTGTTCAACTCCGGCAACTTCGCCGACTCCACCGCGCGCACCTTCACCAAAAACTCGGCGCGCTTGCCGGCCGCGGCCGGGTCCGGATAATCCGCCGGAAATTCATGAGTGATGCGCCGCTCGTCGCCGCGGCGCGCGCCGGCGAGTTTGTCAAAGCCGGAAATTAAATGGCCGTCGCCGAGAACGAATTGGTGCTCGTTTCCGTCGGCGTTTTCAAAAGGCTTGCCGTCAATTTCGCCGGTGAAATCCACGGTCAGCCGGTCGCCCGCCGCAGCCTTGCCGTCCTTCGGCGAAAACTCGGCGTGGCGGCGGCGGATATTTTGCACGGTGCGCTCCACGTCGTCGGGCGCGATTTCGCACACCGGTTTTTCAAAACGCCGCCCGGCCAGGGTCGGCGCCGGAATTTTCGGATACAAATCAATGGTCGCGACATACTGCAAATCGGCGCCGTCCTCAAACGGCTGCGGCTCAATGGACACCAGCCCGGCCGGCACGATTTCCTCGCGCTTGATCGCCTCGCGGTAACTGGATTCAATTTCGTCGGTGATCACCTCGTGGCGCACTTGCTCGCCGTAACGCCGCGCGACTATGTCGGCCGGCGCTTTTCCCGGGCGAAATCCGGGAATGCGCGCGCGCGCGGCGACGCTGCGCAATTTCGCGTCAATCGCGCTTTGCACTTCGGCGTGCGGCACCGAGACGCGCAACTTGCGCTCAATGACGCCGGATTCTGTGATGGATACCTGCATTTTCTGATTGCATTTTTAAGATGGTGCGAAAGGAGAGACTCGAACTCTCACGCCTTGCGGCACCGGAACCTAAATCCGGCGCGTCTCCCAATTCCGCCACTTTCGCGCCGGTTGGGTTGAACGGTGGGCCGTGTAGGGCTCGAACCTACGACCCGCTGATTAAGAGTCAGCCGCTCTACCAAACTGAGCTAACGGCCCCCGGGAAGCCGCGCCGGGCGGAACGAACGGGAATGGGGTGAACGATGGGACTCGAACCCACGACGACCGGAATCACAATCCGGGGCTCTACCAACTGAGCTACGCTCACCATTTCCCGCCGCATTATGCCGCGCGGCGCGGAGATTGTGGGGGATTTTGCGCGGATATTTTTTGGCATGCAAAAATCGCCGCGGAAAATAAAAAGTCCGCGGAAAATCCCCCCTCAAAAAAAGTCCCGCGGAAAATCTCTCATGGAAAAAATCCCATGCAAAAAGTCCCGCGAAAAACTGGTGCGCCCGGCAGGATTCGAACCTGCAACCTACGGCTTAGCATACCCGCCACGGCTTTCGCCGCCGCGCCCGAAAATCCGCGCGCGTTTGGGGTCTGGACTATATCTTCGCCGTCTCAGGCGGGGCACATATAGTCTCTACGGATCCCCGGCGCCGCCGGGTTTCCTCGGTATTGCCATCGCCGTAACGCGCTAAGGTTTCACCGATACAGTGCCCTCCACTGCGGCGGTTGCATTCCCGCCGCAGGCTCCCATGCCGCGCGCAAAAACATGCGCGAACCGAAAGACCGTTGCTCTTTCCACTTGAGCTACGGGCGCGCCGCCATTTTACATGACATAAACATGAAATGGGCGGCGAATCTGGTCGGGGTAGGGAGATTTGAACTCCCGACCTCCTGCTCCCAAAGCAGGCGCGCTAGCCGGACTGCGCCATACCCCGAATGGCGCGACTATACGGGTTTTGCCGCGCCGCGTCAATTTTCGGCGGATTATGGTAGGGTATTGCGCGAAAAATCGCTGATATCCGCGGAGAAACCCGATGAAACGAAATGTGACGCGAAATTTGACGCGCGCCCTGCTGGCCTTTGCGCTGCTGTGCGCGGCCGCGCCGGCGCAGGCGCAAATCTCCAAAATCACCGGCGCCTCTCTGGCGCTGTGGAATTCGCCGGTGTCCGGCGGCGCGCTGACATATAGTTGGACCGCGCCGACCGTGACCGGCGGACGCACGCATTCCGGCTACATTCTGCATATGCGGATTGTGCCCGACCCGCCGGACGCGCCGTGGCTGACATCCGACTTCGGCAGTCTTCTGCCCGCGGGCGCCGAAGTTGCCGGCACCACCATCGCCGGCGGTTTCCGCAGGTTGAGCACGAGTTCCACCGCCATCACCATTCACGGCTTGCAGGCCGGGCGCTGGCAAATGCGCATTGGCGCATCAGAGGAAGACGGGGAAAACGGGGCCTTTTCCGATCTGGGCGAAATCACCATTCCGGCCGCGCCGGGCGGACTCACCGCGTCGCGCAGCGCCAACACCATCTCGGCGAGTTGGGACGCGGTCGCCGGCGCCACCGGCTACAAAGTGCGCTGGGCGAGCGACGCGCAGAACTGGGTGAATGCGGCCGGCGCGGCCGGCGAAGACGCGAGCGGCACCAGTCACAGCATCGCCGGCCTGGACGCCGCCGAGACCTACGAAGTGCAAGTCGCCGCGGTGTTCGCCGCCGGCGTCGGCGCGTGGTCGGCCTCGGTCGACGAGAGCGGCGCTGAGGCTTCCTCCGACGCGTCGCTCAGCGCGCTCGTCCTCACCGACGCGGACGACGCGGATTTGGCGGCGACATTCAGCCCGGCATTCACCCCCGAAAATCTGCAGTATTTCGTCACGCTGCCCGACTCCGCCAGCCGAATCAAGGTCCGCCCGACCGCGCCCTCGGCGGATTCCATCACGGTCTCCATATTTGACGCCAAGAACGATTACTCGTCTTTGAACATAGAGTTGGCCGCAGCCCCGGTGGAAAGCGGAGCGCTGACTCCGTCGCGCTCGCTTATATCTACGCCCGGCTGGTTCAATCTTGTTACGGTGGAAGTCATCGCCGCCAACCGCGCGGACCGGCGGACCTATAACTTCCACATCTCGCGTCCGCGCAACGGCTCCGATGACGCGACCCTCAGCAACCTCGCCTTCAAACATTCCGGCGCCGACGCCGAATTGACAAAAGTCGGCGGAGACGGCGGCAAGGGTTTTGACGCCGCGCATTTGGAATACGAAGCGTTTGTCGCGAGCGCGGTCGGCACGGTCACCTTTTTGCCCGCGGCAAACCACGCCGGCGCGCGCATCCGCGCCGGCAAACCCGGCGCATTCGGCGCCGCGGTCGCGAGCGGCGGCGTTGTTGAACACACCGTGGTGTCCGGCGAAGCGCTCGCCTTCACGGTCACCGCGCAAAGCGGCGCGCAGAACATTTACACGGTAACCGTTTCCAATCCGACCACGCCCGGCGCGCCGCAAAATCCGGCCGCGACCGCCGGCGCCGCAAAGTTTCGCCTGAACTGGGAGGCGGCGAACGAAAACGGCTCGGCGGTTACCGGCTACACCGTTCGCTGGATAAATTCCGCGAACACTTTCACCCACCAAACCGGCGCCGACGCGCGCGCGCACACCGCGCTCGGACTCGCCGCCGGCGATTACACCGTGCAAGTCGCGGCGGCCAATGCCGAAGGCGACGGGCCTTACTCGACTGCGGCCACCGTCGCGGTGCGCGCGTATGACGCCGATGTGGATGAAGTCGGCGGCGTCACCGGGCGCGACGGAATCATGCTGGCGCGCTATTTGCTCGGCGCGCGCGCCGCCGGAGTCACCGGCGGACAAACCGCCGCCGATGCGGACCTGGTGGAGGAAAACGCAAAAAACGGCGCCGACTTGGATTTGCTGGACATCAACGGCGACAACGCCGCCGACGGCGACGACGGAATTTTAATCGCGCGTTACGCCTTCGGTTTGCGCGGCGAAGATCTGACGCGCGGCGTTGATGACGACGCGGATGAGGACGCGATTACCGCGATGGAAACCAAACTGCGCGGTTTGGGGTTATAAAAATCCCCGCGAAAAACTATGGCTGAAAAACCCGCCAAAAAAACTTCCGCGAAAACTTCCGGAAAGCCGGAGACGCA
>JALCBG010000039.1:0-4469 GCA_028066695.1 Gammaproteobacteria bacterium | reverse complement strand
CTGAAAAACCCGCCAAAAAAACTTCCGCGAAAACTTCCGGAAAGCCGGAGACGCATGCGTTTCAAACCGAGGTGCAGCAACTGCTGCACCTGATCATCCATTCGCTTTACGGCAACAAGGAAATTTTCCTGCGCGAACTGGTTTCCAACGCCTCGGACGCGTGCGACCGGCTGCGTTTTTCCGCGCTGACCGACAAAAAGTTATATGAGGACGACGACGCGCTCGGCATTTGGGTGGACGCGGATAAAAATACGATCACCGTGCGCGACAACGGCATCGGCATGCGCCGCGACGAAGTGATTGAAAACATCGGCACCATCGCGCGCTCCGGCACGCGCGCCTTTTTGCAAAAAATGTCGGACAAAGACACGCGCGACAGCGCTTTCATCGGGCAATTCGGCGTCGGGTTTTACTCGGCGTTTTTGGCCGCGCAAAAAGTTACGCTGCTGACGCGCCGCGCCGGCGACAAACCGGCCGACGGTGTCAAGTGGGTTTCCGACGGCGGCGGCGAATACCAACTGGAAAAAGTGGAGCGGCGTGAACGCGGCACCGAAATCATTCTGGAAGTGCGCCCCGAGCAAAAGGAATTTCTGGAGCCGCTGCGCCTGCGCGCGCTCATCGCAAAATATTCCGAGCACATTTCGCTGCCGATTTGGATGCGGAAAAAGTCCGATGAAAAAGACGGCGAAAAAGACGAGTGGGAAACCGTAAACCGCGGCTCGGCATTGTGGGCGCGGCCGAAAAACGAAATCAAACCCGACGAATACAACGCCTTTTACGCCGCGCTGACCTACGACCCGGAGCCGCCGGCGGTGGTGCTGCACAACCGCGTGGAGGGCAAACTGGAATACATCTCGCTGTTTTACATTCCGGCGAAAGCGCCGTTTGATCTGTGGGACCGCGAGCGGCGGCACGGCATCAAACTCTATGTGCGGCGGATTTTCATCGCCGAGGACGCGCAGCAGTTGATGCCGAACTTTTTGCGTTTCGTGCGCGGACTGGTGGATGCGGCCGATTTGCCGCTGAATGTGTCGCGCGAATTTCTGCAGCAAAACGAGAGTATGGAAAAAATCCGCGCGGCCTCGGTGAAAAAAGTTCTGGCCGAACTCTCCAAAATCGCCGCGAAAGACGCGGAAAAATACGCGGCGTTGTGGAAGGAATACGGCCGCGTTTTGAAGGAAGGAATCATTGAAGACCCCGACAACAAAGAGCAACTCGCGAAACTCCTGCGCTTCGCCTCCACGCACAACGACGATGACGCGCAAAATGTTTCGCCGGACGACTACATCGCGCGCATGCCGATGGCGCAAAAAGCGATTTACTACCTGACCGCCGACAACGCGGCCGCGGCGCGCTCGTCGCCGCATCTGGAAGTGTTCCGCAAAAACAAAATTGAAGTCCTGCTGCTGTCGGACGCGGTGGATGAATGGGTGGTCGGGCATCTGCGCGAATACGGCGGCAAAAAACTGCAGTCGGTCGCCAAGGGCGATTTGGACCCGGCCGAATTGCCGGGCGCGAAAGATGAAAAAGACGGCGCGGAAAAAGCCGGCGAAGAAGACATGAAACCGCTGATTGAAAAAATCAAAAGCGTCCTCGCCGGGCGCGTCAAGGATGTGCGGCTGTCGGCGCGGCTGGTGGATTCGCCGTCGTGTCTGGTCGCCGACGAGGCCGACATCGGCGCGAACATGGCGCGCATTTTGCAGGCGATGGGGCAGGAGGCGCCGAGCGTGATGCCGGTGCTGGAAATCAACCCGCAACACGCCATCGTCAAGCGCATTGACGCCGGCGGCGAACAGGCCGAGGACTGGGCGCGGGTGTTGTTTGACCAGGCCGCGCTCGCCGAAGGCGCGGCGCTGAAAGACCCGGGCGACTATGTGCGGCGGGTCAACAAACTTCTCGCGGGTTAAATTTCACTTTTCCCGACTACTCCAAAATTCGTGGCAAAATGTTCCACCAACTCACTTTGGAGAACATCATGTCCGACAAAATTTTCGCCGCCGGAAGTTGCCGCTGCGGCGCGGTCACCGTCACCGTCCGCGACAAACCGAAACGCATGGTGCAGTGCCACTGCACCGACTGCCAAAAAGTCACCGGAACCGGCCACGCCGCCAACGCGTTTTTCGCCGAATCCGACGTGGAAATTTCCGGCGAGACCAGCAGTTACAGCGTAACCGCCGACAGCGGCAACACCGTCACGCGCCACTTCTGCCCGATCTGCGGCAACCGCATGTTCCACCACAACACCGGCCGCCCCGGCATCGTCACGCTGCCGGCCGGCTGCTTTGAAAACAGCGACTGGTTCGCGCCGCAAATCGTGGTCTACACGCGCAACCGCCCGGACTGGGACCTCACCACCAACGAAGTGCCGAACTTTGAAGAGATGCCGCCGCCGGCTTAAAAAACTCTCCGCAAAAACTCTCCCAAACCTTCATGGACTTCATCCACATCACCGCCGCCGTGCTGAGTCTGGCGGCGGCGTTTTCCTACATCAACCACCGCTTCATCGGCCTGCCGACCACCATCGGCGTCATGCTCATCGCGCTCGCATTGTCGGGCGGGCTGCTGTTGTCCGGGCATCTCGGCCTCGGCAATGTGCGCGAGCGCGCCGCGCTGCTGCTCGCGGAAATTGATTTTGACAAGGCGCTGATGGACGGCATGCTGAGTTTTCTGCTGTTCGCCGGCGCGCTGCATGTCAGCGTGGAAAACCTGGCGAAAGTGAAATGGAGCATCTCTCTGCTCGCCACCGCCGGCGTGTTGATTTCCACTTTTATTGTCGGCGGACTCGCCTACCTTCTCCTGGGCGCGCTCGGACTCGGCGCGCCGTTTCTTTACTGCCTCCTGTTCGGCGCGCTGATTTCGCCGACCGACCCGATAGCGGTGATGGGCGCGCTCAAACGCGCCGGCATCGCAAAAAGTCTGGAAACCAAAATCGCCGGCGAATCATTATTCAACGACGGAGTCGGCGTGGTCGTGTTCGTCATTCTGCTCGGCGTGATCGGAGACGGCGAAATTTCCGCGGCGCGCATCGCCGAAGTATTCGCGATGGAAGCGCTCGGCGGCGCGGCTTTCGGCGCGCTGCTCGGCTGGTTCGGATTCGCACTGCTAAAAGGCGTGGACAATTACCAGGTGGAAATCCTGCTCACCCTCGCGCTCGTCCTCGGCGGCTACACGCTGGCGCACGACCTGCACATCTCCGGCCCCATCGCCGTGGTGGTCGCGGGCCTGGTCATCGGCAACCGCGCGCGGCGCGACGCGATGTCCGAACTCACGCGCATGCGCCTGGACAACTTCTGGGAATTGCTGGACGAAATTTTGAATGTCGTCCTGTTCGTCCTCATCGGACTGGAAGTGCTGATTCTGGAATGGCGCGGCGAATTTTTCACCGCCGGGTTGCTGGCGATTCCGCTGGTCCTGTTCGCGCGGTTTGTCAGCGTCGGTTTGCCGATTTCCTTTTTGCGCGGCATCGGCCGAAACTTCAGCCGCAACGCGGTAAAAATTCTGGTGTGGGGCGGCCTCAAAGGCGGCATCTCGGTCGCGCTCGCGCTGGCAATGCCGGATTCGCCGCAGCGCGATGTGTTCCTGGTCATCACCTATGTCGTGGTCATCTTCTCCATCACCGCGCAGGGCCTCAGCATCGGGCGCGTCGCGCGGCGCTTGTCGGCGTAATTATGCGCGCTTGACAGCCGCGCGCGCCTGTGCATTAATTTCCCCTCCCCCGCCCCGCAACATGAACATGACCGCAACCGACCTCAAAGCCGCCTACGACAAACAGGGTTTTGTCTCGCCCGTGAATGTGCTGAGCGAGGAAGACGCGCTGCGGCACCGCCGCCGCATGGAGCGCGCCGAAAAAGAATTCGGACCGGTGCATTACCTCGCCAAGATGCACACCATTTTGCGCTCGCCGCACGAGTTGGCGACGCACCCGCGCCTGCTGGACGCGGTTGAAGCGTTGATCGGCCCCGACATTTTGCTTTACAACTGCACCTACATCGTCAAGGAGCCGCGCTCGCCGTCGCATGTCAGTTGGCATCAGGACCTGACTTACTGGGGCCTGGACAGCAGCGACGGGCAGGTTTCGGCGTGGCTCGCGCTGTCGCGCGCCGACCGCGAAAGCGGCTGCATGCGCATGCTCCCCGGCAGCCACGCCGCCGGCGAAAGGGAGCACGACCTGTCGCAACCGGACGAAAACAATGTGCTGTTTCAGAGCCAGACCGTGCATGGCGTGGATGAAAAATCCGCGGTGCATTGCGAGTTGGCGCCGGGCCAGGCCTCGCTGCACCACGGCTGGACGCTGCATTGCTCGGCGCCGAATCAAAGCGGCGACCGCCGCATCGGCCTCAACCTCCAATACATCGCGCCGCATGTGCGCCAAGTAAAACACTCCGGCTACTCGGCGCTGCTGGTGCGCGGCGAGGACCGCTTTGGAAATTACGCCGACGAATCGCCGGCCGAGCGCGATTTGGATCCGG
>JALCBG010000038.1 GCA_028066695.1 Gammaproteobacteria bacterium | reverse complement strand
GCCGCCATTCCATTTCACCCGCCCGCAAAATGAAAAAGCAAATGAACATGTTTAAGCGAGTTTTCACCGGCATTTTTCTCGCCGCGCTGTTTGCCGCGTCCGCGCAGGCGCAGTTTGCGCCCGATGCGCCCACCAATCTGAGCCTCACGCCGACCACCGGCTCGGAAGCGGTTTCGCTGGATTTCAGTTGGACGCGGGACCCCTCCCCGCCGGACGGATTCGGCTACCACCATGTCCACTTGCGCGTCTTCGGCACCGAGTGGAAGGTGAAGGAGGACAACAGCGCGCCCGCGGGCGTGAATATCGTCGGCAACATCTCTCATGGCGGCACCAAAATGCACCGAACCGCCACTTCCGCGACTTTCACCAATTTGATGCCGGGAACCACTTACCAGGCGCGCGTCCGGTCTTACGGCTCCGAGGCCGACCGGGGTCCCTGGTCGGCGGTTGCGCAGGCCGAAACCGCCGCGCTGATCATCCCCAGCAAACCGGCGCTGAGCGCGCGCCGCCTGTCGGCGACTTCCATCGCGCTGGAATGGACCGAGCCCTCCAGCAACGCGGAAACCCTCACCCATTTCCATGTGCGCTGGCGCACCGCGGCGCTGGACCCGGACGGCACGCCCGGCAACTCCGACGATGTCGCCGCCGGAACATGGCAAAACGCCTCCGGCGACGACGCCGACTGCGCCGACAGCGCGAGCAATCCGGAAAATTGCGGCGTGGAACTCGCCGCCACGGCGCGCGCCTACACCATTACCGGGCTGACCGACGGAACGCTTTACGACATTGAGGTGCGCGGGGAAAACGACGAGGGCGTCGGGCTGTGGTCGGAGACGCTGCAATTCACCTCGGAAGCGCCGAGTACCGATGCGACACTCACCGTCCTCAGCGGCCATTACATCCCCGAGGATGGCTCTTTCCAAAACCTGGCGATCACGCCGGCGTTTGCCGCGGCGACCACCAGTTATCACGGGGGAACTCTGCAGCGGGTGAAACGCGTCACAATCACAGCCGCGGCGGCGGCGCGCGCCTCATACGCGGTCAAAAAAGACGGCGTCGTGGTGTCCAGAGACTTCAGATTCACCGATGTGCCGTTGCGCGGCGGCGACAATGACATTCTCTTTGAGGTTACCGCCGACGACCGCACGACCATCCAGACCTACACGCTGACCGTCGCGGTCACCGGGTTCCGCACCGACACCAGCCTCGCGAGTCTGCAGGTCTCGCCCGGTGAGTTGCAGCCCGCGTTCAGCGCCGGCGTCTCCTCGTATTATGTCGCGCTCGCCGGCAGCGAGACGCAGACCGAGATCACCGCGTCCGCAACCGACGCCGCGGCCTCCATGCAAATCGGCGCGGTCGGCGGAACGCTGTCGGCGCTCGCCGCCAATTCGGCCTCGGCGCAGACGCTGTCGGTCGGCGACAACGATCTGCGCATTGTGGTCACCGCCGAGGATAAAGTTGCGACGCAGACCCACCTCCTCACCGTGTTTCGCGCGCCGCCGCTGTCGCAACTCTTAATTCACGACGCGTCGCTCGCCGCCGCTTCGCGCTCCGCGGCGAACTCGCTGCTCGCCGCGACCACCTTTGATCCGCTCACCCGCGCCTACGCGTTCACCGCGACGCGCGCGGTGAGCGGCGTGGTGGTCACGCCAACCTATTCTTCGGGGACGCTGCAATACCAGCGCACCCAGCCGAGCGCGGCGCCGGCCTCGTTCACCTCCATCGCCAGCGGCGCGGCCAGCGCCGAGATTGCGCTCGCCGGCGGCGTCAATGTGGTGGTGATTCGGGCCGACGGGGCGGACTACCAGGTCACCATCACGCGCGCGCCGGACGCGCCGGAAAACCTGGCCGCGGCGCCGCGGGACGGGAGGTTGCGCGTCACCTGGGACGCAACCGACGGAGCCACCGGCTACCGCGTGCGCTGGCGGACGAAAACCGGGCCGGGCGCATGGCAGTCGGAAAGCGGGAACGATGACGACGGCGAAGCGGTAACCGCGCCGCAATACACGATACCCGGCCTGACCAACGCAACCATCTACGAAGTGCAGGCGCGCGCCGACAACATCGCCGGCGACGGCGAGTGGAGCGCCTCGGTGGAAGCGGCGCCGGCCGAAGGGCTGGCGATTGTGTCGCAGCCGCCCGATTTGGTGTTCCTCGCCGGCGAGGCGCTGGCGCAACCGGTGCAGTTGCCGGGCGCGCAACGCGGGCAAACTCCCTACACCTTCTCGCTGACCGGCCTGCCGGCCGGGCTGGAGTTCAATGCGGCCGCCGACACGCGCGAAATTACCGGCACGCCCACCACGGAAACCGCGGCGCCGGTGGAGGTTACCTACCGCGTAACCGACGCCGCCTCCAACTCTGACGAGCGGGTGTTCACCGTCAGCATCGTCACCTTCAGTTTGGATGTGGATGAAAGCGGCGCGGAAGACGGGCGCGACGGGATTTTGATTGCGCGGTATCTTCTGGGTGTGCGCGGCGCGGCATTGCCGGACAAGCAGAGCGCGGCTGGCGCGGACGCGGTGGAGGCCGAAATCAAAGCCGGCGCGGACACCAAGTTGCTGGATGTCAATGCCGACGGAAACGCCGACGGCGACGACGGCATTTTGGTGGCGCGCTACATGTTCGGGCTGCGCGGCGCGGAACTGGTCGCCGGATTTTCCGATCTGGACGCGGACGCGGTCGCCGCGAAAATCGCCGAGTTGACGCAGTAAAAGGGCGCGCCGCCCGTTTTCTTCGGGGGCGGCGCGGGGCGGTTTTTCGGGAGAAAACGGGATGGGGAGGGGATTGCAGGAGCGGCGGCGGCGCGGCTATAATTCGCCGCGCAGCGTTTCCTTTTTTCCACCGCACCCGTCCACATGAACATGTTAAAGAAAATCTCCGGTTGCATTTTTCTCGCCGCGGCGGTGTCGTTTGGCACGGCCGCGCAGGCGCAATCCTCGGGCGTTCCCGGCAAACCGACGGTAACCGCGAAACGCGTCTCGGCAACCTCCATTCGTCTGAATTGGACCGCGCCGGCCGCAAACAGCGCGGGAATCACCAACTATTATGTCCGCTGGCGCACCACCGCCGGTCCCGGCACATGGCAAAACGCGAGCGGCGACGACGCAGACTGCGCAAACGGCGCCTCCAACCCCGGCGCCTGCGGCCAACAACTCGGCAATGTGATGACCTACACCGTGACCGGACTGACCAGCGGCACCCGCTACGATTTTCAGGCGCGCGCGCAAAACGCCTCGGGCGCGGGCTCTTGGTCGGACAATGTGGAACTGACCTCGCAGACGCCGGCGACCACCGCGACGCTGTCCGCGCTGGTGGTCAATGACGGCGCAAGCGATTTAACGCTGACGCCGGCGTTTGCCGCGGCCACCACCTCCTACACGGCCTCGGTGCGCGGCGGCATCACCTCGGTCGGCGTTACGCCGACCGCGGCGAACGACGCGACTTTCGTCGTTAAAAAAGGCGGAACCAGTGTCGGCACCGCCGGCAAAGTGTCGGTTTCGCTGGACCTCGGCGAAAATAACATCGCCATTGATGTCACTTCCGAAGACGGAAACACGGAGCAAACCTACGACCTCACGCTCACGCGCCGGCAGCCCCTCTCGGATAAGACCCTGTCCGGATTGGCGGTGCCGTCGGGGGTGACGCTCTCGCCGGCGTTTGACGCGGCGGTTTTGTCCTACACCGCCGAGGTTCGCAGTTCGCGAACCGGTTTTGCAATCACGCCGACCGCGAACGACGCGGCCGGCGCGAGCATCAAGGTCGGGCGCGCGGGTTTTCTGACGGCGGTGGACAGCGGCTCGACGAGCGCCCAGAACATGGACAGGACGGGCGGCAACGCCGCGCAGGACGCCTCCGCGAACATCTTTTTGATAGAGGTTACCGCCGAAGACGGAACCTCCCAGAGCTACGAGATCGCGGTTTCGCGCCTGGCGGTGAGCACCGACGCGACGCTGTCCGCGCTGGCGGTGCCTTCGGGCGTTACGCTCACACCGGCGTTTGACGCGGCGGTTTTGTCCTACACCGCCGACATTCGCAGCCCCACGAGCAATTTTGGGATTACCCCTACCGTGAACGACGCCGAAGCGAGCATTAAGGTCGGCCGCAGCGGCTTTTTGGCGGCGGTGGACAGCGGCTCGGCGAGCAACCAGGGCATCACCAAAAGTTCCGGTGGCGAGGCGCAGGACGCGTCCGCCAACACCTTTCTGATAGAGGTTACCGCCGAAGACGGAAGCACGCAGACCTACGAGATCGCGGTTTCGCGCCTGGCGGTGTCGGATGAAGCCTCCCTCTCGGCGCTGACCGTTTCGCACGGCTCGCTGTCGCCCGCGTTCGCCACCGGCGTAACCTCCTACGATGTCGCCGTCGACAACAACGTCGCGCAATTCACACTGACACCGACCGCGACCGATTCCGCCGCGAGCATTCAGGTCGGCCGAGACGGATTTTTGGGCTCGGCCTCCACCGCGCAAGGCACCGAAGTCGGCGGCTCCAACAACATATTCCTGGTCGTGGTCACCGCCGAAGACGGTTCAACCACGCTGACTTACACCGTCAAGGTGTTCCGCGCCGGCGCGATCACCAAACTCCTGATTCACGACGCATCGCTGGCCTCCGCGTCGCGCAACGACGGAAACTCGCTGCTGGCCGCCGCGGCATTTGATCCGCTGGTGCCGGCGTATTCGCTGGTGGTGCAGCGCTCGGTGCGCGAGGTGGTCATTACCCCGACTTTCAGCGCCGGCGCGGTGCAATACCAGCGCACCAAGCCGACGGTTACGCCGGCCTCGCTGACCTCCATCGCCACCAACACGGCGAGCGCGTCCATTCCGCTTGCCGGCGGCGAAAATTTGATTCTGGTGAAAGTTCACACCGCCGACTACCCGATCACCATTCTTCGCCCGGCGGACGGGCCGGAAAATCTGAGCGCGGCTTCGCGGGACGGAAGGTTGCGCCTCACCTGGGACGCGATAGACGGAACCAGCGGCTACCGCGTGCGCTGGCGGACGAAAACCGGACCGGGCGCCTGGCAGTCGGAAAGCGGCAATGACGACGACGGCGAAGCGGTCGGAACCGCGCCGCGATACACGATACCCGGCCTGACCAATGCGACCACCTACCAAGTGCAGGCGCGCGCCGACAACGCCGCCGGCGACGGCGAGTGGAGCGCCTCGGTGGAAGCGGCGCCGGCCGAAGGGCTGGCGATTGTGTCGCAGCCGCCCGATTTGGTGTTCCTCGCCGGCGAGGCGCTGGCGCAACCGGTGCAGTTGCCGGGCGCGCAACGCGGGCAAACTCCCTACACCTTCTCGCTGACCGGCCTGCCGGCCGGGCTGGAGTTCAATGCGGCCGCCGACACGCGCGAAATTACCGGCACGCCCACCACGGAAACCGCGGCGCCGGTGGAGGTTACCTACCGCGTAACCGACGCCGCCTCCAACTCTGACGAGCGGGTGTTCACCGTCAGCATCGTCACCTTCAGTTTGGATGTGGATGAAAGCGGCGCGGAAGACGGGCGCGACGGGATTTTGATTGCGCGGTATCTTCTGGGTGTGCGCGGCGCGGCATTGCCGGACAAGCAGAGCGCGGCTGGCGCGGACGCGGTGGAGGCCGAAATCAAAGCCGGCGCGGACACCAAGTTGCTGGATGTCAATGCCGACGGAAACGCCGACGGCGACGACGGCATTTTGGTGGCGCGCTACATGTTCGGGCTGCGCGGCGCGGAACTGGTCGCCGGATTTTCCGATCTGGACGCGGACGCGGTCGCCGCGAAAATCGCCGAGTTGCTGCCGTAACGCGCCCGCACTCGTTTTGTCCGCCGGCGATTTTCTCGCGCAAACTTTTTCGCTGAAAGACCGCGTCGCGCTGGTCACCGGCGCCTCATCCGGTCTCGGCGCGCACTTCGCGCGCACATTGGCGCGCGCCGGCTGCCGACTTGCGCTGGCCGCGCGGCGTCGGGAAAAACTGGAGGAATTGGCCGCCGAGATTTGCGGAATGAACGGCGAAAGAGGCGCGCTGACCGTGGTCATGGATGTGAACGAGCGCAATCCCGTGGAGGACGGCGTGGCGCGCGCGGTGGAGCATTTCGGGCGCGTGGATATTCTGATCAACAACGCCGGCGTCGCCGCCTCCGGCGACTTTTTGGAGATGCGCGAAGAGGACTGGCAACTCGTGCTGGACACCGACCTGAGCGCGGTGTGGCGCGTCGCGCAGGTCGCCGCGCGGCAAATGACCGCGCAAAAAAGCGGCGGATCCATTATTAACATCTCCTCGGTGCTCGGCCTGGCCGCGCAACGCAGACAAACCAACTACGCCGCGGCGAAAGCCGGCGTGATTCACCTGACGCGCACCATGGCGCTGGAACTCGGCGCGCGCGGCGTGCGCGTCAACGCCCTCGCCCCCGGCTATTTCGCCACCGACATGAACCGCGAATTTTTGGAAAGCAAACGCGGCCGCGCCTACATCGCCTCCCTCCCCCCGCGCCGCGCCGGCGAACTCCGCGAACTGGACGGCGCGCTGCTGCTCCTCGCCGGAGACGCCGGCAGCTACATCAACGGCAGCGTGCTGGTGGTGGACGGGGGGACGAAACTGGGGCTGGGGGCGTAAGCGCGCCTTGAAACGCGGCGCGTGAACCCCCATTTTCCTTTTCGCCATGCGCCCCGACAAACTCACCTCCAAATTTCAACTCGCCCTCGCCGACGCGCAGAGTCTCGCGGTCGGGCGCGGGCACCAGTTTATTGAGCCGCCGCACCTGATGCTGGCGATGCTGGAGCAGGACGGCGGCGCGGCGCGCGGGCTGCTGGCGCGCGCCGACGCCGATGTCAACCGGCTGCGCTCGGATTTGGGCGAGGCGCTGGAGCGCATGCCGCAGGTGGAGGGCGCGCGCGGCGAGGTGCATGTCTCCAACGAACTCGGGCGGCTGCTCAACCTCGCCGACAAACTCGCGCAGGAGCGCAAAGACGACTACATCGCCGGCGAATTGTTCGTGCTCGCCGCGCTTGAGAACGGGAACGGCGGGCAACTCGGCAAACTGCTGCGCGCGGCCGGCGCCTCCAAAAACGGCCTGGAAAAGGCGATTGAATCCGCGCGCGGCGGGCAGCGCGTGGACGACCCCAATGCCGAGGAGCGGCGGCAGGCGCTGGAAAAATACACGATTGACCTGACCGAGCGCGCCGAGCAGGGCAAACTGGACCCGGTCATCGGGCGCGACGACGAAATCCGCCGCGCGATTCAGGTGCTGCAGCGGCGCACCAAGAACAACCCGGTGCTGATTGGGCCGCCGGGCGTCGGCAAGACCGCGATCATTGAGGGGCTGGCGCAGCGCATCGTCAACGGCGAAGCGCCCGACGGCATCAAGAACAAGCGCGTGCTGTCGCTGGACCTCGGCGCGCTGCTCGCCGGCGCGAAATTCCGCGGCGAATTTGAAGAGCGCCTGAAAGCGGTGCTGAACGACCTCGCCAAGCAGGAGGGGCGGATTATTTTGTTCATTGACGAACTGCACACGGTGGCCGGCGCCGGCGCGGCCGAAGGCGCGATGGACGCCGGCAACATGCTGAAGCCCGCGCTGGCGCGCGGCGAACTGCACTGCGTCGGCGCGACCACACCCGACGAATACCGCAAGCACATTGAAAAAGACGCGGCGCTGGAGCGGCGTTTTCAAAAAGTGCCGGTGGAACAGCCGGGCGTGGAGGACACCATCGCGATTTTGCGCGGACTGAAAGAGCGCTACGAAATTCACCACGGCGTCGACATCACCGACCCGGCGATAGTCGCCGCGGCCGCGCTGTCGCACCGCTACATCACCGACCGCAACCTGCCGGACAAGGCGGTGGACCTGGTGGACGAGGCCGCGAGCCGCATTCGCATGGAAATTGACTCCAAGCCGGAGGCGATGGACCGCTTGGACCGCCGCTTGATTCAACTGAAAATAGAGCGCGAGGCGCTGAAAAAAGAAAGCGACGCGTCCTCCAAAAAACGGCTCGGCGATTTGCAGGGCGAAATTGAAAAACTGGAGCGCGAATACGCCGACCTGGAGGAAGTCTGGAACGCGGAAAAATCCGCGGTGCAGGGCAGCCAGCATATTCGCGAGGAACTGGAGCGCGCGCGCACCGAATCCGAGGCGGCGCGCCGCGCCGGCGACCTCGCGCGGCTGGCCGAACTGCAGCACGGCCGCATTCCCGAACTGGAAAAGAAACTCGCGGCCGCCGACGCCGCCGACACCGGCAAGATGACGCTGCTGCGCAACCGCGTCGGCCGCGAGGAAGTCGCCGAAGTCGTCTCCCACTGGACCGGCATTCCGGTCGCGAAAATGCTGGAGGGCGAGAAAGAAAAATTGCTGCGCATGGAAGAGCAACTGCACCGCCGCGTGGTCGGCCAGGACGAAGCGGTGGCCGCGGTCGCGAATGCCATTCGCCGCTCGCGCGCCGGGCTGTCCGACCCGAAGCGCCCGGACGGCTCGTTTTTGTTTCTCGGCCCGACCGGAGTCGGCAAGACCGAACTCAGCAAGGCGCTCGCCGAATTTTTGTTTGACTCCGAGGACGCGATGGTGCGCGTGGACATGTCGGAGTTCATGGAAAAACATTCGGTCGCGCGCTTGATCGGCGCGCCGCCCGGCTATGTCGGCTACGAGGAGGGCGGCTACCTGACCGAGGCGGTGCGCCGCCGCCCGTATGCGGTGGTGCTGCTGGACGAGGTGGAAAAAGCGCACGCCGATGTGTTCAATGTGCTGCTGCAGGTTTTGGACGACGGCCGCCTCACCGACGGCCAGGGGCGCACCGTGGATTTTCGCAACTGCGTGATCATCATGACCTCCAACCTCGGCTCGCAGATGATTCAGGAAATGCGCGGCGACAAAAAGAGCGGCGATTTTCAGGGGATGAAATCCATGCTGCTGGAAGTGGTCGCCGGGCATTTCCGCCCGGAGTTCATCAACCGCATAGACGACCTGGTGGTGTTCCGCCCGCTGGAAGCCGGGCAACTGGAGCGCATCGCGGAAATCCAACTCGCGTATCTGCGCGAGCGCCTCGCCGGCCGCGACTTGCGCCTGAAAATCTCGGAAGCCGCGCTGGCAAAACTCGCCGAGGCCGGCTTTGACCCGCTGTTCGGCGCGCGCCCGCTGCGCCGGGTGATTCAAACCGAAATAGAAAACCCCCTCGCGCAAAAAATCCTCGCCGGCGAATTCGCGCCGGGCAAAACGGTCAAGGCGGACTGCGGCGAAGGCGGGTTTGTTTTTTCCTGACGGCGCTCAGGCCCGCGCCACCGCCCACACGCTCACCGTTTCCGCGCCGGCGCGTTTCAGCGCGCGCGCCGCGGCGTCCACGGTGCTGCCGCTGGTGACCACGTCATCCACCAGCGCGATGTGCATGCCGCGAAGCGGCGAGGCGCGGAATGCGCCGCGCACATTGCTGCGGCGCGCGGCGTGGCTGAGGCCGACTTGCGGCACGGTGTTTTTGATGCGCCGCAATTCGCGGTGGCGGACTTCAATGCCGAGTTCGCGGCCGACCGATTTGGCGATTTCCATCGCCTGATTGAAGCCGCGCAGGCGCAGGCGCTTGCCGTGCAGCGGCACCGGCATCAGCGCATCCGGATGCGGCGGGCGCGCGCGGCGCGCATGCAGGCTGAGCATCGCGCCGAGCGCGGCGGCGTGGCCGAGTTGGTCGCGGTATTTGAGCAGGCGGATTTGCCCGGCGACCGGCTCGCAATACCTGAACGGAATGACCGCGCGGTCGTAAGATGGCGGCTCTTCCGCCTGGCAGCCGCCGCACACGCCGGGCGCGCCGGCCGGCAATTCCGCGCCGCAAATTTCGCAGGCGCGCGCGATCCACGGCAGCATTTGCCGGCAGTCGCCGCAGAAGCCGCGCTCGGCGCGCGCCGCGCACAGCGCGCAGCGGCGCGGCAGCAGCGCGTCAAACACCCGCGCGAAAACATTGCGCGCGGCATTCATTTCAACCGGCATGACAATTGGAACTTGACCTTCGGCACATCGCAACCGCCAAAGCGCGGCGAAAAAACGCGCGCGGCGGCATGGACTACCTGCTCTCGGCGGTGCGCCGCGAGTTGGAGGAGCGCTGGCGCGCGGCGCGCGGCGAAATTTCCCCGCGGGAAACGCCGCAAAAAATGCTGCTGCTGGATTTCGCCGGCGGCGATTTTGACGCGGGCGCGGGCGCCGAAATTGTTCGCATCTCGCCGCCGGAAACGCCCGGCGCGGATCTGGACTTCGGCGCGCGCGGCGAATTTGACGGCGTGGTCATGTGCCTGCAGCCGGCCTGGCTGAACTGGGGCGCATTGCTGGAACAGGCGCGGCGCGCGCTGCGCGAGGGCGGCGCGCTGTTGTTTTGCACTTTCGGCCCCGACACGCTCGCGCAGATTCGCGACGCCTGGCGGCGCGCCGACGACGCGCCGCATGTGCATCCGTTCCCCGACATGCATGAAATCGGCGACCAATTGCTGCGCGGCGGTTTTGTCCGCCCGGTTGTGGACGCCGACCGCGTCACCGTGGAATACGAAGACGCCGGCGCGCTGCACGCCGATTTGCGCCGCGAGGGCTTCACCAACATTTTGCGCGCGCGGCGCAAGACGCTGACCGGCGCGGCGCGCGCGGCGAAATACCGGCGCGCGCTTTCGGAGGCGCGCGCGCCGAACGGGATGCTGGGAATTACCTATGAGTTGATCTACGGCGCGGCGACCGCGCCGTCCTCGTCCCTGCGCGTCGCGCCGCCGCGCCGCTAGCGCGCGCGCTTCGCCGCATCCTGCACCTGCTTCAGCCGCGCGCGCAAACTCTCGTGCAGATACCCCTCCTCGTCGGCCTCGCGCAGCGCGAGTTTCAGCGAGGCGGCCGCGGCCGGATAGTTGTCCAGCGCGGCGTGAAATTCGGCGGTGGCCTGGTGCGCCTCGGCAAGCAGGCCGAGTTGCACATTGCTCTTTGACAACAGCGGATAGAGCGCGAACATTTCCTTGTGGCGGCGCAGTTGGCGGCGCAGCACGCGCTTCGCCTCGGCCGCCCGCCCGTCCGCGAGCAGCGCGCCGGCGTGGTAATGCGTCAAATACGGCAAGTCGGGGCGGGCTGCGCTGAGCCGCCCGTGGCGCGCCGCGGCTTCGGCGGCGCGGCCGTCGGCGAGGTCAATTTCGGCGCGCGCCAGTTGAAACGCGACCACATCCGGCTGCGCGGCGAGCAGCGGCTGCAGCGTCGCGCGCGCCCGGTCAAACTTGCGAAGTTTCAATTGCGCCATCGCCGTGCCGTAGACCGCCGCGTCGCGCCGCGCGCCGTCGTGCTTCGCCGCCTGCGCGGCGAAGTAATCCAGAATGTCATCGTTGCGCGGCGAATAGAGCGCGCGAATTTTCGCGCGCGCCAGATAAAAACGCATTTGGTCGCCGCGATCCGGCGGCGTCGGATACCCGCCGGCGCGGCTTTCGGCTTCGGCCATGCGCGTGTAGGTGAGCGGGTGGGTGCGCAGGAATTCGGGCACGCCGCCGATGCCGCCGTAGCGCTCCAGTTTGTGAAAGAAGCGCGCCATCGCGCCCGGGTCGTATTCGGCTTCGGCGAGCAGTTTGAGTCCGATTGCGTCGGCTTCGCGCTCAAATTCGCGCGAGTAGGCGAGTTGCGACGACAGCAGCGTCGCGTTCGCCACAGTCAGCCCGGCGATGCCGGCCTTGCCGCCGAGCAGTATGGACGCCATGATCGCCGCGGCCGCCGGCAACTTGCTCGCCTCGGCCTTCGCCAGCATGCGCGGCAGGTGGCGCTGCGAGATGTGCGCGATTTCATGCGCGACCACCGAGGCCAACTCGTCCTCGTCGTCGGAGGCCAGCACCAGGCCGGTGTGAAAGGCGAGGTGGCCGCCGGGCAGCGCGAAGGCGTTGATGTTCGGGTGCTGCAGCAGATGCATCTTGATGGTGCCGCCGCGCAGCGCGGCGTTCACGCTGATTTCGCCGCCGAGTTGGTTCAGGTAGGCGATCAACTCGCGGTCGTCCACATAGTTGCGCTGGTTGATCACCTGGCGCATGAACTGCCGGCCGATGCGCTCCTCCTCGCCCGGCGACAACACCTGCGCGGCGCTGTCGCCGAGTTCGGGCAGCGCCTCGTTGGCGTGGCTTTCGGCCGGGTATGTCGGCGGCGCCGACAGCGCGGCGAGGATGGCGGCGGTGATTACCGCGCCGAAACGGACACAACGGGTGCGGGGGGGGGAAATGCCGAACATGGGCGAATACCTGCTAGAATGATTGTGCGAAGCGGACGCCCATCATACCAGCCCGCGCCCGCCTGCAAAAATTTTTGCGCGCCCCGAACGAACCGCATGACCGCATGACCGACCCGGCCCGAGAACTGGATACGCGCGGCTTAAACTGCCCGCTGCCGCTGTTGCGCGTGAAAAAGACGCTGGGCGACATGCAGGCCGGCGAAGTGCTCGGCATCGTCGCCACCGACCCCGGCACGGTCAGGGATTTTCAGGCCTTCGCCGAGCAGACCGGCAATGCATTGCTGGAATCGTCGGAAGCGGACGGCGAGTTTCATTTCAAAATGCGAAAAGCCTGACGCGCGTCTCGCGGCGCGTCACTAAATGCGCATGACGCCGTTCACCACGCTCATTTCAGTGGAGGCGCTCGCCGCGCGGATGGAGCGGCCGCATCTGGCCGTGATTGACTGCCGCTTTTCGCTCGCCGACAAGGAAGCCGGGCGGCGCGACTATGAAACCGCGCACATCCCAGGCGCGCATTACGCCGATCTGGAACGCGACCTGAGCGGCGCGGTCGCCGGCGGCGGCGGAGGCCGCCACCCGCTGCCGGACGCGGCCGAATTTGCGCGGCGGTTGCGGCGCTGGCGGATTGCGCCGCGCAGCCAAGTGGCGGTCTATGACCACGGTGACGGCGCCATCGCCGCGCGGCTGTGGTGGATGCTGCGCGCTTTCGGGCATGAACATGTCGCGCTGCTGGACGGCGGCTACCGCGCCTGGCGGCAGGCCGGCATGGAAGTTACGCGCGAAACGCCGCGCGCCGGCGATGATGCAATTGATGACGGCGCGGATTCGCCACGCGTTTTTGACGCCGCGCAAATTCTGGACGCGGATGCGGTCGCCGCGCAACTCGCGGCGCGAAAAATTACATTGGTGGATGCGCGCGCGCCGGCGCGGTTTCGCGGCGAACACGAGCCGCTGGACGCGCGCGCCGGGCATGTGCCGGGCGCGGTCAATTTTCCCTACGCGAAAAATCTGGACGCGCGCGGTTTCTTCCTGCCGTCGGAAAAACTCGCGGCGCGCTTCGCCGAACTCGCGCCGCAAAAAGTGGTGCATATGTGCGGCTCGGGGGTCACCGCCTGCCACAATATTTTGGCGATGGAAATCGCCGGGCTGCGCGGCGCGCGGTTATACCCCGGCTCGTGGAGCGATTGGAGCCGCGACCCGGCGCGCGCAATCGCAACCGGTAACGACGGGGGCAACTCGCTCAGCGCAGCGTCTTGACCCCGTCGTCGCCGCCGAGCAGCAATACATCGGCGCCGCGCAGCGCGAACAGGCCGACCGTGACCACGCCGGGAATGCAGTTCAGCCGCCGCTCCATTTCCGCCGGGTCTTCAATTTTCAGGTTGCGCGCGTCAAGAATGATGTTGCCGTTGTCGGTGGTGAAACCGGCGCGCAATTCGGGCTGCGCGCCGAGCGCGGCGAGCGCGCGCCCGACCAGGCCGCTCGCCATCGGAATCACTTCCAGCGGCAGCGGAAACGCGCCGAGCGTCTCCACCAGTTTGCTGTCGTCGGCGATGCAGACGAATGTCTCCGAGGCCTCGGCGATGATTTTTTCACGCGTGAGCGCGCCGCCGCCGCCTTTCAGCAGATGCAGGTGGCGCGTCGCTTCGTCGGCGCCGTCCACATAAAGCGGCAGCGCGCCGGTCTGATTGAGGTCCAGCAGCGCGATGCCGCGCTCGCGCAGCCGCGCCGCGCTCGCCTCGGAACTGGCGACCGCGCCGTCAATTTTCCCCTTGACTTTTGCCAGGCAGTCAATGAAGCACTCGGCGGTGGAGCCGGTGCCGACGCCGATCACGCCGCCGCTTTCCACATAGTCCAGCGCGGCCTGCGCGGCCGCCTTTTTTTTTGCGCCGGCGCTCATATTAAAAAAGCGACGCGCCCAGTTCGTTGACCGCGGCGAGCATGTCCGGGTCGTCGCTCAGCGTCTCGGAGATCGCGCCGCGCACCGCCGCGCGCGGGGCGATGCCGCCGGCCATCAGTTTCGCCGCGTGCACCAGCAGGCGCGTGCTCGCGCCCTCCTCCAGTCCGCTGCCTTTGAGGTTGCGCGTCATGCCGGCATACTTTACCAGTTTGGCGGCGCGCGCCGCGTCCAGCCCGGATTCGCGTGCGACGATTTCCGCCTCCAGCGGCGCCGGCGGGTAGTCAAAAGAGATGGACACGAAACGCTGGCGCGTGCTCTGCTTTAAATCCTTCAGCACGCTTTGGTAGCCGGGGTTGTAGGAAATCGCCAGGCAAAACTCCGGCGGCGCGTGCAGCAACTCGCCGGTCTTTTCTATCGGCAGCGCGCGCCGGTCGTCGGCGAGCGGGTGGATGACCACGGTGGTGTCCTTGCGCGCTTCCACGATTTCGTCCAGATAGCAAATCCCGCCGGCGCGCACCGCGCGGCTCAGCGGCCCGTCGACCCACTTGGTCTCGCCGCCGATGATCAGATAGCGCCCGACCAAATCGGCCGCGGTCAGGTCGTCGTGGCAGGACACCGTGACCAGCGGCCGTTTGATGCGCCAGGCGACATGCTCCATAAAACGCGTCTTGCCGCAGCCGGTGGGGCCCTTCAGCAGCACCGGAATGCGGTTGCGGTAGGCCGCCTCAAACAACTCGATTTCGTCGCGTTGCGCGGCGTAATACGGCTCGGTTTCTATGCGGTATTCTTTCAGTTTGTCGTTCATTCGGCGGGCGGCGGCATATTGACAGCGGGGGCGGAAACGCGCTACATTCTACCGCCTGCAACGCCACATTTCACTCACGGATACGCCCATGCATTCCCATTTTCGCGCCGCCTCCGGCGCAGCCTCCGCGCGATGAGCGAAGTCGCCACCAATCAGACCATTCTGGTCGCCGGCGGCGGCATCAGCGGCATGACCGCGGCGCTCGAGGCGGCCGAATGCGGCAAGGAGGTCGTGCTGGTGGAAAAGCGCGCGGCGCTCGGCGGGCGCGTCTCGCAACTCTACAAATACTTCCCGAAGATGTGCCGGCCGCACTGCGGGCAGGAAATCAACCAGCGGCGCATCCGCGCGAACCGGCGGCTGCGCGTGCTGACCCTCGCCGAGATCACCAAACTGCGCGGCGCGCCCGGCGACTACACCGCGACCATTAAAATCGCGCCGCGCCATGTCAATTCCAACTGCACCGCCTGCGGCGACTGCGCGAGCGCGGTCAGCGCCGAAATTGATTCGCCGCACGACTACGGCATGCGCAAGGTCAAGGCCGCGTATCTCCCGCACAATCTGGCGTGGCCGCAGCGCTATGTGATAGACGCGTCCATCGCCGGCGGCGAACAGGGCGCGGCCGCGCGCGACGCGTGCCGCTACGGCGCGGTTGATCTGGACATGCGCGAGGAGACCATTGAATTGAAATGCGGCGCGGTGATTTTCGCCACCGGCTGGCGGCCGTATGACGCGGCAAAAATTCAGCCCTACGGATACGCGCGCTATGACAACGTGGTCACCAGCGTGGAGTTTGAGCGCATGCTGGACCCCTACGGTCCAACCGGCGGCAAACTGCTGCGCCCGTCCGACGGCGCCGAGGCGAAAGACGTCGCTTTCGTGCAGTGCGCCGGCTCGCGCGACCGCAACCACCTCGCGCACTGCTCGCGCGTGTGCTGCATGGCCTCGCTGAAACAGAGCATGTATGTCGGCGAGTGCTACGGCGAAGACGCGCGCGCGACCATCTATTACATAGACATCCGCGGCATAGACCGCTTTGAGGATTTTGAGCGCCAGGTGCGCGCCGATGAGCGCGTGCGGTTTGTCAAATCCAAAGTCGCGCGCATAGAACAAAACGCGGACGGCAGCCCGGTGCTGCACGGCGTGGACACGCATGGCGCGCGCCGCTACGCCAACACGCACGACCTCGCGGTGCTGGCGGTCGGCATGCAGCCGAGCGTGGATGCGAATGAAGTTTTTGAAGAGGGAGCAACCTCGGTGGACGCGTCCGGGTTCATCCAAGCGCGCGACGGCGAAAACGGAAACGATGGCGTATTCGCGGCCGGATGCGCGGCAGACGCGCTGGATGTCAACCGCTCGGTGCAAAGCGCGACTGCGGCCGCGTTGCGCGCGATTCAGGTGGTCAACCGGGCGGCGCGCGCCTAGCATTTTCATTCTCATGACGCAGCAAGCCGAAACCGCCGAGCCCAAAATCGCCGCCTACCTGTGCGCCGGTTGCGGCCTCGGCGAGCGTTTGGATCTCGAGCGCCTCGCCAAAGTCGCGGCCGAGGCCGGCGCCGGCGCGGTGGAACAACATGAAATGCTGTGCGGCGAGGACGGCGTGGCGCGCATTCGCGGCGGCATTCAAGACGGCGCGACGCATTTGGTGCTCGGCGCCTGCTCGCGCCGCGCCAAAACCGGCGCGTTTAATTTCGCCGACGACGGCGCCGCGGTCGCGCGCGTCAATTTGCGCGAAGGCGTGATCTGGACGCAGCCGGAAGACGCCGGCGAAACCACGCAGGAAATGGCCGATGACTATCTGCGCATGGGCTGCGCCGAGGCGAAATTCATGCGCGCGCCGCGGGCGATCGCGGCCGACGAGCGCGGCGCCAACAAGCGCATTTTGGTGGTCGGCGGCGGCGTCAGCGGCATGACCGCGGCGCTGGAAGCGGCGCGCGCCGGCTACGAGGTGTTGCTCGTGGAAAAAAGCGGCGCGCTCGGCGGCTGGGCGAAATCGCTGCACCGCCGCCTGCCGCGCCGCGCGCCGTTTTCCGCGCCGGCGGAAAACGACACCGCCGAATTGTGCGCGGCGGTGGAGCATGAAAAAAACATCACGGTGTTTTTGAACGCGCATATCGCCCGCACCAGCGGCGCGCCGGGGCGCTTCTCGGCCGACATCGCACAGGGGGAAAACACGCGCACCGAAAACATCGGCGCGATCGTGCAGGCCAGCGGCTTTCGCCGCTACGACGCGTCGCAACTCCCGGAATTCGCATACGGAAAAACGCCGGATGTGGTCGACCAAATGGAACTGGAGGCGCTGGCGCGCGCCGCCGATGAAAACGGCGCGCCGATCGCGCGCCCCTCCGACGGCAAGGCGGTGCAAAGCGTGGTGTTCGTGCAGTGCGCCGGGCAGCGCTCGGAAAAGCCGGGGCATCTGCCGTATTGCTCGGGCTGTTGCTGCGGCGTCAGCATCAAGCAGGCGATGTATTTCAAAATGCGCGACTCCGAAGCGGACGCCAACATCATCTACACCGACCTGCGCGCGCCCGGCAACGGCGAGGATTTTTACCGCGCGGCGCAGGAGATGGGCGTGGTGTTCACCAACGGCGCGGTGGAGCGCGTGGAAGCGGGGACGAATGGCGCGCAATTGGCGGTGCATTTTCGCGACCATGTGCTGGACGAGGACGCGGTGGCGCGTGCCGATTTGGTGGTGCTGGCCACCGGGCAGGTCGCCAACTCGGGAGTGGACATTTCCGCCGTTGAAAAAAATGAAGACGGCGAGAAAGAAAAAAACGGCAACGGAAAAGACGAGAGCGCCGAAAAAAAACCGGCGCAAGTTTCGGTTCCGGTGGAATCCATTCTGCAACTGGACTACCGCCAGGGGCCCGACCTGCCCCACCTGAAGCACGGCTTCAGCGACTCCCACTTCATCTGCTTTCCGTATGAAACCCGCCGCACCGGCATCTACGCGTGCGGCCCGCCGCGCCGCCCGATGGACATGCATCAGGCGATGGAGGACGCGACCGGCGCGGCGCTGAAGGCGATTCAAGCGGTGGAAAACGCCGGCCTCGGCCGCGCCGCCCACCCGCGCGCCGGCGATTTGTCCTTCCCGTCCTTCCGCCGCGACGGCTGCACGCAATGCAAGCGCTGCACGGTGGAATGCCCGTTCGGCGCGATAGACCAGGACGCCGAAGGCTACCCGCAATTCAACGAGTCGCGCTGCCGCCGCTGCGGCACCTGCATGGGCGCCTGCCCGGTGCGCGTGATTTCCTTTGAAAATTATTCGGTGGACACCGTCGGCCAGCAGATCAAGGCGATAGACATGCCCGACGAATTTGACGAGAAGCCGCGCATACTGGTTTTGGCATGCGAGAACGACGCCTACCCCGCGCTGGACATGGCGGCGCACAACCGAATCCATTACAATGCTTTCGTCCGCGTCATTCCGATTCGCTGCCTCGGCTCGGTCAACGCCATCTGGGTCACCGACGCGCTGAACGCCGGCTTTGACGGCATCATGCTGCTCGGCTGCAAAAAAGGCGACGACTACCAATGCCACTTCGTCACCGGCGCCGCGCTGGCGCATGAACGCATGGGAAAAATCGACGACACCTTGAACCAACTGCAACTGGAGCCGGAGCGCGTGCGCGCGTTTGAGGTGGAAATCACCGACATCGCGCGCGTCCCGCAACTGATCAATGACTACGCGGCGAAAATCGACGAGATCGGGATGAACCCGTTCAAGGGGTTTTGAGCATGACTTCGGCCGTTGAGAAATACCGCAACAACTTCCTGCGCGAAGTGGAGGCCAATGTGGAGGAAGGCGAGTGGGTGAAAATGTGCATGCAGTGCGGCGTGTGCAGCGGCTCGTGCCCGCTCGGCGACGCCTGGGAGCATCCGCCGCAGGAACTTTTCATGATGATCCGCGCCGGCAAGCGCGACCAGGTGCTGGCGAGCGAATCCATGTGGATGTGCACCTCGTGCTACTCGTGCATCACCAGGTGCCCGCGCGGGCTGCCGATCACGCACATCATGCACGGCCTCGCCAACTACGCCAACCGGCTCGGCATCGCGCCGAAGATGAACCCGACGCGGCGTTTCGCCAAAATCTTCTGGGACAACATCGCCCATACCGGGCGCGTCAACGAAACCAAACTCTCGCTGCGGCTGTATTTTATGGACGGATTTTTCACCGGCCTGCGCCGCGCGTTCGCGATGCGCAAAGTCGGGCTCGGCATGCTGCGCACCGGGCGGCTCAACCCGCTCGGCCTGTTCCGCGCCGGCGGCATCGCGCGCAAGGGCGAACTTCGCAAACTTCTCGCGCGCGCGTATGAAATTGAAGACGCGCGCAAAAACTTCGGCAAACGCAACTGACGCGGGGGAAACATGGCGACCAAAGAATACTCCTTCTATCCGGGCTGCTCTTCCGAGCGCAAATCGTCGGCGTCCAATTACATGGTGTCGGTCAACACCATGTGCAAAACGCTGGACATCAAACTCAACGAAATTCCCGACTGGAACTGCTGCGGCGCGTCCATCGGCTACGCCGACGGCGGCGAATTGCCGCGCCATGTCATGAACGCGCGCAACATCGCGCTGTCGCAGCAGCACAACAAGGGCCAGGACATCGTCGCCACCTGCGCCGCGTGCTGGCTCGGCGCGAAGGAGTCGGTGGAGCGGCTGTCAAAGTCCGAGCAACTTCTCGCCGACACGCAGAGCATTCTCAAGGATGCCGGCCTGCAAGTGGACATCAACGAAAAAACTTCCGCCGGCGTGCGCCACATGGTGGAAGTTTTGATCGAGGATTTCGGCTACGACGCGCTCGCCGCGCCGGTCAAAAAACCGCTGGAAGGCATGAAAATCGCCGGCTATGTCGGCTGCCAGACCAACCGCCCGTTCGGCATTGACGGCGAGTCTTTTGAAAACCCGAAATACCTGGACAAAATGGTGGAGATCATGGGCGCCGAGCCCGCCGAAAAATACGAGCAGAAAGTCACCTGCTGCGGCGGCGCGCTGGCGTTTTCCGAGCCGGAAAAAAGCCAGGCGCAAATCAAAGACATCGTGGAGTCCGCCTACGACCACAGCGCCGACATGATCGTCACGCCCTGCCCGGTGTGCCAGATGAATGTGGAGGTGTACCAGGACAACATCAACAAAACCTACGGCACCAAGTTCAAAATGCCGGTGGTGTATTACAGCCAGTTGATGTCGGTCGCCTACGGCAGCAGCGCGAAAGAGGCCGGACTGGACGGACAGGTGATCCGCGCGAAGAAACTGGAGGAAGCGGCGAAGCGGAAGTGACGGCGATGCCGG
>JALCBG010000082.1 GCA_028066695.1 Gammaproteobacteria bacterium | reverse complement strand
CGAAGACGCGGCAAGCGTCGCCGACAACATCGGGGATTTGCAGCAGTAACTCCCCCGTTTTCCCTGACTTTTTGGGGGCAAAAAAAACGCGCTGTCGCGGCGGCAAAATGCCCCGCGCAGCGCGTTTTTCATTGCAGGCCGGGCTACTTCACCGCCGCCACATAGACAATCCAACTCGGGTCGTCTTCGCCCGCCTCGGACGGCTCGTAGATGTCGTTGCCCTCGCCGGTCTCCTCGTCGGTGCCCTCCCAATAAACGATGGTTTTGGCGAAGCCGGCTTCATGCATGATCTCGCGGATTTCCGGCAGCGTCCACATCCGCCATTCGTAGGAGAAGGCGCGCCGGATTTTTGAGCCGTCGGGGAAGCGGAAGTGGATGTGGCAGTTGATGTGCCCGTTGATCGGGTTGAAATTGCACTGCTCCCACAGGTAGGTGAAGCCGTCGCACTTGGTTTTTTCGCGCGTGTCGCACCACGATTCGCTGCCGCCGT
Organism: Gammaproteobacteria bacterium; assembly: GCA_028066695.1. Lineage (GTDB taxonomy): Bacteria > Pseudomonadota > Gammaproteobacteria > Arenicellales > Poriferihabitantaceae > JAHRAW01. Next base: position 2,905 of record JALCBG010000082.1, on the reverse strand, counting down.
AGGCGTCAATCAAAAAGACGCCGTCGTCGGCGAGGCCCGCATGCGCGGCCGCGAAATATCCGCGCAAATCGTCGCGCGTCTTGAAGCACATGTAACTGAAATTCATCGCCACGGTGATGTCGGCCGGTTTCGCGACGCCTTTTTCGCGCACATCTTTTCGCAGCAATTCAATCCGCGAGCGCTGCGCCTCGCTCAGTTTGCCGAGGTTTTCGCGGCGGCCCCAGTCCAGCACATCTTCGTCCAGGTCCACGCCGGTCGCGGTGTTGCCGTCGCGCCGCCGCACCCATTCGCAGCCGGTGTTGGCGGTGCCGCAGAAATCCTCGCGCAAATGCACGGCGCGCCGCCCGCGGATTTCCTTGTAGGTGTCATCCACCATGTCAATTTCGGATTCCACGCACTGCACCGCCAGTTGGTAGAGGCGGTGGCGGTCGGCGGTTTCTGCCATGCTTTTTCCGGCGGGTTTTTTCTGGGCGGGGCGTTTCTTCGGGAGTTTTTTCCGTTTTCGGGGCATTGTTTTTGCTCGCGGTTCGTTGCATTAAAAGGAAAGGCGGCGTATTATACACCCCGCGCATGAATGCGGAAAAACAATTGTTGTTGCTGCGCCACGCCAAATCCGAATGGAGCGGCGAGCCGGTCATTGACCTGGAGCGGCCGCTGAGCGCGCGCGGGCGCGAGGACGCGCCGCGAATGGGGCGGTGGATCGCCGCCAACGACTGCGTCCCCGAGGTCGCGGTGGTGTCGCCGTCGGCGCGCACGCTGGAGACGCTGGAACTTTTGTGCGCCGAACTCCCCGCACCGCCGGAAATCATCCGCGAGCGCGGCCTCTACCACGGCGGCGCCGCGCAAATCCGCGCGGCCGCGGCCGCCCATCTGGCGCGCAGTTCGCGCGTGCTGGTGCTGGCGCATAATCCCGGCATGGAGGCGGCGCTTTTGGAATACTGCCCGGATACGCCGCCTTTCGCCGACGGCAAATTGATGCCGACCTGCGCGCTGGCGGTGATAGACCTGAACAGCGGGCGCGCCGCGCGCGGCAATTTGCGCAAATTGCTGCGCCCGTCCAGTTTGTGATTTTTCCCATATTTTCCGGTTGCGGCGCGCGCCGCGAAATGCGATAATCCGGCTTCGCCACTTTCCTTTTTCTCTCACACAGCGGGTAACACCAAATGGACGACAACAAACGAAAGGCGCTTGATGCGGCGCTCGGGCAAATCGACCGGCAATTCGGCAAGGGCTCGGTGATGCGGCTCGGAGACGCGCAGGCCACGCAGGACATCCCGTGCTACTCCACCGGCTCGCTCGGGCTGGACATCGCCCTCGGCATCGGCGGGCTGCCGCGCGGACGCGTCGTGGAAATCTACGGGCCCGAATCCTCGGGCAAAACCACGCTGACCCTGTCGGTCATCGCGCAGGCGCAAAAGGCCGGCAGCACCGCCGCCTTCATTGACGCCGAACACGCGCTGGACCCGGCATACGCGCAGCGGCTCGGCGTCAACATTGAGGACCTGCTGGTGTCGCAGCCGGACACCGGCGAGCAGGCGCTGGAGATCGCCGACATGCTGGTGCGCTCGGCCGCGGTGGATGTGGTGGTCATTGACTCGGTCGCCGCGCTCACCCCCAAGGCGGAAATTGAGGGCGACATGGGCGACCACCATGTCGGCCTGCAGGCGCGGCTGATGTCGCAGGCGCTGCGCAAACTCACCGGCAACATCAAGCGCGCCAACACCATGGTGATTTTCATCAACCAAATCCGCATGAAAATCGGCGTGATGTTCGGCAACCCGGAAACCACCACCGGCGGCAACGCGCTCAAGTTCTACTCGTCGGTGCGCATGGACATTCGCCGCATCGGCGCGATCAAAAAAGGCGATGAAATCCTCGGCAACCAGACGCGCGTCAAGGTGGTCAAGAACAAGGTCGCGCCGCCGTTCCGCAAAGCCGAATTTGACATCCTCTACAACGAGGGGATTTCAAAGGAAGGCGAGTTGATTGACATCGGCGTGGAACTCAACCTCGTGGAAAAATCCGGCGCCTGGTATTCCTACGGCGCCGACCGCATCGGCCAGGGCCGCGACAACGCGCGCGAGTTTCTGAAGGAGAACGCCGACATCGCCTCGCAACTGGAGGGGAAAATCCGCGCGGAACTCGGCATTGATTCCGGCGGCGCCCCCGTTGATTCTGGCGCCAATGGAGACGCCGACAGCGCGAATGGCGCCGGCGAAAATGACGCTGCCGACGCGGCGCCCGCGGAAAAACCCGAGGCGGCAAAACCGCCGGCAAAATCGGCCGGCAAGGCCTCGGCGAAAAAGGCGTAACCGCGCGCAGTGGCGCCGCCGTCCGCTTTCGCTTCCCCGTCCGCTTGCGCGCAGGAAATCGCGCCGGAGATTTTGCCGGAGGGAGACGACCCGCTCTATCCGGCGCTCCGCGAAAAAGCGCTTCGCCTACTGGCGCGCCGCGAACACAGCGCCTGGGAATTGCGGCAAAAACTCCGCGCCAAAGCCGGCGCTCCGGCCCCCGCCGCTGACGGTGACGATGACGAAGAAGACGAAAGCGCCCGCGCCCAACGCGGACGGGCGTTATTGGACGCATTGCTCGCCGAGTTGGTGGAAATCGGCGCGCAATCCGATGCGCGTTTCACCGAGCAGATTTGCCGCCTGCGCTACCGCACCGGCCGCGGCCCCCGAAAACTCCGCGCCGAACTGCGCGGCCACCAAATCGCCCCCGAAACAATAGACGCGGCGATGTCCGAATACACCGGCAAATGGCGCGCCCTCGCCGCCCGCGTCCGCGAAAAAAAATTCGGCGCGGCCGCCCCGGCGAGTTACGCCGAATGGGCGAAGCAAGCGCGCTTTTTGCAGCAGCGCGGGTTTGGCGAGGAAGAGATTGAGTCGTTTTCCGGCTGAAAACG
>JALCBG010000037.1:11542-20327 GCA_028066695.1 Gammaproteobacteria bacterium | reverse complement strand
CCGGCACCGCCTCGGCGGAAAAAGCGGAAATCCAAAACGCGGTCGCCGAACTGCGAAAACACACCGACCTGCCAATCGCCGTCGGCTTCGGCATCAAAACCGCCGACCAGGCCTCGGACATCGCCGGCCTCGCCGACGCGGTGGTGATCGGCTCGGCGCTGATTGACCGCATCGCCTCCGGCGTGGAAAACAAAGCCGAACGCGATGAAATTATTTCAAGCGTGCACGGCTTCGTCAGCAAACTGGCGATTGGGCTGCGGAAGGAGTAGCGGGCCTATTCATTGGATAGGGCGTTTTTGATTACCTCGATGTCATTCGGGTAATACCGACTTCCCCCGGTTCGCATTTTGGATTCGTACGGGTGAACCGATTGGTTCACATACCTCAATCCGCTTTTGAATTTGAGCGAACGGTAAAAACTTTCGTCCATATACAGTTGCGCCCGCTGATGCATGCGATGCTTGATGGCCCGCTTGACAGCGTCCTCGATGGACTTCAAGTCGGAAAAAGGGATCCCCAAACTATTCAGGGAAATATGATTCCCCGAATCGGACACATGCAGCAAAGAATCATCGTAATACCCGTTGCTACCCTGAGTGAGAATCGCGTAGACATCCAGACCCAGAACCTCACGGTAAATATCCGCGAGTTTGGACACCACTTCGATAAAAACCTCCGGATCGTAGGTGTTCTTAATTCCCTTCGGATAGTAGCCCACAGTCCAGTTGCTTTTCAGCAAGAGGGTGTCGGCAAAAGAAATGAACACAATTTGCGGGTATTCTTTCCCCAGATCATCGATTTTGCCCCGCAATGAAACAAGTCGATCCCTGGAAATGTTGCCATTTTCCAGGGACTTTTTGAAGTTGATGGCATCGACCCAGCAAAACACGGAATGCGTCTGCAGATACAGATTTTCCAGCCAGTCGTGCTTTACAAAAAAGCGCGGTTTCTCGCCCATTTCCCAGCACTCCACGCAAACAATCAACTGTTCTTTCGGGAGAGTGACAGGGATCGGATGGATGCGTTCAAAAATATCCACATACCATGACAAAAAAAGGGAGTTTTTTTGGATTGCTTCACAAACAATCGTAGCGACCCAGCCGACTTCTTCATAGTCGCCGCCTGCAAAAAGTCGCAACAGATTCTCTTCATAGGCGCTCATGTACACCTCATCCATAAGCAAACACTCCCGGTTTTCCGGGACACCATCAAATTTGTGAATCTCAAAAATCTTATGCTCGAACATTTTATTCGACCTATCGTATTGTGGGAGAAAGTCGCTGCCGAAATCAACAGTAAGCACTCATCCTTATATGTCAAAGACGAAACGCGCCTGCAATGCTAGCATTAACTATGCTGCCAATCAACATAACTGCGCAAAACAAAACTGCCGCATCGGTGAATGAGGCAGAAAAAAAGAGGATGGCGATGATTGCCAAGAAATAAGCCCACTGCAGAACCAGGCCAAGCATAAAATCGATCAGATTCTGTGCAATCCAGAGAATGGGCAGCGTCGCCACGCTGTAAGACGCAATTAATGCAGGCGTAAACATACGCAGCCCTTCGGTCATTTCTGTAGCGATCCTCAAAACTAACAGACACAATGCAGTTACGACTGCAGAGGACCCAATTTGACCCACAAGATGAAAGAGAAAATCAGCAGAAAATGTCCCTGCGACAAAGGGCTTCCCCATGCGGTCATTAAGAAATCCGGCCAGCATTACAATTGGAAGCAACACCAATCCCTGAAGCAGGATGCCGACGCGGAACCAGAAAAGTGCAAAAGGCATCATGGTAAGGCAGATCAATACAAACGCCCATTCTTTCAGCACCACCAGCCAAACCAAAGCAACAATGCCACTGAGAATATTCATCACAGCGACCGGGAGGAGCAAACTGGCAAGAACTAAATTGGAAGTAAGTTTTGAAAAATTCATTGCTCGATTAATTTTTTGGGCGGAAGAATTCGAATGAAGCATCAGTACTATATCAGACTTTCCTGAAAACTCGCCTGTTGTTTCAACGCCATCCGCCTCGCTACGCCACCCGCCCGAACAGCCACGGCGCTTCTTTTTTTCGCCGGTCTTCGTATTGCCGGATCAGGTCGGCGTGTTCCAGGGTGAGCGCGATGTCGTCCAGGCCGTTTAGCAGGCGGTGTTTTTGCGCGGCTTCAATTTCAAACGGGATTTCTTCGGAATCGGGCGCGGTGATTTTTTGCGACGGCAAATCCACGCTGAGCGCATAGCCGGGCTGCGATTCCACCGCGGCGAACAATGCGTCCACGCGCGCGTCGTCCAGCGCGACCGGCAGCATGCCGTTTTTCATGCAGTTGTTGAAAAAAATGTCGGCGAAACTCGGCGCGATGACGCAGCGGAAGCCGTAGTCGCGCAGCGCCCAGGCGGCGTGCTCGCGCGAAGAGCCGCAGCCGAAGTTGCGCCGCGCCAGCAAAATTTTTGCGCCGGCGTAGCGCGCGTCGTTCAGCACGAAGTCCGGGTTGGCGCGGCGTTTTGCGTGGTCGCTGGTCAGGTCGCCCTGGTCCAGATAGCGCCACTCGTCAAACAGCACCGCGCCGAAGCCGGTGCGTTTCAGCGATTTCAAATACTGCTTCGGGATGATCGCGTCGGTGTCCACATTGGCGCGGTCCAACGGCGCGACCAGTCCGCTGAGCGTGGTGAAGGCGTCCATCAAAACTCCCGCACATCGGCGAAGCGGCCGGCGATGGCGGCCGCGGCCGCGACCGCCGGCGACACCAGATGGGTGCGCCCGCCGCGCCCCTGGCGGCCCTCAAAGTTGCGGTTGGAGGTGGAGGCGCAGCGCTCGCCCGGCGCCAGCCGGTCGGCGTTCATCGCCAAACACATGGAGCAGCCGGGGTTGCGCCATTCAAAGCCGGCCTCGCGGAATACGCGGTGCAGGCCCTCCTCTTCGGCCTGCCGCTTGACCAGGCCCGAGCCCGGCACCACCAGCGCCTGCTTGATGCTCTTCGCGACTTTTTTTCCCTTGACCACCGACGCGGCCGCGCGCAAATCCTCCAGGCGGCTGTTGGTGCACGATCCGATGAACACCGAATCGGGTTTGATTTCACGGATCGGCGTGCCGGGCTGCAGATCCATGTAGCGCAGCGCGCGCTCCATGTTTTCGCGGCGCGCCGGGTCGCGCTCGGCCGCCGGGTCGGGCACCGCCGCGTCAATGCCGGCGACCATCTCCGGCGAAGTGCCCCAGGTGACCTGCGGCGCGAGTTGCGAGACATCAAACTCCACTTCATTGTCAAACGCGGCGCCGGCGTCGGAATGCAGTTCGCGCCAGTCGGCCTGCGCGCGCTCCCACATTTCGCCGGCCGGCGCGTAGTCGCGGCCCTTGATGTAGTCCAGCGTGACTTGATCCACCGCGATCATGCCGGCGCGCGCGCCGGCCTCAATCGCCATGTTGCACACGGTCATGCGCGCCTCCATGGACATCGCCGCGACCGCGGCGCCGGCGAATTCCACCGCGCAGCCGTTGCCGCCGGCCGCGCCGATTTTGCCGATGAGCGCGAGCACCGCGTCTTTCGCGCCGACTCCCGGCGGCAGCGCGCCGCTGAAAGTTACGCGCATGTTTTTGGATTTGCGCTGCAGCAAGCACTGCGTCGCCAGCACATGCTCCACTTCGGAAGTGCCGATGCCGAAGGCGAGCGCGCCGAACGCGCCGTGCGTGGAAGTGTGCGAATCGCCGCAGACGATGGTCATGCCCGGCAGCGTCGCGCCGTATTCGGGCCCGATGACATGCACGATGCCCTGCCGCGGGTCGTCCATGCCGAATTCGGTGATGCCGAACGCGCTGCAGTTTTTGGCGAGCGCGGCGACCTGCAGTTGCGACACCGGATCTTCGGCCGAGTTTTCGGCGGTCGGGATGTTGTGGTCGGGCACCGCGAGCACGCTGGAGGCGCGCCATGGTTTGCGCGCCGACTCGCGCAGGCCGTCAAACGCCTGCGGCGAGGTGACTTCGTGCACCAAGTGGCGGTCGATGTAGAGCAGCGCGGTGCCGTCGTCGGCGAGGTGCACGACATGCCGGCGCCACAATTTGTCGTAGAGGGTTTCCGCGGTCATTTTGCGATGATAGCACCTTGTTTATGCGGGGCGTTTTTTGGTTCCATTTATTTTGGCCCCGCTTGCCTGATATTCTGTGCGCGGTCGCGCAGCGCGTGGTCCATCAGCACCAGCGCGAGCATCGCTTCGGCGATGGGCAGCGCGCGAATGCCGACGCACGGGTCGTGGCGGCCGGTGACCACCGCCTCCACGTTTTCATTGTTCAGGTTCACGGTCTCGCCGGGCGCGGCGATGCTGGAAGTCGGCTTGAAGGCGACGCGCACTTCAATGTTCTGCCCGCTGGAAATGCCGCCGAGCACGCCACCGGCGTTGTTGCTGCGAAACCCTTCGGCGCGCATATGATCGCGGTGCTGCGTGCCGCGCTGCGCGACCGCGCCGAAACCGGCGCCGATTTCCACGCCTTTGGCGGCGTTGATGCTGATCATCGCCTTGGCGATGTCGGCGTCCAGCCGGTCAAACACCGGCTCGCCCCAGCCGGGCGGCGCGCCGCATGCCTCCACATACAGCGCGGCGCCGATGGAGTCGCCTTCCTTGCGCACCTTTTCCACCAACCCGGAAAGTTCGGCGACGCGCGACGCGTCGGCGATGAACAGCGGGTTGGCGTTCACTTCGTCCCAGTTCTTTTTTTCCACGCGCAAATCGCCGATTTGCTCCACGCAGCCGCGGATGACCACGCCGTAATGTTCGCGCAAATATTTGCGCGCGATGCCGCCGGCGGCGACGCGCATCGCGGTCTCGCGCGCCGACGAGCGGCCGCCGCCGCGGTGGTCGCGCCGGCCGTATTTTTTCAGGTAGGTGTAGTCGGCGTGCCCCGGGCGAAAGCGGTCCTTGATTTTTTCGTAGTCGCGCGCGCGCGCGTCTTCGTTGCGCACCAGCAGGCCGATCGGCGTGCCGGTGGTTTCGCCCTCAAAAACGCCGGAGAGAATTTCCACGCGGTCGGATTCGCGCCGCTGCGTGGTGTATTTGGACTGCCCCGGTTTGCGCCGGTCCAGGTCGGCCTGCAGGTCGCCCTCGCTCAGCGCCAGCCCCGGCGGGCAGCCGTCCACCACCCCGCCGAGCGCGGCGCCATGGCTTTCGCCGAAGGTGGTGAGGGTGAATTGCTGGCCGAAAGTGTTGCCGGACACGGGAGTGCGGGGTGGTTGTGCGATTGTAGCGCGTCGCGCCTCAGCCGGCGCGGCGCGCCGCGCCCGCGGCGGCGTCTTCGGCCGCGTCTTCCATCGCCTCAGAGAGCGCGCGGTGCAAAATTTCGGCGGCCCATTCCCGCCCGCGCGCGTCCAAAATGCGGTCCTGGCGGACTTCTATCAGCGCCATCTCCACGCCGCGCGCCTGCCCGTATTCGGTCATCGCGTAGCCGAGCGGATCGCGCGCGTGGTAGGGCTGGTTCTGGCCGATGCATAGGCCGGGGTGGCGGCGCAGGCCGGCGGTGAGGGCGCGCGCCAGTTCGGCATGCAGTTCGTCCCACATCAGCCCGAAATCCCACGGCCGCTTCTCGCCGCGCATCTCCGGCGAAAAACTGTGCAGCGCGATGATGATCGGGCGCGCGGCGCGCGCCTGCAGCGCGTCCACCATGCCGGCGTAGCAGCGGTGGTAGGGGAGAAAGATTTCCGCAATGCGCCGCGCGCGCTCCGCATGCGACAATGCGGCATTGCCGGGGATCGCGACTCCGTCGCTTTCCTCGGCGATCAAGGTCGGGTCGCCGAGGTGGCGGTTCAGGTCAATGACCAGGCGCGAATAATTCGCCAGCAAAAGCGGCGCGTTAAATTTTTGCGCGAGCAGTTCGGCGACCTGCCGCGCGCCGATGTCCTGGGCGATATGCATTTCAAGCGCCTCGCGCGGCAGGCCGAGCCGGCCGAGCGATTCGGGAATGCGGTTGCTCGCGTGATCGCAGCAAACGATGAGCGGCGCGCGCGAATCCAGATTCCGCGCTTCAAACGGCGCCGGGTCGTTTTCGGCCAGCAGTGTTTTTTCGGTTTCCAATTTTTCGGGGAAGTCTTGCGTGCGCGAACATTTTACAGAACATTTGCTGCTGCTTTTTTTGGCGCTGATTTGGAGCGCGTCTTTTCTGCTGATAAAAATCGGCGTCGGCGGCGTCGGCCCGGTCACGCTGACCGCCGCGCGCATGTGCATCGCCGCGCTGGCGCTGGGCGCGTATTTGCTGGCGCGAAAGACCGGCATCCCGCTGCATGCGCGCGCGCTGCTGCTGTATGCGGTGGTCGGCTTTCTGGGCAACACGCTGCCGTTCATTTTAATCAGTTGGGGCGAACTGCACATTGACAGCTCGCTCGCCGCCATCATGATGGGGGTGATGCCGATCACCACCTTCGTGCTCGCGCATTTTTTCATTCCGAGCGAGACGGTCACCGCGCGCCGCATTTTCGGGCTGTGCCTCGGCTGCGGCGGGCTGCTGACGCTGGTCGGCGTGTCCGCGCTGGACGGGCTCGGCGCCGGCGTGCTCGGGCAATTGGCGGTGCTCGCCGGCGCGGTCAGTTACGGCGTGACCACGGTATTCGTGCGCACCCAGCCGGCCTTTCCCGGCTTTCAAATGGCGGCCGGCGCGATTTTCGCCGGCGTGCTGGCGAGCGTGCCGCTGGCGTTTTTGATGGAGGACCCGTCGGCGATGCGCCCGGACGCGGCGAGCGTCGGCGCGGTGGTGGTGCTCGGCCTATTGCCGACTGCGTTCGCCGCGCTGCTGTATTTCCGGCTGATACGCAGTCTCGGCGCGATGGTGTTTTCGCAGTTGAACTATGTAATCCCGATTTTCGGGAGTCTGTGGGGGGTCGCGCTGCTCGGCGAGGTGCTGCAACTGCGCATGGTGGCCGCGCTGTCGCTGGTGCTCGCCGGAATTTATTTCGTGCAGTCGGCGCCGGCGCGCGCGCCCGAACCGCCCGGTTAAGCGCTCTTGCCTGCGGTGAATTGCGCGACGATTTCGCGCAGCGCCTCGGGCGGGTAGTCCTCCACCACTTCGGCCGCGCCGAGCGCGCGCAGCAGCACCAGCCGCAACTTTCCGCCGCGGACTTTTTTGTCGCCGCGCATCAGATCCAGCATGCCGTCGGCGTCAATGCCGGCGAACGGCGCCACCGGCAACTCGGCGGCGCGCAGCAATTTTTCCAGACGCGCGCATTCTTCCGCCGGAATCATGTCAAGTCGCGCCGACATGCGCGCCGCCATGACCATGCCGGTTGCAACCGCCTCGCCGTGCAGCCAGTTGCCGTAGCCGGCGCCGGCCTCAATCGCGTGGCCGAAAGTGTGGCCGAAATTTAACAGCGCGCGCCCTCCCCCGCTTGCATTTTCATGTTCGTCGCGCTCAATCACCTGCGCCTTGTTCGCGCAGGCGCGCTCTATGATGAATTCCAACTCGCCGTGCTCGCGCGCCATCACCGCGCCGATGTTTTCTTCCAGCCAGGTGAAAAACTCGGCGTCATTGATTGCGCCGTATTTGATGACCTCGGCCATGCCGGCCGAAAATTGCCGCTTGTCCAGGGTGTCCAGTACGGCGGTGTCGGCGAGCACGCGGCGCGGCTGGTGGAAGGCGCCGATCATGTTTTTGCCGAGTTCGTGGTTGACGCCGGTCTTGCCGCCGACCGAGGAATCCACCTGCGCGAGCAGCGTGGTCGGCGCCTGAATGAACGGCGCGCCGCGCTGGTAGCAGGCCGCGGCGAAGCCGGCCATGTCGCCGACCACGCCGCCGCCGAGGGCGATAACGCTGACGCCGCGCTCGCAGCGCGCGCGCAGCATGGTCTCAAAAATGCGCGAGACGCCGTCCAGCGTCTTGTCGCGCTCGCCGCCGGGCAGCACGCATTCGGTCACCTCCTTGCCGCCGTCGGCGAGGGCCGCGCGCAGCGGCGCGAGGTAGCGTTCTGCCACGATTTGGTCGGTGACGATGCAGGCCTGCGCGCCCTCAATCCACGGCAGGATTTCCCCGGCGCGCCCCAAAATGCCGCGCCCAATGCGCACTTCGTAGGAGCGCGCGCCCAGGTCTATTTTGACGGTTTTCACGGAATTTCGCCGAATTTTACCGGATTTTCACGGTTTTTTAGGGGATTTTCGCGGGGATTTTTGCTCCAAATTCTGCAATTCCGCGGCGATTTTTCGCGCGGTGCCGAGCGGCGTGGCGGCGCGCACATCCACGGTGATGTCGGCCGCGGCCGCGTAAATCGGCCCGCGCTCGGCCAAAAGCCGCGTGATGACCCCCTCGGGGTCGTCCTGCAGCAGCGGGCGGGCGTCGGCGCGCGCGCGTTTCAGGCGCTCCAGCAGCAATTCCCTGGCGGCGCGCAAATAGACCACGGCGCCGCTGGCGCGCATCAATTCGCGGTTGTCCTCGCGCAGCACGATGCCGCCGCCGGTGGCGACCACCGCGCCGCCGCCATTCGCGCCCGCATTCGCGCCCGCGACCTCGGCGAGCAATTTCGCCTCGCGCTTGCGGAAGCCGGGTTCGCCCTCAATCTCAAAAATGTGGCTGACCGTGACTCCGGTTTTTTCCTCGATGGCGGCGTCAATGTCTATGAATTCGCGGCGCAGCAAGCGCGCCAGATTGCGCCCCACGGTGCTCTTGCCCGCGGCCATCAGGCCGATCAAATAGATGTGGTTTTGCAAGCGCGTCGCCCGGGGGAATTGCGGCTATAATACCCCGCATCCGCCGCCCGCGGCGGCTTCGCGCGAATGGCAATGAAAGAATTTTTTGACCACATCCTCCGCCGCATTTC
>JALCBG010000037.1:0-11442 GCA_028066695.1 Gammaproteobacteria bacterium | reverse complement strand
GCTTCGCGCGAATGGCAATGAAAGAATTTTTTGACCACATCCTCCGCCGCATTTCGCGCGCCGCTTTTTACGCGTTCGTATTGCTCTCGGTCGCCGGTTTCGCCGGCGGCGTCTATGTGGTCTCGCTGATTCCGCAACTGCCGACCATAGACGACATCCGCCGCGTCCGCCTGGACATTCCGCTGCGGATTTACAGCGCCGACAAGCAACTCATCGCCGAATACGGAAACGAGCGGCGCATTCCGGTGCCGCTGGAGCGCACCCCGCCGCTGCTGATTGACGCGGTGCTCGCGATTGAAGACGACCGCTTCTACCACCACGGCGGCGTCGACCTGCGCGGCATTTTGCGCGCCGGCATCAGCAACCTGCGCAGCAAGTCGCGCGCGCAGGGCGGCAGCACCATCACCATGCAGGTCGCGCGCAATTTCTTTTTGACGCCGGAAAAAACCTATGTGCGCAAACTCAAGGAAGTGCTGCTCGCCTTCAACATGGAGCGCGCGCTGACCAAGGATGAAATTCTGGAGTTGTATCTGAACAAAATCTACCTCGGAAACCGCGCCTACGGTTTCGCCGCGGCCTCCAAGGTGTATTACGGCGTGGAACTCGCCGAGTTGAGCGTGCCGGAAATCGCCATGCTCGCCGGCCTGCCGAAGGCGCCGTCGCGCGACAACCCGATCACCGACCCGAAGCGCGCGGTGGAGCGGCGCGACTATGTGCTCAAGCGCCTGCACCAACTCGGCAAGATTGACGATTTCAGTTACAACAACGCGCGCCGCGCGCCGGTGACCGCGGCGCGGCGCGGCGGCCAGGCGAAAATTCAGGCGCCGTATGCGGCCGAGATGGCGCGGCAGATTTTGGTCGGGCATTTCGGCGAGCAGGTCTACGAGTCCGGCTACCGCGTGACCGTGACCATTGACAGCAAATACCAGGAATACGCCGACGCCGCGCTGCGCAAGGGATTGCTGGATTACGACCGCCGCCACGGTTTTCGCGGGCCGGTCGGGCGCATAGACATAGACGAAACCGACCCGGAAGTGCTGTCGTATGAACTGCTCGGCCTGCCGAAAAGCCGCGCGCTGCAGCCGGCCGTGGTGCTGTCGGCGACCTCCGAAAAACTCACCGTGCTCACGCAGGACCGGCGCGAGGCGGTGATTGAATGGCCGCAGATTCGCTGGGCGCGCCCCTACCGCACGCCGAACCGCATCGGCAAGGAGCCGGAGGCCGCATACGAGGTCGCCTCGCGCGGCGACATCATCTATGTGATGCGCCGCGGCAACCGCTGGCAACTCGGGCAGATGCCGGCGGTGTCGGGCGCGCTGGTCAGTCTGGACCCGAAAAGCGGCGCCATCCGCGCGCTCAGCGGCGGCTTTGACTACTACATCAGCAAGTTCAACCGCGCCACGCAGGCGCGCCGCCAGCCCGGCTCCAACATCAAGCCGTTCATCTATTCGGCCGCGCTGGACCAGGGATTCACCCCGTCCAGCCTGGTCAGCGCGACGCCGATCGTGGTGGAGGACCCGCTGGAAGGGGTGTGGCGGCCGCAGAATTACAGCCGCAAGTTTTTCGGGCCCACGCGGCTGCGCCACGCGCTGAGTCTGTCGCTCAACTTGGTGGCGGTGCGGCTGGTGCGCGCCATCGGCATTGACGAGACCATCGCGCACCTGATGAAATTCGGTTTTGAAGAGGACGCGCTGCCGCGCAGTTTTTCGCTGGCGCTCGGCAGCACCGACACCACGCCGCTGCAACTCGCCTCGGGTTTCGCGGTGTTCGCCAACGGCGGCCGGCGGATTGCGCCGTATTTAATTGAGCGAATCGTCGACAGCCGCGGCAACGAAGTGGAGATTCCGCCGGGCGCGTGCGAATACTGCCGCCCGCCCGAGCCGCAGCGCGGCGAGCGCGTGATTTCCGAACAGAACGCGTTCCTGATCAGCAGCATGCTGCAGCAAGTGATCAAGTCCGGCACCGGCAAGCGCGCGCTGGCGCTGAAGCGCAACGATTTGTCCGGCAAGACCGGCACCACCAACAACTACCTGGACGCGTGGTTTTCCGGCTTCAACCGCGACCTGATCACCACCGTGTTCATTGGCTTTGACGACCCGTCGCACCTCGGCCGCCGCGAATCCGGCGCGGTCGCGGCGCTGCCGATCTGGGTGGATTACATGCGCGACGCGCTGAAAGGCGCGCCCGAGCGCCCGCTGATACCGCCGCCGGGAATCGCCGCGCGCTTCATCAACCGCGAATCCGGGCGGCTGACCGCGCCCGAAGATCCGGACGGCTACGAGGAGTTTTACATGGAGGGCAGCGAGCCGCGGGCGAACGCGGAAGCGGCAGTGGACAAGGAGGTGGACGGGCTGTTTTAGTTTTTTAGTGGGGCGGCGCCGGTTTTTGCCGGGCCGCGGCGCGGGCGGTCAGCCCGCGGTCACAAGCGCATCAAACCGAAATGCGCTCGCGCATGCTCTTCATCGCGCGCTTTTCAATCTGCCGAATCCGCTCGGCCGAGACGCCGTATTCGTCGGCCAACTGGTGCAGCGTCGGCTTGTCCTCGCCGAGCCAGCGGCGCGCGACGATATCGCGGCTGCGCGCGTCCAGCCGCGCCAGCGCGTCCGAAAGTTGCCGCCGCGTCTCGCCGGCCTGCTCGGCCGCGTCCACCACCACCGCCGGGTCGTAGCGGCTGTCGCCGAGGCGGTTTGCCGGCGCGAGAAACGCCTCATCGTCGTCCTGGTCGGCGTGCCCGTCAAAGGCGATGTCGCGGCCGCTCAGGCGCGCTTCCATCTGGCGCACGCCGGATTTTTCCACGCGCAAATCACGCGCCATGCGCTCCACTTCGTCTTCCTTCATCCAGCCGAGCCGCGCGCGCGACTTGCGCAGGTTGAAGAACAGTTTGCGCTGCGCCTTGGTGGTGGCGACTTTGACCATGCGCCAGTTGCGCAGCACATAGTCGTAGATTTCGGCTTTGATCCAGTGCACCGCGAACGACACCAGGCGCACATCGCGGTTCGGGTCATAGCGCTTGACCGCCTTCATCAGCCCGATGCTGCCCTCCTGAATCAGGTCCGGCAGCGGCAGCCCGTAGCCGACAAAACCGCGCGCGACTTTGACCACATAGCGCAGGTGCGACATGACCAGTTCGCGCGCCGCGTCCAGGTCGTTGTCGCGGCGGTAGCGCAGCGCCAGTTCGCGCTCGCGCTTCGCCGACAAAATCGGCGCGGCATTGACCGCCTGCATGTAGGTGCCGAGGTTTTCGGCGGCGGACAGGTGGATGGCGATCGGGGCTTGCTGGGTCATTTGGATTGGGGTTGGATTTGGCGCTCGGTGAGGATTTTAGCACTCCTCAAATGAGAGCGCCAGTCGGGGGGAACTCCCCCATATCCTCCATGGGAGGAGGATATGGGGGCGCGCCGGCGAGATTTCAACCCCGCGCAAAAAGCCGCGGAAAAGCGTGGAAAAGGCGCCAAAAAGGACGAGTTCCCGCTATTTTTCCTCCACCTCGGCCCGCACCATTTCCTCGGCGCGAAGTGCCAGATGGCGGCGCTCCTCGCCGTCCTCATCGCGGGAAAGCGGCGGAAATACGCGGATTTCGGCGGTAATCGCCGGTCCGCACACGCAGGCCCACACGCTTTGCAGCAAGGTCGCGCCGGCGAAGGAATGGCGGGTTACCACCGCGCCGGCCGCGTCGCGGTAGCGCAGCGCGACCGGCTGCAGCGGCGCGCCGGCGTCCAGCGCGGCCTGCAGCAGGCGCGGCTTAAAGCGCGCGACCGACCTGCCGTCGCCGGTGCGCCCCTCGGGAAAAATCACCACGCGGCGGCGCGCGCGCAAGGCCGCGCCGATTTCCACGCCGGCCTGCTGCGCGCCGCGCCCGCGCGCAATAAACAGCACGCCGGATTTGCGGATGAGCCAGCCGAGCGCGGGCCACGCGGCGATTTCGCTGGTGGCGAGAAAGGTCGCGCGCCACCGCGCGCCGACCACTATCGGGTCCAGCCAGGAGATGTGGTTGGCGAGCAGCAGCGCGCCCTCGGCCGGGGATTCGCCGGACACACGCACGCGCACGCCGAGGCTGGCCGCGATGAGCGCGTTCCAGCGCAATTTCACCCGGGAAAACGCGGCGCGCGTCATCGCGCCCTTGCCGGCGCACACCAGCATGCCGAACGCCACAACCAGCAGCGCGAGCAAAATTTTGGCGGCGCCGGCCGCGATGCGCATCGTGCCGCGCGCCTACAAAATATACCGCGACAAATCCTGGTCTTCCACCAAGTCCCGCAGGTGCCGCTCGACGTATTCCTCGTCCACCACGGCTTTTTGCCCGGACTTGTCGGCGGCCTCAAACGACAGCGTCTCCAGAAGGCGCTCCATCACGGTGTGCAGCCGCCGCGCGCCGATGTTTTCGGTCTGCTCGTTGACCTGCCAGGCGGCCTCGGCGATGCGCCGCACGCCGGCCTCGGTGAACTGCAGCGTTACGCCTTCGGTCGCCATCAGCGCGGCGTATTGCCCGGTCAGCGACGCGTCCGGCTCGGTCAGGATGCGCACGAAATCGCCGCTGGTCAGCGCGGTTAACTCCACGCGAATCGGCAGCCGCCCCTGCAGTTCGGGAATCAGGTCGGACGGCTTGGTCAGTTGAAACGCGCCGGCCGCGATGAACAAAATGTGGTCGGTTTTAATCACGCCGTATTTGGTGGAGACGGTGGTGCCCTCCACCAGCGGCAGCAGATCGCGCTGCACGCCTTCGCGCGAAACATCGGCGCCGCCATGCCCGGACGCGCCGCGCCCGACGATTTTGTCCATCTCGTCCACGAACACGATGCCGTGCTGTTCCACGCGCTCCACCGCGGCGAGTTTGATGTCCTCGTCGTTGACCAGTTTGGAGGCCTCCTCCTCGGTCAGCAACTGCAGCGCGTCGGCGACTTTGACCTTGCGCTTGCGCGTGCGCTGCCCGCCCATGTTTTGAAACATGCTCTGCAATTGGCTGGTCATTTCCTCCATGCCCGGCGGCGCGAAAATTTCCACGCCGACCGAGGACGCGCCGACTTCAATTTCCACTTCCGCGTCGTCCAGCCCGCCTTCGCGGAGTTTTTTGCGAAACCGCTGGCGCGCCGCGCCGTCTTTTTCCGCGCCGGCATCGCGCGCCGGCGGCAGCAGCAAATCCAGCACCTGCTCCTCGGCCGCGTCCTCGGCGCGCGCGCGCACTTTTTCCATCGCGCTCTCGCGCACCATCTTGACCGCCATGTCGGCGAGATCGCGAATGATGGAATCCACTTCGCGCCCGACATAGCCGACCTCGGTGAACTTGGTCGCCTCCACCTTGATGAACGGCGCGTGCGCGAGTTTCGCCAGCCGCCGCGAAATTTCGGTCTTGCCGACGCCGGTCGGGCCGATCATCAAAATATTCTTCGGCGTGATTTCCGCTCGCATTTCCTCGTCCACCTGGCTGCGCCGCCAGCGGTTTCGCAGCGCGATGGCCACCGAACGTTTCGCGCTCTGCTGGCCGATGATGTGCTTGTCCAGTTCCTCGACGATTTCGCGCGGCGTCATTTCGCTCATGCCGGCCGCTCCAGCAATTCGGTGCCGATGTGCTCGTTGGTGTAGATGCAGATGCGCGCGGCGATGCGCAGACTGCGCTCGACGATTTCGCGCGCGTCCAGTTCGCTGCCTTCCAGCATCGCCAGCGCCGCGGCTTTGGCGAAATCGCCGCCGGAGCCGATCGCCATCACGCCGTCCTCCGGCTCCACCACATCGCCGTTGCCGGAGATGATCAGCGAGGTGTCGGCGTCGGCGACCGCGAGCAGCGCTTCCAGCCGGCGCAGCAGGCGGTCGGTGCGCCAGTCTTTCGCCAATTCCACCGCGGCGCGCACCAATTGTCCGCGGTGCTCTTTCAGTTTGCCCTCAAAACGCTCAAACAGCGTGAAAGCGTCGGCGGTGCCGCCGGCGAAACCGGCGAGCACGCGGTCGTTGTGCAGGCGGCGAATCTTGCGCGCGTTGGTTTTCATCGTGGTCGCGCCGAGCGTGACCTGCCCGTCGCCGCCGATGGCGACTTGGCCGCCGCGGCGCACCGACAAAATCGTGGTGGCGCGCATGCGCTGCATTACTTGACCAGTCGCAAACGCGGGGGGCGCGGCGGCGCGCCGTTTTTTTTGCGCGCGCCGTTGGTTGCCGCGGGCGCCGCGTCCGGAGCGGGAGCGTCGGCCGGCGGCGGCTCGTCCATGTCGTTGTGAAAGAAAATGCCGCGCCCGTTTTCGCGCCCGTAAATCGCCAGCACCGCGGCGACCGGCACCAGCACATCGTGCGGCCGGCCGGCGAAGCGCGCCGAAAAGCGCAGGCATTCGTTGTTCATCTCCAGTCCCTTGACCGCGCGCGGGTGGATGGTCAGCGCGATACGCCCGCCGCCGCCGACGCTGTCCGGCAGCATCACGCCGTCGACGCCGGCGTCCACCAGCACCTGCGGCGTCAGGCCGTGGTCAAGCGCCCACTCGTAGATCGCCCGCAGCAGATAGGGGCGCGTGGACGCCTTGTCCGGGTCTTCGCCGCCCCCGCCGCCATGCCGCGCCGCCATGCGCTCAGCGCAGCCCGGCTTCCTGGCGGCTCAGACTGCCGGTGAACGCCGGGCGCGTGAACATGCGCTCGGCGTAGGCGCGCACCGCGTTCGCCTGCTTCGGCAGCGCGATGCCGAGCCACGGCAGCCGCCACAAAAGCGGCGTGAAATAGGCGTCGGCCAGCGTGTATTCCTCGCTCATGAAATACGGCTGCTGCGCGAACAGCGGCGACAGCGCGAGCAGGCCGTCGCGGATGTTTTTTTTCAATTCGGCCGGCGGCTTGCCGCCTTTCTCCTCAAAGTCGCTCAGCGGTTCCAGCCAGTCGCGCACCAGGCGCGAGATGATCAGCCGCGTCTTGGCGCGCGAAATCGGGTCCACCGGCATCAGCGGCGGATGCGGAAAGCGCTCGTCCAGGTATTCAATGATGACCGCCGGGTCGTAGAGGATCAACTCGCGGTCGACCAGCGTCGGCGTCTCGCCGTAGGGGTTGTATTCAAACAGCCGCTCCGGGTTGTCGCGCGCCGACACATATTCAATGCTTCCCTCCACGTCTTTTTCCAGCAGCACCACGCGGCAGCAGTGGCTGAACACGCACACCGTCCCCGACAGCAGGGTCATGGAGAGGTGTCCGGCGATCAGCAGATCGTCGTCGTCGGCCGAGTCGAGAATCGCCATCGGTTACTCGTGGATGTCGCGCCAGTATTCCTTTTTCAGCCGGTAGGCGAGCGTCGCGAACGCCAGCAAAAACAAAAAGGTCCACACGCCGTAGCGAATCCGCGCCGGCCGCGACGGCTCGCCCATGTACACCAGGAAGTTGGTCAGGTCGCCGACCGCGCGCGCGTATTCGGCGTCGCTCATGCTGCCGGCGCGGACTTTTTCAAAACGCATCGGGCCGCCCTCCTCATCCGGCGGAAGCGCGCGCTGCAGGCCCTGCAGCGGGTGCAGCGCGTGCGGCATCGCGGTGTTCGGATAGATCGCGTTGTTCCAGCCATTCGGCGCATCCGGGTCCAGATAGAACGCGAGGAAATAGTTGTAGAGCCAGTCGTCTCCGCGCAGGCGCGCGACCAGCGACAAATCCGGCGGGGCGATACCGAACCACGCTTCGGCGTCCTCTTTGGTCATGACCGCGACCATCGGGTCGCCGATTTTTTCGCCGGTGAAAAGCATGTTGCGCTTCGCCACTTCGCGCGGAATTTCCAGGTCGTCGGCGACGCGCGAATAGCGCATGAAGCGCGCGCTGTGGCAGGACAGGCAGTAATTGACGAACAGCCGCGCGCCGCGCTGCAGCGAATGCTTGTCGCGCAGACTGGCTTTGTAAGGGGTGAGCGCCGCGCCCGAGCCGGCGGCGTGCGCGGCCGGCCCAATCGCGAGCGCGAGCAGCAGGACCGGCGCCAGCGCGCGCAGGACGCGCGTCATCCGGTGACCCGGTCCGGCGGCGTCTTGACCCGCCCCTGTTTGCTGTAATACGGCATCAGCAGAAAATACGCGAAATACACCAGCGTGAAAAATTGCGCGGCGAAAGTCCGCCCCGGAGTCGGCGGCAGGGTGCCGAGGTAGCCGAGCACCAGGAACGACAGCGTGAACAGCCCGAGCGCGGCGCGGCACGGCCAGGCTTTGTAGCGCATGGAGCGCGCCGGGCTGCGGTCGAGCCACGGCAGAAAGAAAAACACCGCGAGCGAGGCGAACATCGCCAGCACGCCCCACACCTGTGTGCCGGCGAAACTCGGCACCGCGCGCAAAATCGCGTAGTAGGGCGTGAAATACCAGACCGGCGCGATGTGCTCGGGGGTTTTCAGCGGGTTGGCCGGCTCAAAGTTCGGCTGTTCAATGAAGTAGCCGCCCATCTCCGGCGCGAAAAAAACCACCGCGAAAAACACCAGCAGAAACACGGCGATGCCGAAAGTGTCCTTGACCGTGTAATACGGGTGGAACGGAATGCCGTCGGCCGGCGCGCGCGGGTCCCACTTGTTGCCCTTCTTGCCCTTTTTGATTTCAATGCCGTCCGGGTTGTTGGAGCCGACTTTGTGCAGCGAGACGATGTGCAGGAACACCAGGCCGGCGAGCAGGAACGGCACCAGGTAGTGCAGCGCATAAAAGCGGTTGAGGGTGATGTCGGAGATGACATAGTCGCCGCGAATCCACTCCGACAGCGCGGGCCCGATGAGCGGAATCGTGTCAAACAAATTGACGATGACCTGCGCGCCCCAGTAGGACATCTGCCCCCACGGCAGCAGGTAGCCGAAGAACGCGGTCATCATCATCGCGACATAGATGACCATGCCGAAAATCCACAGCAATTCGCGCGGGCTGCGGTAGGAGCCGTAAAGCAGCCCGCGGAACATGTGCAGATACACCACGATGAAGAAGAACGACGCGCCGGTGGAATGCATGTAGCGGATGAACCAGCCGCCCCAGACATCGCGCATGATGTATTCGATGGAGGCGAACGCCGACTCGGCGTCCGGCTTGTAGTTCATCGCCAGCAGCACGCCGGTGATGATCTGCAGCACGAGCAGCACCAGCGCGATGCTGCCGAAGTAATACCAAAAATTAAAGTTCTTCGGCGCGTAGTATTCGGACAGGTGCTCCCGGAACACCTTGCTCGCCGGGAAGCGCGCGTCTATCCACTGCATAATCTTGCTCTTGTTCTGGGTCTTGTTCATCGCGCCCGGCGTTACGCCGCCTCCCCGTCTTCGCCGATCACCAGGACATTTTCCGACAGGTAGCGGTGCGGCGGCACCACCAGGTTGGTCGGCGCCGGCACATTGCGGTAGACGCGCCCGGCCAGGTCAAAGCGCGAGCCGTGGCACGCGCACAGAAACGCGCCCTCTTTCGCGTCGGCGAATTCGGGGCGGAATTTCGGCGAGCAGCCGAGATGCGTGCAGATGCCGACCAGCACCAGCACGTCGCGGCGGATGGAGCGGTGCGGGTTGCGCGCGTAATCCGGCTGCTGCCCGGCTTTGGATGCCGGGTCGGCGAGCAGGCGGTCCAGCGAATCCAGCGCGGCCAGCGAATCCTCGGAGCGCCCGATGATCCACACCGGCTTGCCGCGCCATTCCACGGTGATTTGCTTGCCCGGCGCGATGCCGCTGATGTCCACCTCCACCGGCGCGCCGGCCGCGCGCGCGCGCGCCGAAGGCGTCATGCTGCCGGCAAACGGCACCAGCATTCCGGCGGTTCCGGCGAGTCCCATGCCGGTGGTCGCCGCGGTCAGCAGGCGGCGGCGTTTGCCGTCAACCTGCGAGTCGGAGGGTTTTTTCATTGGGATCTTCGGGAGGAGCTTCGGAGGGGTTTTTGGCGCGGGAATGCGGGAGAAGCGGTTTGGCCGGGCGAGTATAGCAAACGCGCGCGCCTCAAAAACGCAATTCGCCTTTCAGCATGGCCGCGCGCGCGTCGTGCAGCGTGAAAGCCAGATGCGTATTCGGATGCGCCTGCGGCTGCCAGCGCAGGCCGAGAATGCGCTGCTCGTCATCGGCGGCGGCGGCAATCGTTTCGGCATACGGCGTCAGCAAACCGCGCGCGGCAAAACCGTAACCGACCGCCGCGCGCATCCGCGGCGCGGGCGCGGCTTCATTCGTATTGGCATTTGCATTTGTGTTTGCAAATTCTTCCGGCAACGCGAGTGCGCCGCCGCCGTATTGGTGATCCAGGCGCATCGACAAACCGCGCCCGCCGCGGCCGGCGCGCATTTCCAGGCCGGTGCCGGCGCCCCATTCCTTGTAATCGTTGCCGTTGTAAAAACGCCCGTTGACCGACAGGGTCACGCCGGTGGCGAAGTTGATGTAGTCAATGCCGGCCGCGAACTCCACGCCGCCGCCGGTGCTTTCGCGGTGGAAGGTCGCGCCGTTGGTGAGCTCGCTCTCCACCGTGTCATAGCGAAAGCCGAGTTCCACCCGCGGCGAAATGATGCCGTTGGCGCGCTGGTGCGAATGCTCGCCGACCAGCAGCAGCCTCCCGCGCGCGCTGTCCACATCCTGCGCCTCCACGCCCTTGCTTTCTTCCACCGAACTCGCCGCGTATGACCCGTCGGCGCGGATGGCGAGGCCCGGCACCAGGGTCTGCTTGACCGAGAGCGCGGCGACGGTTTCGCTGGTGTCGGCGGCGCGCGCATCCTCCGCGGAACCGGACGGGGTGATTTTCAGCGTGCCGGCGCCGCCGCCGGCCATGCCCCACACATCGGTGGCGCCGAGCGACCAGGAAAAATACGCGGCGCCGGCGGTGTTGGAATGCGTGTATTTGCCGGACATGCCGCCGTTCTGGCCGGACACGCCGTAATCCACTTCGCTCCTGCGCCGCGACGCGGCCGCGCCGAGCAGAAAATTGTTCACCCGAAAATCCATGCCGAGGTCAAAGTGCTGGGTGCGGCTGTCCCAGGTGGTGATTTTGTCGTCGCCGCGCGCTTCGTCGCTGCCGTCGGCGACGCGGAATTTTCCGCGCGCCCACACCGGCGCGCCGCGCGCGCGCTCGGCATGCGTCTCGGCCGCGGCCATCACCCCGCCGAGCCCGCTGTGCGCGAGCACCGGCAGCGTGGAGAGATTGAGGCTGCGAATGTCTTCCATGTCGGCGGCGGCAAAGGCCGGAATCACGCCGAAAAATGCGGCGAAAAGCGCCGCCATGCCGCGTTTTTCGCGGCGCTTTTTGCGGCACTTTTGTAAATGGCCGGTTTTCGCGTTCATTTTCATTTTATTGTTCATTTTCTTGCCGTGGGGATGGGGGATTTTGGGGAATAGGCGCAGGGGCAATTCGGGGCGAATTTCGCAACGAATAATACCCGATTTTCGCGGGAAAAAACAACCCGCGACGCGCCAAATTCATCAAAATTTTGAGGAAAAAATTCCGGGCGAAAACTCCCGCGGATTCATTCCCGCCGCTCCAAAAAATACAGCGCGCCGCCGGCCAGCAGCCCCCAAAACACGCC
>JALCBG010000036.1 GCA_028066695.1 Gammaproteobacteria bacterium | reverse complement strand
CCTCGCCGTCCACCACCAGCGAAGAAAAATGCCGCGCGCCGTTCGCAGCGCGGGGTTTTTTGGAGGGCATTTTGGTTTCCTCTTTAATTCAATGAATACTGTTGCGCGAGCATAGCAGAAAGCGGCGCGCCTTTTGCGCCGCCCCGGTCATTGCGCCCGCGCGTCCGCGTGAAACCGCTCATACACTTTTTTGAGCAGATATTCTTTGATCGCCGCGCGGAACTCTTCCTCGTTCAGATACTTGCCGGTGATCTCTTCGTTTTGTTCCATTCGGGAAACAAACAATTCCTCCAGGGCCTCGCCGAACACCAGGCCGAAGTTCTCCATGGAATTGGCCATCGCCGCTTCCCGCAATTTCTCGTCATCCAGCGCGTCTTCACGAATTGATTCAAAGAACAATTCGTCTCCGGATTTAAACTCGGTGCCAAAGCGCCGGTTGAGGATGTCAATCAACCGGGAAAGTTCTATTTCCCCGGCGTGTTCGGCGGCGGTCCCCACCTCGGTCGGGCCGGGCAGCGGCGATTCCTCTCCCTGCCGCAATTGCAGCGCCCCCTCGCTGATTTTCTGCAGGCGGTAATAGCGCAGCGTCACATCGTCGTCAAAGTTATAGACGGGCCCGCGGCCGCCGCGCGGCAGTTTTGCCAGCAGAAAGCGGATGTAGGAATAGAGTTTTTCCAAATCCGGGTCCTGAAAGGGAATCACCTGCGACAAAAACGCATACAGGTTTCGGTATGCCACCAACTTGCCGCGAAAGTCGGCGCGCGCCTCTTCGTCGTCCAACTCGCCGTAGCGCCGCACCGCGGGGTCAACGCATGCGTTCATTCGGCTGTGGTCGTCGGGCGCGCTTTTGCGCGAGTAAAACACCGCGCAAAACTCCTCCACCTCTTGCAGGTGGTAGATTTGCCGCGCATTCAGGTCCGCCTGCAGCGCATACAACTGCCGCGGCTCGGCGGTCTCGCCGATTTGGCTTTCCTCGTAATAGGGCTGGAACGCGTCGCGAATTTCATCCGGATCATTGACGAAATCAAGAACAAAAGTGTCCTCCTTGCCCGGGTGGGTGCGGTTCAAGCGCGACAGCGTCTGCACCGCCTGAATCCCCGACAGGCGCTTGTCCACATACATGGTGTGCAGCAGCGGCTGGTCAAAACCGGTCTGATATTTCTCCGCGACCAGCAGCACCTGATATTCGCCGCCGGCAAACCGCTCGGGCAACTCGCGCTCGCTGATGCCGTCGTTCATTTCGCTTTCGGTGTATTTGACGCCCGGCGCCTTCGGGTCCTCCACGCCGCCGGAAAACGCGACCAGCGTCTTGATTCCCGTGTATTTCTTTTCGGCGATGTAGCGGTCAAATTCCTGCTTATACCGCACCGCGTCCAAACGGCTCCCGGTCACCACCATCGCCTTGGCTTTGCCGCCGATTTTGTGCCGGGTGAAGTTGTAAAAGTGCTCCACCATCACTTCGGTTTTTTGCGCGATGTTGTAAGGATGCATGCGCACAAACCGCGCAAGCGCGCGCGCCGCCTCGCGTTTTTTCACGCCGGGATCTTCGGCGGCGGATTTGACCAGTTTGTAATAGGTCTTGTAGGTGGTGTAGTGCGCCAGCACATCCAGAATGAAGCCCTCTTCAATCGCCTGGCGCATGCTGTAAAGATGAAACGGGCGCGGCTTCGCGCCGTTCCCCGCGCCGCCAAACACCGCGAGCGTCTTGTGCTTCGGAGTCGCGGTGAACGCGAAAAAACTGATGTTGGGTTGGGCCGCCGCCCGCGCGCGCATCGCTTCCAAAATCGCTTCCTGCCGGTCATTCGCTTCGCGCCCGTCGTGGTAGTCGCCGCCCTGGTCGCGCACTGCATGCGCGCCCAGCACTTCCCGCATGCCCTTCGCGGTCTCGCCGCTTTGCGAACTGTGCGCTTCGTCAATCAGCACCGCGTATTTGCGCTCCGGCAACCGGCCGATCTTTTCCGAGACAAACGGAAATTTCTGCAGCGTGGTAACGATGATCGGCTTCGCCGCTTTCAGGGCGTTCGCCAACTGCTCGGAGTTGGAATCAATTTTTTCCACCACGCCCTGCGTGTGCTCAAACTGATAGATGGTGTCCTGCAGTTGCTGGTCCAGCACCACGCGGTCGGTGACCACGACCACCGAGTCAAAAACTTTTTCATCGTTCTTGTCATGCAGACTCATCAGGCGGTGCGCGAGCCACGCGATGGAATTGGACTTGCCGCTGCCGGCCGAGTGCTGCACCAAATAACTCGCGCCGGCGCCGCGCTTCGGCGCATCGGCGACTATGCTGCGCACGCAGTCCAGTTGGTGGTAGCGCGGAAAGATCATGGTCTCGCGCGTCACCGTTTTCGCGTCCAGTTTTTTCTTTTCGGTCTGCAGGTGGACAAAGCGCGCGAGGATGTCCATGAAACTGTCCCGTTCCAGCACCGTCTTCCACAGGTATGCGGTCTTGTATTCGCCCCGTTCTTCCGGGTTGCCGGCGCCGAAGTTGCGGCCGCGGTTGAACGGCAAAAAGACCGACTTCCTCCCCCGAATGCGCGTGCACATATGCGCCTCGTCGGTATCCACCGCAAAATGCACCAGCGCGCGCTTCTTGAACTGAAAAATCAAGTCGGTCGCGTCGCGGTCTTCCTTATACTGCGCGACCGCATCGCGCCAGGTCTGGCCGGTCATCGGGTTTTTCAATTCCAATGTGGCGACCGGAATTCCGTTAAGCGCAAGCGTCACATCCAGCGTGTTGCCGTGTTTGTGCGAATAGCGGAGTTGCCGCGTAATCGTCAGGCGGTTTGCGCCATAGAGTTTTTTAGTTTCCGGATTCAGTCCGCTCGCCGGCGCGAAATACGCCGCGCGGAAAAGGGCGCCGTAGCATTTGAAACCGTGCCGCAGCACCGACAGGCAGCCTTCGTGCTCGGAATCCAGCGCCCGGCACAAATCATCCAGCAGGGTTTTCTCGGCCTCGCCTTTTTGCTGGTCGGCGAGTTGTTTCCATTCATCGGGCTGCGTCTTTTTGATGAAGGCGAGCACCTCCGCCGGAAACAGCGCGCGCTTGGCGTCGTAGGCGTCGTTGTCGCCGCGCGCGTAGCCGCCTGACTTGGTCAGGTGGAGTTCTATGGCGGTTTCAAACGCCTTTTCGGTGTGTCGGGCGGGCATGGTTTTCAGGGAAGTGTGATGTCGAGTTCTTTTGCCATTTGTTGCGGGTCGATGCATCGCACCGAAAGTTTTTCACACATGTCCGGTATTTTGATCTGTCCCATTTTGTCCGGTTCTGATTTCTCGTTGGTAACCACCACATAGCCATGGTCGTGCGCATATGCGACAAGCCATCCGTCCGCGACATCAAAAAATTCTTCACGCGCATTCTGTGTGTACCCCATTTTTTTCGCGCGTTTCGCAATTTCGTTGTAACTGTCGCCGCCTTCCAGACTTTTGGTTGAGACAAACGGAAACCGGGATTTTACCCGTTTCAGAAAAGCGCCTCGGGCGCGCCACTCTTTTTTGACCCGGTCAATGCTCCGAATCTTTTCTGCTTTCGCTTGTGCAAGCAATGCCTGCCAAACGCCCGGGGCGGCATTTGCTTTCGCGATGTGAATGAAAGCGCTCGTATCAAGAACGAACATTGCTGACATCCTTGTCATGATCGGAGGCTTCGCCGTAGCGGATTTGCCCGACATAGTCGTCAAAACTCTTTCCCCACAGCCCGGTCAGCCGGTAGGCATACGTGTACTGTATCTCGCCGCTGCGCAGAGCCCAGGCGACCGCCTCCGCAAAACGCCTGCCCACGCGCAAATCTTTCTTGCCGCGGTCGCCCCAGCCGCCGCTGCGGATATTTTCCGGCGGCGGATTTGCCACAAATGCGGCATGGAACTCGCAAAACTGCGCCCGCTTGATAAAGCCCAAATCCAGCGCACGACGCGCTGCGACCAACTGGCTGACCTTCAGCTCACGAGCAAGCGCGCTCCAAGAAATGCGGTCGCGGTCGCCGTCCCAATGCCGCTTCAACGCATCCTTGGGAACGAGAAACTCGGCCGCCGCCTTGCCGCAGACCTGCTGGACGGCATCATCCGCGGACATTCCATCCGCCAAATTAAAAGACGCGCTCTCGCCAAGCAGCACATGCGCGAATGCATGCGCGAGCGTGAGCATCTGCGACGCCTTCGGGTCGGTGTTGTTGAGGAAGATAAACGTTGCGTATTCGTCCGCGAGAACAAACCCGCGAAACTCATTCGCATCAAGCCGGCGGCGCGTGTTGTTGCCGACCACGCCGTTGGTGACGACAATGACGCCGCTTTTCTGAATGCCGTCGCGCAGCGCGAGAAACGCTTCCTGCCAATTCGCATGCGCTTGCGCCCACTCCGCGGAAAACCCGAGCGCCTTCCGCATCTTCGCGGCCACCGTGCCGGGAGATTCCTTTCTGCCGGCGGACGCAAAAAATGCAAGCGGCGAACCGTCCTCGTGGACCAGATATTCGCGCATACAGGCCTGGCGACGCTGCATCTGGTAGATCGTGTCCAGCATGTTGACACTCGGATTTTCCCGCGCCTTGCCGCGCGTGCAGTGGTGGGGCACCGGGTACTCGTCAAGAAACGGCTCGTCCATGAAAAAGCACCCATAGGGCGTGTGCGTGGCTTTCCCCAGTTTTTCCAACTGGCCAAAGGTCGGTTTGACTTCCCCGCGCTCCCATTTTTTGATGTCCGGGAACCTGTCTTGCAAGTCCGCAATGCCAAGCCCGGCGCGCTTGCGCGCCCAGCGGACGATTTCCGGTTTTACCGGATAGCGATTCCGCTCCCGCGTGTTCCGCGCGCGGCCGCCGCCGCTGTCGGCGCGGCGCGCTTTTATCGGGGGATTCGGTTGCGGTTGCATGGTCGGTGAAAGCGGTTGCGAATATGCGCGGATTATAGAATGAAAAGAAACACGGCGCGGCAAGGGGTTGCGGCGGGTTTTGCGTATGGAATGCCGGATTTTCCCGTTTCGCCCGCCCGCGCCGCGCGCTGTGGTAGCATTGCGGCAGGCGAACAGGCCGGGGATTTTTTGATGATTGACAAGCCCATTGAAGAAATTGAATTCAGCGACTTGGAAAAGTTGCTGGAAAATTCCGTGGCCGAGAGCCGGAAGATTGAATACAAGCGCGAACTTCCGGGCGGCACCGGTTCGGACAAAAAGGAATTCCTTGCGGATGTGTCGGCGTTCGCCAACACGCTCGGCGGCGATTTGCTCTATGGCATTTCGGAGAAAGGCGGCGTTCCCGCCGCCATTGGCGGCGTGAAAATTGCCGATGCGGACGCGGAAAAGCAAAAATACGAAAGCATGATTGCAGATGGAATTGAGCCGAAAATTCGCGTTGATTTGCGGACCATTGAAGTGGAGGAAGGGAAAGCAGTGCTGCTTATCAGGGTTGCGAAGAGTTGGCTGTCGCCGCACCGTGTCATCTACAAAGGGCATGGCAGGTTTTTTGCGCGGAATTCCAGCGGAAAGTATTCGCTGGACACGCAGCAACTCAGGGACGCATTCAATCTCTCGCAAACTGCCGTCGAGCGAATGAAAGAGTTTCGTGCCGGCCGAATTTTTGAAATTTCTGCAGGGCGTATTCCATATGTCGGAGATGATCTGAAAACATTTGTCGGCGGAAAGGCGGTTTTGCATTTCATTCCCTTTGTTTCTCTTACGCCAGCTTTCAGCGTAGACTTAAAGTCGATGCAAGGCAAAAAACATGGGGATCCGCTTTACATCACAGCCAACAACTTCGATGGAGTTGCAGGTCGTGGGGCAGGACGGCTCCCCTCCTATGTGCAAATATTTCGCAATGGGATTGTTGAGTCTACTTGCTCATTTTTTTCCCGCGACCCTGAAGATGCCAGCACTATACCCGGCATCTTATTTGCAAAGGTTCTCCGCGGCCTTTTTGCGAATTCCTTGGAAATTGCAAAATTCCACAATATCGCCCCGCCCGCATTTGTTTGCCTGACGCTTGTTGAGGTGAAAGACTATAAGCTTGCTCCATCTTGGCCTCTGACGGATTTGGTTGCAATCGACAGAGATGTTTTGCCGATTCCAGAAACTGTGATCGAATCCTACGACATCAAGCCTGCCAAAGTATTGCTTCCACTGTGCAATATTTTGTGGAATGCTTGTGGATTTGCCGAGCTGGAGTACGATGAAAAAAAGGCATTGGAGTGAACTCACTGCACATCAATCTTCCCAGTAACCGCCGCGGAAATCAGCGCGGTGCGGTGTTCGCGGAGCAGGTTGATGGACTTTTCGATTTTTTCGATTAGCCCATCAACTCGCGCCGTTTCGCGGTCAATTTGGCTGGCAATGGCGGTTTGCTCCTTAATTGGAGGAACAAAAATCGGGAGTGCGCCGACTTTTTCCGCATTCAGGTTCAACTGGGTGCTTTGGCTTGAAAAACGCGCCACATGCGGACGCAAACTTTCCATGAAATACAAGCCAAAGTCGGCATTAACCGACTTCGGATTAAATTCAATTCCAAGGATTGCTTGATTCACGCAGGCCGGAATTTTGAGAACGGCGGTGGTGCCCAAACTCGCATACATTGAGAACAGCAAAGTGCCGGCCGGCAGCACCTCCAAACTCTTTGATGCGCGCCCCGACTCAGTGATTGCTTTTGCAGTTTTGCTGACCATTCGCTGCTCGGTCATGTCGCTGATCATCAGCCAAGGAAGCCCTTCACCCGGAGCGCAGTAATACTCACCAACACCGGAGTCCGGAGTTCCACCGGAATAAAAACGCGCCGCGCAATGTTTGAGTTTCCAAACATCCCAATGCGCCGGAACTTTTCCCAGCCACGAGACGCCGGAATTTTTCATTGCGGCATTGGAATCAAGTCCCTTGGTAACGGCATGGCTGATGAGGGCGATGCGTTTTTCTTTCAGCAGCAAGATTTGCTGTTGCTTTTTTTCGATGAGAGTGTCAATTTGCTCCGTCCGGCGGTCGAGATAGTCCGCAATGACGAGTTGCTCTTCAAGCGGGGGAAACGCAAATTTCTCCCGCAAAGTGGCGGCAACCCGCACATATGGTTGCGCGGTCCCTCCCCGAATCCAAAAAGATTCGTTGTTGGTCAGATACCACAAATAATCGCGGCAGAATCCATCCGCTATGCGCAGAACATGCGTGTTTGCAATGGCGGTCCAGGCTCCGTCCGCCTTGAATGTTTTGCCGCAGCGGGCGCCAACGGCGCTTAGCACTATCGCCGACTCCCGATACTGCGCGTGGTCCACCCATACATCCTGGCCGGATGCACTAAAACCGGGAAACAGGCCTTCCGCGGGCTCGGAAAACATTTCGCTTTTAACCAGCAATCCGCCGGAACGACCAGGCTGCAACCCATGCTTCAACTGCTTCATCTCCCAGTGCGCCGGCACATCCCCCAGCCACGCGACCCCGGACTTCTTCCGCTCCGCATACCCCGGCCCGCTCATCGCGCCACCTCCGCGAGCATGCCGGCGATTTCTTTTTCAATATTTTTGATGTCCGCTTCAATCTCGGCCAGCGGGCGCGGCGGCGCGTAGCGGTAGAAATACCGGTTGAAGTTGATTTCATAGCCGATCTTGGTTTTGAACTCGTCCACCCAGGCATCCGGCGCATGCGGCAGCACTTCGCGCTTCATATACGCGTTGATTCTTTCGCCGAGCGGCACATTTTCATAATCGCGCAACTCCGGGTCGGGCTGCGGTTTTCCCTGCGCGTCCTTGCAAACATCCGCGCTTGCGTCGCGCTCGGCGAGGGCGGCGAGAATCGCATTGCGCAGGGCGGCGGAAACTTTGACCCCGTTTTTTTCAAACGCCTCTTTCAGCATTCCCGAAAACCTTTCGCGGTTTTTGACCGCGCTTTTTGTTTTCAGTCCGCGCAATGCGGCGAGAATTGCGCGTTGCAATTTTTTGCCGGCCGCGATTTCCGCGGCGGCCGCCTTGCTGTCCTGGCGTTTTTTGCTCTCCGCCAATTTGCAAAAAGCGGCGGATTCGCGAAGGCGCGCGAGGCGCACTTCATCGGCGGCAAAATTCAGTTGCAGCGGGCGCTCCACGGTGATGCGGCGGTAGCCGAATTCTTCATTGCGAAACAGGCGGACATGCTTTCCCCTGGCGAATTTTCCGTGGAGTTTGACGATTTCTTCGCGCTGCGCTTCGCCGATGCGGTTGCGCTTGTTGCCGAGGGACTTGCCCATCTTTTCAAAAAACCCGGCCGCGTTGATCAGTTGCACCATGCCCCTGCGCCGCCTTTCCTTGCGGTTGGTGACGATCCACAAATAGGTGTGGATGCCGGTGTTGTAAAAGAGTTGGTCGGGCAGCGCGACTATCGCTTCCAGCCGGTCATGTTCAATGATCCATTTTCGGATTTCGCTCTCGCCCGCGCCGGCGCCGCCGGTGAACAGGGGCGAGCCGTTAAAGACAATCGCAAGGCGGGTGCCGCCGTCTTTCGGCGGCTTCATCTTGCTGATCATGTGCTGCAAAAACAGCAGCGAGCCGTCGCTGATGCGCGGCAGGCCGGCGCCGAAGCGGCCGCCGAAACCTTCCTCGTTGTGCTCGCGCTCCACCGCGCTCCTTTGCGGCTTCCACTCCACGCCAAACGGCGGGTTGGCGAGCATGTAATCAAATTTAGCCCCGGAAAAACTGTCTTTGGTAAAACTGTCGCCAAACGCGATGCTCTTGATGTCCTGCCCTTTGATCATCATGTCCGAGCCGCAAATCGCATAGGACTGGTTGTTGTAGTCCTGGCCGAACACTTTTAGCGTGGCATCCGGGTTCAATTCGCGCAGATGCTCGTCGGCGACCGAGAGCATGCCGCCGGTGCCGCATGCCGGGTCGTAAAGCGTCCTGATAATGCTCTTGGTGGTCAGAGTGCCGCCGTCCGGCGCGAACAGCAAATCCACCATCAGACGGATGACTTCGCGCGGGGTGAAGTGGTCGCCGGCTTCTTCGTTGGACGCTTCGTTAAAACGCCGCACCAAGTCTTCAAAGATATGCCCCATCTGGAAATTGGGCAGCGAATTCGGATGCATGTCCATTTCGGCGAAAGCCGACACCACCTTATACAGCAAATTGTTTTCATCAAGTTTGGCGATGTGCCGGTCAAACTCAAAATGTTCAATGATGTCCCGCGCGTGCGGGGAAAATCCCTTGATGTAGTTGCGCAGGTTGGCGGCGATGCCGTTCGGATCGCCTTTGAGTTTTGCGAAAGTGAAGCGGCTGGTGTTGTAGAACCGGAGTTTGGTGATCCTGCGCAAAACCAGGTCGGGGTTTTTGATGCCCCGGCTTTTCATCTCCTTGTTCTTGGCGAGCACTTTTTGCTTGGTCGGCTCAAGCACGCAATCCAAGCGGCGCAGCACGGTCATCGGCAGCATCACATCCTTGTATTGCGGCGGACGGTAGGGGCCGCGCAGCAGGTTCGCCACCTGCCAAATGAAACCGACGAGTTTTGCGCTGGTCATGGCGCGCACTATACCGCATACGCCCGCGCCGTTTCATCGCGCGCATATTCTATAATTCCAATTCCCCCGCCCGCCCTTCCACGCCCGCCATGCCCCTCTCCCCCACCGCCGAACTCGCGCGCGAGTTGATTCGTTGCGAGTCGGTTACGCCGCGCGACGCCGGCTGCCAGGAAATGCTGGCGGCGCGGTTGCGGCGCGCCGGGTTTGAATGCGAGGGAATGGAGTTTGAAGGCGTGCGCAATTTGTGGGCGGCGCGCGAAAATGCGGAAGCGAAACCGCTGGTGGTTTTTGCCGGGCATACCGATGTCGTGCCGGCCGGGCCGCTCGGCGAGTGGCGCTTTCCGCCGTTTGCCGGGGAAGTCGCGGACGGCATGCTGCACGGGCGCGGCGCGGCCGACATGAAAGGCGCGGTCGCGGCGTTCGTCACCGCCGCCGAGCGCTTTGTCGCGCGGCATCCGAAACACGGCGGCGCGCTCGGACTTTTAATCACCGGAGACGAAGAGGGTCCCGCGCTTTTCGGCACGCGCGAAGTGATGCGCGTGTTGCGCGAGCGCGGAGTGCGCATTGACATGTGCATTGTCGGCGAGCCGACCGGCGTGTCCGCGCTCGGCGATGTCATCAAGGTCGGGCGGCGCGGCTCGCTCGGCGCGACGCTGCGCATTCGCGGCAAGCAGGGGCACATCGCCTACCCGCTGGACAATCCGATTCACCGCGCCACGGCGGTGCTCGCCGAATTGATTGCAACCGAATGGGACCGCGGCAACGAAAACTTTCAGCCGACTTCTTTTCAGGTTTCCAACCTGCATGCCGGCGCCGGCGCGACCAATGTGATTCCCGGCGAGGCCGTGGTGGAATTCAACCTTCGCTATTCGCCGGAGAGCAACGAGGAATCCATCCGCGCGCGCGTGGAGGAAACGCTGGCGCGCCACCGCGCCGACTACGCGATAGAGTGGAAGCACAACGGCGCGCCGTTTGAATGCCCCGACGGAAAACTGGTCGCGGCCGTGTCCGACTGCGTGGAGGAAATCACCGGCGCGCGCCCGGAAAAATCCACCGGCGGCGGCACTTCCGACGGAAGATTCATCGCGCCGAGCGGCGCCGAGGTGGTGGAGTTGGGCCCGCTGAACGCGACCATCCACCAAATTGACGAATGCGTTTCCATCGCCGACTTGGAAAAGTTGTCGGAGATTTACGAGCGGGTGTTGGAGCGGCTTTTGGGTTAACGCGCGCTATACTCCGGCCCGCCCGTCATGTCCGCCGAACAAAAAACCAATTTCATCCGCCGGCAAATTGAGGCCGAGTTGGCCTCGGGCGAACTCGGCGCGGTGGTCACGCGCTTTCCGCCGGAGCCGAACGGCTACCTGCACATCGGCCACGCCAAGGCGGTCTGCCTGAACTTCGGCATCGCGCGCGATTACGGCGGGAGTTGCGCGCTGCGCTTTGACGACACCAACCCGGAAAAAGAGGACGCGAAATACGCGGCCGCGATTGAGGAGGACATTCGCTGGCTCGGCTTTGAATGGAGCCGCGTCTCGCACGCCTCCGATTACTTCGGGCAACTGCATGACTTCGCGGTGGAGTTGATCAAAAAGGGCCTGGCCTATGTGGACGGGCAGAGCGCCGAGGAAATTCGCGCCGGGCGCGGCACGCTGACCGAGCCGGGCGTCAACAGCCGCGACCGCGAACGCGGCGTGGAGGAAAACCTGAAACTTTTCGCGGGCATGAAAAACGGCGACTACGCCGACGGCGAAATGGTGCTGCGCGCGAAAATTGACATGGCATCCGACAACATCAATCTGCGCGACCCGGTGCTCTACCGCATCCGCAGCAGCCGCCACCAGCGCACCGGAGACGCGTGGCGCATCTACCCGCTCTACGACTTCACGCACGGGCAGAGCGACGCGCTGGAAAATGTCACGCACTCGCTTTGCACGATGGAGTTTGAGGACCACCGCGCGTTATACGACTGGTTTTTGGAGCACCTCACTTTGCCGGGCCCGTCGCGGCCGAAGCAAATTGAGTTTTCGCGGCTGAATTTAAATTACACCGTAACCAGCAAACGAATGCTGGCGCAACTGGTGGAGGGCGGCGATGTCGCCGGCTGGGACGATCCGCGCATGCCGACGCTGTCGGGGCTGCGGCGGCGCGGGTTTACGCCAACTGCGATTCGCAAGTTCGTGGAACTGACCGGGGTTACGCGCAAGCACCACATCGCCGAGATGGGCTTGCTGGAAAACTGCGCGCGCGAGGATTTGGAGGCGCGCGCGCCGCGCGCGATGGCGGTGCTGCGGCCGCTGAAACTGGTCATTGAAAATTATCCGGAAGGCGAAAGCGAGACCATTGACGCGCCCAACCACCCGGCCGACAAAAGCATGGGAACGCGCAAACTGCGGATTTCGCGCGAGGTTTTCATTGAGCGCGATGATTTTTCCGAATCGCCGCCGAAAAAATTTCACCGCCTCGCGCCGGGGCGCGCGGTGCGCCTGCGCTACGCGTTCGTGGTGCGCTGCACCGGCGTGCGCCGCGACGAACATGGCGAAGCGCTGGAAGTGCGCTGCGAGTATGATGCGGACACGCGCCGCGGCGCGCAGCCGGCCGGCGGACGGGTCAAGGGCGTGATTCACTGGGTCAACGCCGCCGACGCGGCCGCGGCCGAAGTGCGTTTGTATGACCGGCTGTTCGCGTGCGCCGAGCCGGGCCGCGAGGCCGATTTGCGCGCGGCGCTCAATCCGGATTCGCTGCAGGTGTGTGCGAGCGCATTGGTGGAGCCGATGCTCGCCGCCGCCGCGCCGGCGCGCTGGCAGTTTGAGCGGCTCGGGTATTTTTTTCCGGACCGCGATTCGGCGGCGGGCAAGTTGGTGTTCAACCGCATCGTCACGCTGCGCGACAGTTGGGCGAAACTCACCGAAAAATCCGCCGCGAAAACTTCCGCCAAAACTTAAAAACGCATCATGGAATTCCTGAACGAATACGCGCTGTTTCTGGCCAAGGCCGCAACCGCGGTGCTCGCCGCCGTGTTCATCGCCGGCATGCTCGCCTCGCTCGGGCGGCGCGGCAAGGCGCCCGGGTCGCGCATTGAAGTGACCGACCTGAACCGCGAATACGAGGAGATGGAGCGCGCGCTGTGCGCCGCGCTGCTGCCGCCGAAAGAGCGCAAGCAAAAACAAAAGAGCGACAAAAAGAAAAAGAGCGCGGCCGCGAAACAGCGGCGCAAGGAGGAGCGCCGCCGCAAGCGCGTTTATGTGCTGGATTTCGTCGGCGACATTCACGCCAGCGCGGTCGCCTCGCTGCGCCGCGAAATCAGCGCGCTTTTAACCGTGGCCGAGAGCGGCGACGAAGTGGTGGTGCGGCTGGAAAGCGGCGGCGGCGTGGTGCACGGCTACGGGCTGGCCGCGTCGCAACTGCGCAGGATTCGCGAGCGCGGCATCGCGCTGACCGTGTCCGTGGACAAGATCGCGGCGAGCGGCGGCTACATGATGGCCTGCGTCGCCAACCAAATCATCGCCGCGCCGTTCGCGGTGCTCGGCTCCATCGGCGTTCTCGCGCAAATTCCCAACCTGCACCGTTTTTTGAAAAAGCGCGATGTGGATTTTGAGCAGTTGACCGCGGGCGAGTTCAAACGCACTTTGACTTTGTTCGGCGAAAACACCGACAAGGCGCGCGAAAAAATGCAGCAGGAACTGGAGGAAATGCACGGCCTGTTTAAAGAGCATGTGAAAACCCAGCGTCCGAACCTGAACATTGACGCGGTCGCCACCGGCGAGCACTGGCTCGGCGCGCGCGCATTGGAACTGGGACTGGTGGACAAGTTGCAAACTTCCGACGATTATTTGATGGCGGCGCGCGAGGACGCGCGGCTGGTGCGGCTGCGCTACGCCGGGCGGAAAAAGTTCCTGGAAAAACTCGCGGCCGCATTCCGCGGCGGCGCGCCCGGCAATGACGGCGCGCTGGAACGGCCGCTGTTTATGTAAGCGGAAACGCGCATGCTTTACACGCTGCCGCAGCGCGCGCCGCGCATCCATTCAAGCGCTTACATCGCGCCGAGCGCCGACCTCATCGGACAGGTGGAAATCGGCGCCGAGGCGAGCGTGTGGTTTGGCGCGGTGCTGCGCGCCGACAATGATGTGATTCGCGTCGGCGCGCGGTCCAATGTGCAGGACGGCGCGGTGCTGCATGTGGATCCGGGCGTTCCGCTGACCATCGGCGAAAACGCGACCATCGGGCATTCGGCGATGCTGCACGGCTGCGACATCGGCGACTTTTGCCTGGTCGGCATCGGCAGCCGCATTTTAAATCACGCGGTCATCGGCGAACGCTGCATCATCGGCGCGAACACGCTGATCACCGAGCGCAAAACTTTTCCGCCGGGGTCGCTGATTCTCGGCTCGCCGGGAAAAGTCGCGCGCGAATTGAACGACGAGGAATCCGCGGAACTTTCGCGCCTCGCCGAAGTCTATGTGAAAAAAATCGCGCTCTACCGCGGCCTGAGCGCTTTGTAAAAATCGCCGCGATAAATGCGGGGAAAAATTACGCGCGCTTCCGCCAGTGCTCGTATGCGGCGATCATCATGGACAAGTCGTCGTGCTGCGGTTTCCAATTGAGGTCGCGGCGGGCGCGCGCGGTGTCCACGATGATGTGCTTGTCGGCGAGGTGGTATTGCTCGGGGTAGAGCAACTCCGCGCCGGCAACGGCGAGCGCGCGCAATGCAACTCGCGCCAGCGGCGCCGGCGTCGGCAGCAGCGGCGACTTGGAGCCGACTTCCCGGCAAAGTTGCCGCAGCAAATCGCGCACGCACAACGACGGCTCGGAGCCGAGGTTGTAGGCCGCGTTCGGGCAGTTGGCGCGAATCGCCGGCAGCACCGCCGCGGCGCAGTCCCGCAGCGCGATCATTTGGTAGTGGTTTTTGCCGGCGCCTATCAGCGGCACCGGCAGGTTGCGGCGAATTAACTTGAACAATTTTTCAAAGATGCCGAGCCGCCCGGCGCCGGTGATCAGGCGCGGGCGAAAAAAAGTCGCCGGCAAATCGTTGGCGCGCGCGAACGCGCGCACCTCGCGCTCCATGCGCGCCTTGGAGGCGCCGTATTCGCCGATGGGGGCGAACGGGTGGTCCTCCCCGACCGGCAATTCGCGCGGCGCGCCGTAGACCATGTCGGTGGAAAATTGCACCAGCCCGGCCGCGCCGGACTCGCGCGCGAAATGGCAGACATTCAGCGCGCCGTCCACATTGACTTCGGAAATCCAGCGCAGCCGCCCGCGGCGCGGCGGCGCGTTCGCATACTGCCGCACCGCCAGATTGACCACCCAGGCGCCGCGCGGGCAGCGGCGCGCCAGGCGCAGCATGCTTTCGCGGTCGCGCACATCGCAGTTTTCATAGCGAATTTTCCCGCCGGTAAATTGCGCGGCGGCGCGCTCGGTGGCGGCCGGCAAATCCGCCACCACCACTTCGGCGCCGGCCTCAAGCAGTTGCCGCGCCACCTCCCCGCCGAGAAAGCCGGCGCCGCCGAAGACGATGCAGTCGCCGTTCATCAGCCGCTCAGGGCTCGCGCCGGTAAAGTTGCGAGCGGCGCGCGTCATATTTCAGCAGGTCGGGGCGCGAAGTGCGCCACGCCGGCTCCGGGCGATGCGGGCTGCAGTAGCCGTAAATCGCGCCGGGGAAATCCTCCATGCGGCGGTACCGCGTCCGCCCGCTTACGCCCGGCAAAATCAGGCGGTCGGTGAACGGCGGGCGCGCGGTCCACAGCACATAGTCCGGCGTTATTTCGTCTTTCAGCACGCGCGGAATGAGCAAGTGTTCGCGCCCGCGGGTGTTCACCCCGGGCGTCGGACGCTCCAGCGCGCAGCACATGCGCAGATGGTCGGAAAGTTCCCACAGCAGCACGGTCACGCCGCACTGCTTGTAACTCGCGAACACCAGCGAATCTTTCGGCACATTTTCGCGGATGTAGTCCAGCGACTCGCGCTGCAGATCCGGGTAGTCGCGGTGGTATT
This sequence comes from Gammaproteobacteria bacterium, assembly GCA_028066695.1. Lineage (GTDB taxonomy): Bacteria > Pseudomonadota > Gammaproteobacteria > Arenicellales > Poriferihabitantaceae > JAHRAW01. The sequence goes on along the minus strand of JALCBG010000036.1, from coordinate 5,764 downwards.
CCAGCGCCAGCGCCGGCAGCGTCCATTTCGGGCGGTGACTGTCATTCTCCAAACAACACAGCAACGGCCAGCCGGCCGCGTTGCTCAGCAGCAAAACCGCGCCGAGCGCGGCGCCGGCGATGCGCGCGCGATTCCACACACAGTGAAAAACCGCCGCGGAAACCACCGCGGCAAACGGCGCGAACGAGGAGATGTAGCGAATCCCGGCGAAATCAACCGCGGTTCTTTGCAGCGCGAACAAAACCACGCACACCGCAAGCAGCGCCAGATACCAGTCAATGCGCGGCATGTCTTCATACCAGCGCGGGGAGGACATGCCGGCGCGCCGGGCGCGCAGGCGCGCGGCCGCGGCGAGAGCAATCGCGCACAGCGCGACGCTCCACGCCAGCAAGTTGTTGTAGTTCACGATTTTCACGCTCTGCCACAACTCCGGCGCAAAGCGCGCCAAGTCGGCGCCCGGGTTGTCGTAATAACCCGCGCCGAAATATCCGGCAAAAAACGCCCAGCCGGCCTGCGCCGCATACACGCCGGCCGCGGCCGCCGACAGCGCCCAGGCGCGGCGGTCAAACTCGCGCCGCCGAAACAGCAAATGCGCGACGGTCAATGCGGCCATGAAAGTCAGGTTGGCGGCAAAGTGCGCGTGAAAACCGGCGATCGCGGCCGCGGTCAGCACCGCCGCCCAGAATGCCTTATGCCGCGGTTGCGAATGCGCGCAAAGATTCAAATACGCCCAGAACACCGTCATGTGCGCCAGCAACACCAGCGCGTTGTAAGTCGCCGACCGCGCATAACCGAGCGTCAGCGGCGACAAACAGGCGAGCGCGAATGCGGCCGCGGCCAGCCACGGCGAACGCGGAAACTCGCGCCGCAAAATCAGCGCGAAAAGCGCCATCGCCGCCAGCGTCAAAAGCGCGCTGAGCATGCGCGCCTGCGCATCGCCGGCGCCGAACAGCGCGAACACCATGCTGGTCAGCCACGGCATCAGCGGCGGGTAAAACAGCGTGCCGTCGGGTTTTATGATGCCGGCGCCGAAGGCGTTGTACAGATTGCGCCCGTCATCAACCAGCGGCGCGCCCAACGCAACCCAGTTGCGCGCCAGATGCGCGCTGACCACTTCGTCGTCCCACAGCGTCGCCCAGTCCAAATTGACCAGCGACAAATACGCGCAGACGGCGAAGACCGCGGCCATCGCATACCACGCGGCCGGCGGAAACGGCGGCGGCGTCCCGCGCGCATTTTCATGTTCATGGGCGCGCTGCTTTTTCGGTTTCACGGCCGCTCCAGTTGGTAGAGATGCGAACGGCGCGCATTATATTTCAGCAGGTCGGGGCGCGAAGTGCGCCACGCCGGCTCCGGGCGATGCGGGCTGCAGTAGCCGTAAATCGCGCCGGGGAAATCCTCCATGCGGCGGTACCGCGTCCGCCCGCTTACGCCCGGCAAAATCAGGCGGTCGGTGAACGGCGGGCGCGCGGTCCACAGCACATAGTCCGGCGTTATTTCGTCTTTCAGCACGCGCGGAATGAGCAAGTGTTCGCGCCCGCGGGTGTTCACCCCGGGCGTCGGACGCTCCAGCGCGCAGCACATGCGCAGATGGTCGGAAAGTTCCCACAGCAGCACGGTCACGCCGCACTGCTTGTAACTCGCGAACACCAGCGAATCTTTCGGCACATTTTCGCGGATGTAGTCCAGCGACTCGCGCTGCAGATCCGGGTAGTCGCGGTGGTATTCCAGCGCCAGCGCCGGCAGCGTCCATTTCGGGCGGTGACTGTCATTCTCCAAACAACACAGCAACGGCCAGCCGGCCGCGTTGCTCAGCAGCAAAACCGCGCCGAGCGCGGCGCCGGCGATGCGCGCGCGATTCCACACACAGTGAAAAACCGCCGCGGAAACCACCGCGGCAAACGGCGCGAACGAGGAGATGTAGCGAATCCCGGCGAAATCGGCCGCGGTTCTTTGCAGCGCGAGCGAAACCACGCACACCGCCAGCGCGGCCAGATACCAGTCAATGCGCGGCATGTCTTCATACCAGCGAATTCGCGGAGGGGACATGCTGTCATCGCTGTCATCGCTGTCATTGCCGTCGTTGCCGCCGCCGCGCCATGCCCGCAGTCGCGCGGCCGCGGCGAGAACAATCGCGCACAGCGCGACGCTCCACGCCAGCAAGTTGTTGTGGTTCACCAGTTTCACGCTCTGCCACAACTCCGGCGCAAAGCGCGTCAAGTTGATTTCCACGCCTTGGTCGCCCGCGCCGGAATATCCGGAAAGAAACGCCCAGCCGGCCTGCGCCGCATACACGCCGGCCGCGGCCGCCGACAGCGCCCAGGCGCGGCGGTCAAACTCGCGCCGCCGAAACAGCAAATGCGCGACGGTCAATGCGGCCATGAAAGTCAGGTTGGCGGCAAAGTGCGCGTGAAAACCGGCGATCGCGGCCGCGGTCAGCACCGCCGCCCAGAATGCCTTATGCCGCGGTTGCGAATGCGCGCAAAGATTCAAATACGCCCAGAACACCGTCATGTGCGCCAGCAACACCAGCGCGTTGTAAGTCGCCGACCGCGCATAACCGAGCGTCAGCGGCGACAAACAGGCGAGCGCGAATGCGGCCGCGGCCAGCCACGGCGAACGCGGAAACTCGCGCCGCAAAATCAGCGCGAAAAGCGCCATCGCCGCCAGCGTCAAAAGCGCGCTGAGCATGCGCGCCTGCGCATCGCCGGCGCCGAACAGCGCGAACACCATACTGGTCAGCCACGGCATCAGCGGCGGGTAAAACAGCGTGCCGTCGGGTTTGGCGCCGCGAGTGTCGGTGAAAAGATTGCGCCCGTCGTCGGCGAGCGGCGCGCCCAACTCCATCCAGTTGCGCGCCAAATACGCGCTGATCGCCTCGTCGTCCCACAGCGTCGCCCAGTCCAAATTGACCAGCGACAAATACGCGCAGACGGCGAAGGCCGCGGCCATCGCATAACACGCGGCCGGCGGAAACGGCGGCGGCGGTTTTTCCGGTTTCACGGCCGCTCCAGTTGGTAGAGGTGCGCGCGGCGCGCGCGGTCTTTTATTCGGTCGGGGCGCGGGTTGCGAAAGCCCGGCTCCGGGCGGCCCGGCGAGCAGCCGCCGTGCAGGTTGAAAATGGGACTCGGAAAATCGGCGACGCGTTGATAGGCGCGCTCGCTCAGGGTCACCGACGGATAAAACCGCGCGGGCCCGATCAAAAACAAATAGTCCGGCACGACCTCGCCGCTCAGCACGCGCGGGCGGAACAGATATTCGCGCCCGCGGGTGTCGGCCCACTGCGCCGGACGGTTGAGCGAGCAGCACATGCGCACATGGTCGGAGAGTTCCCACAGAAACACGGTCCAGCCGCATTGCCCGTAATCCACGAACACCACCGAATCCTTCGGCACATTTTCGCGGATGTAGTCCAGCGCCTCGCGCTGCAAATCCGGAAAGTCGCGGTGGTATTCCAGCGCGAGCGCCGGCAGCGTCCAGCGCGGCAGATTCGCCTGGTGCGCGCCCCCCGACAACATCGGCCAGCCGGCCGCGTTGCTCAGCAGCAATGTCGCGCCGAGCGCGAGCCCGGCGATGCGCGCGCGCCGCCACGCCCAATGCGCGGCGGCCGCGGCCGCCACCAGCGCAAACGGCGCGAACGACGAGAGAAAGCGCGCCGCGGCGTAATCCACCATGGTTTTTGCCAGCGCCAGCAGCAGCGCGCCGAACAGCGTCAATGCCATGTAATGCGCGGCGCGCGCGGTCGCCGCGTCATCCGGCGTCCATTCGCGCCGGGCGAAAAAGGCCGGCCGCGCTTCTTTCCAAAACGGCGGTTGTGAATCGCGCGCCCAGGCGAGCGCGCGCCACAGCAGCAGCCACAGCGCCACGCCCCACGCCAGCATTCCGTCGTAACTGAGTTGAAAAAATTCCCACCACAGCGTCGGCGGCAGCCTGCTCCAAACGGGCGCGTGCATGCCGTAGCCGCCGCCGATGTCCTCGGCGGCGAGCAGCCAAATCAATTGCGCCGCATACGCGCCGGCCGCGCCCGCGGACAGCGCCCAGGCGCGGCGGTTGAACTCGCGCCGCCGGCACAGCAAATGCATTCCGCCGAGCGCGCCCATAAACAGCAGGTTGGAAAGATAGTGCGCATGAAATCCGGCGATGGCGGCCGCTGCGAGCGCAACCGCATGCCAAACCCGCGGGCGCGCGCAAAGATGCAAATACGCCCAGAACACCGCCGTGTGCGCCAGAAGCAACGGCGCGTTGTAGGTCGCCGAACGCGCGTAGCCGAGAACCAGCGGCGACAAACAGGCGAGCGCGAACGCGGCCGCGGCCAGCCATGGCGCGCGCGCAAACTCGCGCCGCAAAATCAGCGCGAACAGCGCCATCGCCGCCAGCGTCATAAGCGCGCTGAGCATGCGCGCCTGCGCATCGCCGGCGCCGAACACCTTGAACACCATGCCGGTCAGCCACGGCATCAGCGGCGGGTAGTAAACGGTGCCGTCGGGTTTGATTTCGCTGCTGTTGCGGCTGGCGTCGGCGCGCTCGCGCCCGGACGGGCTGTAAATGTTGCGCCCGTCATCGGCGCGCAATTCGCCGAACGCGGCATGGTTGCGCGCCAGTTGCGCGCTGATCGCCTCGTCGTCCCACAGCGTCGCCCAGTCCAAATTGACCAGCGACAAATACGCGCAGACGGCGAAGACCGCGGCCATGGCATGGCGCGCGGCGCGCGGAAATGCGGGCGGCGGCGAAGAGGATGAAGGCGAAGACGGCGGCGGCGCTTCGCTCTGAATCGGCAACTCGCGAGTTTGCCGCCGGGCGCGGCGGCGGCGGTTTCCGCTCACGGCCGCACCCGTTGATACAACCGCAACAATTGAATCTCGTTGTTCGGCCACGGCGCCTCGGAATGCGTGCGCGCCAAGTCCGGGCGCGAGACATGCCAGACCGGCTCCGGGCGGTTCATCCTGTAACTACTCCAGGGACCATACGGCACTTCCGGAAAATCGGCGGCGCGGCGGTAGACGCGTTCGCCCGGCAGCGCCATGAATTCGCCCTGCGGATGCGGGCCCCAGGCGGCGCGCATGCGGAACCCGTTGTGCGCGGAGGGCGGGCCCCACAGCAGCAGGTAATCGGGGGTGAATTCGCCGCGCATCATGTTCTGCGCAAACGCGCGCGCGCGGATTTCGCCGGCGCCGCTTCCGCGGTACATCGCGCAGCAAAAAAGCAGATGGTCGGAGAGATTCCACAGCCACGCGCCGCGGTCGTCGTTGGTGTACACCAGCGTGTCTTTCGGCAGGCGCGCGCGCAGATACGCGAGCGCCTCGCGCTGGCCGTCCGGGTAATCGCGGTGGTATTCCAGCGCCAACTTCGGCAGAGTCAGCATCGGCGTTTTTCCGCTCTCCACGCGCCATGCAACCGGCCAGGCTGCAACATTGGTGAACAGCAGAACCGCCAGCAGCGCGCCGCCGCCGATGCGCGTGCGCCGCCACAGCCAGCACACCGCGGCCGCGCCGACCACCGCGGCAAACGGCGCAAGCGTGGAGATGTAGCGAATCGCGGTGTGCTGCGAGCGCATCTTCCACAAAATTAACAGCGCGACCGCGAACAGCGCCAGCGCGAAGAAATGCGCGACGCGGGCGTCATGCGCGACATCCACTTCATGCGCGACGCTCTCTTCATGCGAGACACGCTCCTCATGTGCGACGCCGTCTTCATGCGCGCCACCCTCCCCTTCGTGCGCATGCGCAAGTTTGCGCGCGCGCGCCTGTTGCCACCACCACCACGC
>JALCBG010000035.1:10996-21259 GCA_028066695.1 Gammaproteobacteria bacterium | reverse complement strand
CCGGACATTCCGACACCTTGCACGAGCACGAACTCTCCCTCGGCGATGCGGCAAATGCAAGTCTCGCGCTTTCCCTCGCCGCCGGCGAATTGTCCGCCGCGCGCATTCGGCGCGGCAACTTGTGGTTCTCCTACGGACACCACGGCGGACGCGAAGCCGGGCTGTATTTCGGCGATGACGGCGAAAATCCCGGTGAAAACTTCGGCATGAATTTCTCCGCAGAAAACGACGCGGAAAATGTTGCGAACGCCGCCCGCCACTTCCGCGCCCCGCTGGCATTCGCCTCGCCCTACCTGTCGCTGGTTCGCGACGGACCCGGACTCGGCTGGTCGCAGCCGCTGCGCTCCGGCGCGCGTTTCGGTTTCTCGCTGATGCACGGCGCGCCGCAGTTTGACCACTTCGCAAACCCCGGCGGCGCGCGCGGACTCGGCGCGTTGTTTGACTTCCGCCCCAACAACACCTCCCTCTCCCTGCAAGCCGGCGCGGTGCGCGAAGCCGACGGCTTTTTGGGCGCGCGCGCCCAAGGCAACTTCGGCGAAATCTCCGCCGACACCGCCTTCGCCGGCATCGGCGGCGACTGGGCGGCAATGCAAAACTGGCGCCTGCTCGCCTCAGCCTACCTCGGCCACACCAAAGCCGACACCGGCGGCGGCATGCTGCGCGCCGCCGATGACATCGTCAGCAGCGCCTTCAGCCTCGGCCTGGCGCGCGCCGGACTTGCCCGCCGCGGCGACTGGCTCGGCTTGCGCCTGTCGCAGCCCCTCCGCGCCGAAAGCGGCGCCGCGCACCTGCGCATCCCCGCCGGCCGCACCAAATACCGCGAAGTCCTCCACCGCGCGCACAAACTGGAACTCACCCCGAGCGGCCGCAACTTGCAGGTGGAAGCCGAATACCGCGTCCCGTTTGCCGGCGGAAACCTGCGCGCCGGCCTCGGCTTTGACCGCCACGCCAACCACGACCGCGCGCGCGACTTGGAAGGGTTTCTGCGACTGGGGTTTGAGCGGCGGTTTTGAGGGGGGAAATTTAATGGAAATTTAATTGCGTTCGGGGCTTGACAAACGCCCGGCGGTGCTGCAAAATGCGCGGCACATATGGTTTGCATATGGTTTACGGATGACTCAAGGAGGTCAACTATGTTTGCAACAGTGAAATGGCTGAAACAGCGGCGGAAAAAGCGGGGAGAATGGAAGGGAGAAAAATGTCATGTGAAAAACCTTGCGGCGGCGAAAATGCCGGCGCGGTTGGCGCGCGTGTGCGCGGCCGTGTGCGCGCTGCTCGCGGGCCCGGCGCAGGCGCTCACCGAGGAGCAGTTCATCAAATTGGTGCTGGCGCAGGACAAGTTGCTGGAAGAGGCGCAGATCGGGCTGGACATCAAACAGATTGAACTGGACGCCAGCCGCGACAACTACCTTAACTGGAAACCGCTGCTGACGGCGAGCGCCGGTTACTCCTACCGCGATTTGGACCGGAGAAAGCAGCGCCTCGAGTACACCAAAAAGCAAATCGGCTACCCGCAGCGCATCAGCATCAGCGCGGAGAAAAAGTTTCTCTCCAATCCGGCCAGCATTCGCGTCGGTGTCAGCCGCGCGGCCGCGACCAACCTGCTCGAACGGCACAAAAACAATATGGCGGTGGAGAAAAGCCCTGTATACGAAGAGCACTTCGCCTCCACGCGCAGCGTCAGTTTCAAATACCCGCTGCTCAAGCACGACAGCAACGCGGCCGGCCGCAAGGCATACCAGCGCAACATTCTGGATTTGCGCGACCAGCAACTCGCGTTCTTTGAGACCAAGGAGGACTTCCTGGAAGACCGGCTGAACGACTACTTGGAGTGGGTGCTGCACCACCGCAACTCGGAAATCAACGGCGAATTTCTGGAGCGCTACAAGCGCCTGGACACCGCCGACGCGGCCGAGACCGCGCTTTTGAAAAGCGCGGTGTTCCGCATAGAGCAATACAACGCCGAGACGCAAAACGACCTGCGCGCGGTGCGGGAAAAACTGGCGGTGCTGCTGGATGACCGGCGCATTTTGCGCGAGACGCCGCGCTTTGATTTTCGCAAGCGCGCCAAACTGCTCGGCGGCGACCGCGCGGCCTACCTGCGCGCGCGCAACCGCGATTTGGCGCGCATCGGGATTGACATTGAGTTGAAGCAAATCGATCTCGCCCACTCCAAAAACCGGCTGCTTCCGTCGCTGGATTTGACCGTCACCGCCGAGGACTCGTCTTTTTCCGGATCCACGCGCACCAACTTCAACTTCCACGACGACCGCGACAACTACACCGCCGCGCTGGTGTTCTCCCACCCGCTCGGCGGCGGCGCCATCACCGACCGCACCGCGGTGCAAATCGCGCATCTGACGCTGCGCAAACTCGGCATCGCCTACCGCGAAAAACTGCAGGACCTGCTCGCCGACATTCAGTCGCTGCACGGCAAACTCGCGCTGGACGAACCGCGCCTGCTCGCGGCCGTGGACGCGGCCGCGCAAAGCGCGCGCATTGAACTGGAAAATTACCGCGCCGGGAAATCCTCGTTCCGCGACGTGCTGCAGGCCTACCGCGACTGGCGCGACGCGAAAATCGAGCACATTCAGGATGTCATCGACTACCAGGAGGACAGCATAGAGTATGATAATCTTCTCGACCGCATGATCGCGCAGCCATAGCGCCCGCCCCGCCGCCCTCTCCGTCCCCGTTCATGACCCGCACCAAAAACGGCGCCATTCAAACCATGGACGGGGTGGAGCGCATCTTTTACGACGGCTACTGGATTCGCTACTACCGCCCGCCGGCCGAATCCCTCGCCGCGAAAAAGCAACTGATAGACGCGCTCACGCGGCGCACCTTCCACCACACCGAAGCCGGCATCAACACGCCGGGGCCGTCGCTGGAAACGGCGCGCGCCGCGTGGAAGGCCGAGCGCAACCCGCGGCGCAAGCGCGTCAACGCGGCGATGCTCGCCGGCGCGCTGTTCAACCGCGCCACCGACATCTTCACCGCGGTGGTGGAACTGGAGGAGCGCGGCGTGGTCATCACCCGCGAAAACGAATTGATGCGCGAATGCGCCGACGCGTTCACCGAGGCGCTGGAACTCAGCCGCCATGTGCGGCATTCCAGCGGCGAAGAAGGCGTGGACGAACTGTGGGGCGAGCCGGTCAAGGCGTTCACCATGCCCATCGCCGACTACTACCAGAGCCGCTACCGCAAGGCCGCGCAGGCGATGCGCGAGATCGACCGAGTCGGCGGCGCGGTGCACGAGACGCTGTGCAAGTTGCGCTGGTTCGCCGGCGCGGCCGAATTGGTGGACGGCTTCATTGACGCGGCGAAGCGCAAATCGGAAGTCTTTCGCAGCGACGAGGAGTATTACCGCATCTGGCCCGAGTTCGTCGCCGACGGCGAAAAACTGCTGGCCTTTCGCGCGGAAATCCCCGGCGGCGCGGACAGCGCATTGGAGCGGCACATCAAGCGCGGCACATTGCTGCTGCGCGCCGGCAAGGAATTGATTGAGTGGATTGCGAATGTGCGCGTGCCGATGCCGGTGAGCGCCGAAAAATATCTGGCGAAATGCGGGAAGTACCGGGCGGCGAGCGCGAAGTTCGCGGCGTCGTGACGCGGCGCGCCGCCGGCGGCGGTATAATGCCGCCCCGAGGCCGCCGACTCGGCGGCGCAATCGGCAATCCCGCAATCCACGATAATGACTTCCACGGAACTGCGACACACCCCGCTGCACGCGCTGCACCTTGAGCACGGCGCGAAAATCACGCCTTTCGCCGGCTACGCGATGCCGCTGCATTACGGCGGCATCATCGGCGAGCATTTGCATGTGCGCAAGGCGGCCGGCCTGTTTGATGTGTCGCACATGGGCGTGATTGATGTCGCCGGCGGCGGCGCGGCGCGCGCGCTGGAGGCGCTGATGCCGGCCGACATCGTCTCGCTGCCGCGCGGCCGCCAGCGTTACGCGCTGCTGACCAATGCGCGCGGCGGAATCATTGACGACCTGATGGTGCAAAACCTCGGCGAACATTTTCGGCTGGTGGTCAATGCCGCCTGCAAGACCCGCGACGCCGAGCACCTGCGCGCGCACTTAAACGGCTGCACGGTGGACGCCCCCGAAGACGGCGCGCTGCTCGCGCTGCAGGGACCGGCCGCGGCCGCGGCGCTTTCCGAAACCCTCGGCGGCGGCGATTTGTCCGACATGAAATTCATGGACGCGCGCGCGCTGCGCTTGGACGGCATTGACTGCACGGTCGCGCGCAGCGGCTACACCGGCGAAGACGGCTTTGAAGTGTCGCTGCCGGCGGCGCGCGCCGAACAACTGGCGCGGCGGCTGCTGGCGAATCCGCAAGTCCGCCTCGCCGGCCTCGGCGCGCGCGACTCGCTGCGCATGGAAGCCGGGCTGCGCCTTCACGGCAGCGACATCGGCGAGGCGACCACGCCGGTGGAGGCCGGGCTCGGCTGGGCGGTGGCGAAAGCGCGGCGCAGCGGCGGCGCGCGCGCCGGCGGCTTTCCCGGCGCCGATGTCATACTGCGGCAACTTTCCGGCGGCGCCGCGCGGCGGCTGGTCGGCCTGATTCCGCGCGGACGCGCGCCGGTGCGCGCCGGCGCGGCATTGCTCGGCGCAAACGGCGCGGCGGTCGGCGAAGTGACCAGCGGCGGTTTCGGGCCGAGCGTTTCGCATCCGATCAGCCTCGGTTACGCGCAGGCCGAACACGCCGCGCCCGGCGCCGAATTGCGCGCACCGGTGCGCGGCCGGGAACTCCCGCTGACGGTGGCCGCGCTGCCGTTTGTGCGCCATAATTTTTACCGCTGATTTTTTCCCAACTCCCTTCTCCGACGCGAGGAAACCATGAGCACAAAATACACCGAAGATCACGAATGGGTGCGCGAACAGGACGGCGTCTATGCCGTCGGCATCACCGACTACGCGCAGGAGCAACTCGGCGAAATCGTCTATGTGGAACTGCCCGAGGCCGGCCGCGAAGTCACGCGCGGAGAGGACGCCGCGGTGGTGGAATCGGTCAAAGCCGCGAGCGAAGTCAAATCGCCGCTGAGCGGCGGCGTGGTGGAAGCCAACGCGAAACTCGCCGACTCGCCCGAACTGGTCAACGCCGAGCCGGAAAGCGGCGGCTGGTTTTACACGATGCGCGCCTCCGACGCGTCCGAACTGGAAAAGTTGATGGACGCGGACGCCTACAAAAAATTCGTGCAGTCGCTGGCATGACCATTACCATGGCGATGCGCGCGCGGCCGCGGGAGGCGCGTCATGCCGCGCGCTGACGACTTCACCGTCCGCCACATCGGCTCCAACCCGGAGCAGGTTGCGGCGATGCTGGACGAACTCGGCCTGGACTCGCTCGACGAACTCATCCAACAGACCGTGCCGGAGTCCATTCAAAGCGCGCACCGTTTCAAACTGCCCGAAGCGCTGGATGAAAACCGCCTGAACAAACTCAGCCGACTGGTCGCCGCCGACAACCGCGCGGCGATTTCCATGATCGGGCTCGGCTATTACGGCACGGTGACGCCGCCGGTGATTCGCCGCAATGTGATGGAAAACCCGGACTGGTACACCGCCTACACGCCCTACCAGCCGGAAGTCAGCCAGGCGCGGCTGGAGGTGCTGCTGTCGTTTCAGCAGATGATCATGGACCTGACCGGCATGGAAATCGCCAACGCCTCGCTGCTGGATGAGGCGACCGCCGCGGCCGAGGCGATGATGATGGCGCGGCGCGTCGGAAAAAATCCCTCCAAGCGGTTTTTGATAGACCGCAACTGCCTGCCGCAGACCATTGCGGTGATGCAAACGCGCGCCGCGCCGATGGGCATGGAAGCGGTGGTCGCGGATTTGCACGGGGAAAATGAAATTGACGACTGCTTCGGCGCGCTGGTGCAGTATCCGGACGCGGCCGGCGAAATCCGCGACTACCGCGCGCTCGCCGAGTCGCTGCGCGCGCGCGGTTCGCTGCTGGTGGCCGCGGCCGACCCGCTGGCGCTGACGCTGCTGGCGCCGCCGGGCGAATGGGGCGCCGACATCGCGGTCGGCAGCACGCAGCGCTTCGGCGTGCCGATGGGTTTCGGCGGGCCGCACGCCGCCTACTTCGCCACGCGCGCGGCATACAAGCGCAGCATGCCGGGGCGGCTGATCGGAGTGTCGGTGGACGCCGACGGCCGGCGCGCCTACCGCATGGCGCTGCAGACGCGCGAGCAGCACATTCGCCGCGACAAAGCCACCAGCAATATCTGCACCGCGCAGGTGCTGCTCGCGGTGATGGCGGTGTTCTACGCGCAGTATCACGGGCCCGAAGGGCTGGTGCGCATCGCCAAGCGGGTCAACCGGCTGGCGCGCGCGCTCGCCGGCGAACTCGCCGAGGCCGGCTTTCCGGCCGCGCACAAACATTTTTTTGACACGCTGGTGGTGCGCGCGCCGGGGCGCGCCGCGCATCTGCGCGACAAGGCCGAGCAGGCGCGCTACAACCTGCGGCTGGTGGATGACGACCACCTCGGCATCAGTCTGGACGAAACCATCACGCCGGAAAAGGCCGCGGACTTGCTGCGGGTGTTCGCCGACTCCGCTTCGTCCGAGGCCGGCGAATCGCTCCTGCACAAGGATTTGCCCGAATCCATTCCACCCGCGCTGGCGCGCAAGAGCGCGTTTTTGGAACACCCGCATTTTCACCGCTACCGCTCCGAGACCGAGTTCATGCGCTACCTGCGCCGAACCGCGAACAAGGACATCACGCTGTCGCGCTCCATGATTCCGCTCGGCTCGTGCACGATGAAACTCAACGCGGCGAGCGAGATGGAGCCGATTTCCAACCCGCTGTTCGCGCACATTCACCCGTTCGCGCCGGCCAAGCACACGCGCGGCTACCACCGCATCATCAACAAACTGGACGCGATGCTGTGCGAGTTGACCGGTTTTGCCGGATTCAGTTTTCAGCCGAACGCCGGCTCGCAGGGCGAATACGCCGGGCTGCTGTGCATTCGCGCGCACCACCGCGCGCGCGAGCAGGCGCGCCGCGACATCTGCCTGATTCCGTCCTCGGCGCATGGCACCAACCCGGCGAGCGCGGTCATGGCCGGCATGAAGGTGGTGGTGGTCGGCTGCGACGCCGGCGGCAACATTGATCTGAAAGAATTTGAAGCGAAAGCGCGCGAGCATTCCGAGCGCCTCGCGGCCGCGATGATCACCTACCCGTCCACGCACGGCGTGTTTGAGCCGGGCATCCGCAAACTCTGCGACATCGTGCACGAGCACGGCGGGCAAATCTACATGGACGGCGCCAACATGAACGCGATGACCGGCATCTGCCGCCCGGCCGAAATCGGCGCCGATGTCATGCACCTGAACCTGCACAAAACTTTCGCCATTCCGCACGGCGGCGGCGGGCCCGGCATGGGGCCGATCGGCGTGGCGCGCCACCTGCTGCCCTATTTACCCGACCACCCGCTGGTCAGTTGCAACCGCGGCGGCTCGGCGCCGCTCGGCACGGTGTCGGCCGCGCCGTGGGGCTCGCCGCTGATCCTGCCGATCTCGTGGGCCTACCTGCGCCTGCTCGGCGGCCACGGCATAAAGCGCTCCACGCGCGTCGCCATCCTGAACGCCAACTACATCGCGCACCGCCTGGACCCGCATTACCCGGTGGTCTACAAAGGCGCCAACGGCCGGGTCGCGCATGAATGCGTGGTCAGCCTCATGCCGGTGAAGGAATCCTGCGGCGTCACCGTGGAGGACGTCGCAAAGCGCCTGATAGATTACGGCTTTCACGCGCCGACCATGTCGTGGCCGGTGAACGAGTCGCTGATGATAGAACCGACCGAGAGCGAATCAAAGGAGGAGATCGACCGCTTCTGCGGCGCGATGATTTCCATACGCGAAGAGATTCGCGAAATAGAGGAAGGCAAGGTCGCGCTCGCCGACAGCGTGCTGCGCAACGCGCCGCACAGTTACCGGCTGCTGGTCTCCGGCGAATGGAACCGCCCGTATTCGCGCCGGCGCGCGTTTTTTCCCGCGCCCGAAACCGAGGCGAACAAATACTGGCCGCCGGTCGGGCGCGTGGACAATGTCTACGGCGACAAAAACCTGGTCTGCTCCTGCCCGCCGGTGTCGGACTACGCCGAGTAGCGGAAGTTCCGGAGACAATATTTCACGGGTTTAGCGTGAGCGCGCGCGCGGGCGCATTGCGAACAGTCGCGTATCCCACCTTACGCTCTCCTCACGACTGTGTTTGATGCGCGAAAAATCAGGGTGGTTCGTGTTGATCAAGATGTTGCGTTCCACAGGCGCAATCACTGAAGGCACAATCAACACCGCACTGCGATTTTTTTCATACCACGCATGGCCAAACTGCCGTGCTGCCTGGCTGTCCGGGGCTTTCCAATCTTTGATTTTTTTGGCGACTGCAACCTCAAATTTGGCTCCCTGTGGAATCGTAATTTTGACAAAAAACTGCTCCGGAGGAATTACGTCTTCCAAGTGAAAGTGAACGAGTTGTTCCAACATTGCCGTTGCATAGTGCTCTGATGCGTAAATTACCGCATCTCCGGAATAGTGCCACCGCCCCTGATTTTCCACCGCGCCTTGCGCGCTGTAAACCGGATAGTTGCCCTCAGAGTCGCCAATGCGGTAAGCGACAAGCGGCTTGGTTAATCGCTGCGTTCTCATCACACTGGAAAACCTGCGCGCGCACGACGCAACAGGTTGAGCACGGCATCGGCTCCGGCGGCACCGGAGCAAACGATGTCAAAAGGCGTCTCCCCATCCAGCAACGGGTGCGGCCGGCCGAGAAATAGCCGCACCTTGTCCGCATCGCCGCGGTAGATAAGTCCGAGCATGTCAGTGACCTGCGCCAGTTTATAAATCCGGTCGCTGTATTCTTTGGGCAACGGTTTTTTGCTTTTCGCATGCTTGCGCCAGATTTCCTCAGGGACCACATGCGGAACGAAGCTTTCCCCGTAGACGCCGGCAAAGTTATCCATCGCACCCACGGGCACGCCTTCGGCGATCTTGAACGCCAGCGCCGTTTCGCTGTATTTTTTCCGCGCAGAAAGCGCCAGCAACGCGGCGATGCGCGCCGCCTCGCTTTTTGAGCGGCTGTCGGGATCGGTGTAGCGTTTGAGCGGCTGGGTTTTCATCGGGGCATTCTCCTGCGGCAAGCGCATGTAGTCATGCATGCTACCATACCACATACAGGCAATCCCCATGAGCGCACCCACCCCCTCCCCCCGCCGGGCGAAACCAATCGTCCGCGGCGAAAAATTACGCGGCGCGGAAAAGACCGCGCGCATTCCGGTCAAAGTGGTCGCGCAGCCGCGCGCGCAGCGGCTGCGCAAGCCGAAATGGATTCGCGCGAGTTACACCGGCCGCCCCGAAGTCGCCGGGCTGAAGCGCGTGCTGCGCGCGCGCGGCCTGCACACCATCTGCGAGGAAGCGGCCTGCCCGAACCTCGGTGAATGCTTCAGCCGCGGCACCGCGACATTTCTCATCCTCGGCGACATCTGCACGCGCCGCTGCCCGTTTTGCGATGTCGCCCACGGCCGGCCGAATCCGCCGGACGAAAACGAGCCGCGCCGCCTCGCCGAAACCGTGGCGCAAATGAAACTGCGCTATGTCGTGGTCACCTCGGTGGACCGCGACGATTTGCGCGACGGCGGCGCCGCGCAGTTCGCGGCATGCGTTCGCGAATTGCGCGAACATTGCGCCGGCATTCGCATTGAAATTCTCACCCCGGATTTTCGCGGGCGCATGGAAGCCGCGCTCGCGGTGTTGCGCGAAGCGCCGGCCGATGTGTTCAACCACAACCTGGAAACGGTGCCGCGCCTCTACCGAAGCGCGCGCCCGGGCGCCGACTACGCGCATTCGCTGGAATTGCTGCGGCAATGCAAGCAGCGCATGCCGAATGTTCCGACCAAGTCCGGGCTGATGCTCGGCCTCGGCGAGCGGCGCGAGGAAGTCATGGAAGTGATGCGCGATTTGCGCGCGCACGAAGTGGACATGCTGACCATCGGCCAGTATCTGCAGCCGAGCGCGCACCACCTCGCGGTGGAGCGCTACTGGACGCCGGAAGAATTCGCCGAACTGGGCGCGGTCGGCGAGTCGCTCGGCTTTGTCAATGTCGCCTCGGCGCCGATGGTGCGCTCGTCTTATCACGCCGATTTGCAGGCGGAGGAAACGGCACAACCGAAATAATCAGCCGGCGCATATTCAACCGGCGTAGGCGCGCGCGTTTTGGAACAGCCGAATCCACGGCGCGTATTCCCCCC
>JALCBG010000035.1:1513-10896 GCA_028066695.1 Gammaproteobacteria bacterium | reverse complement strand
CCGGCGTAGGCGCGCGCGTTTTGGAACAGCCGAATCCACGGCGCGTATTCCCCCCAGTCATCGCTTCCCGACGGCCGCCACGAATTGCACACCGCGCGCAACACGCGCTCCGGGTGCGGCATCATGATGGTGAAGCGGCCGTCATCGTTGGTGAAGCCGGTCGCGCCGCCGGGCGAGCCGTTCGGGTTTGCCGGATAGGATTCGGCCGGCGCGCCGTGGTTGTCCACGAACCGCAGGCAAATATTCGCCGCGTCTTTTTTGCCGCTCCACTCGGCGCGCCCCTCGCCGTGCGCGCTCGCCACCGGCAGCATCGCGCCGCGCATTCCGCGCAGCAGCACCGAGCGCTCGGAAGTGATTTCCACCATCAATGTGCGCGCCTCAAAGCGCCCCGAAAGGTTGCGCGCAAAACTCGGCCAGTGCGCGGCGCCCGGCACCAATTCCTTCAGCGCGGCCATCATCTGGCAGCCGTTGCAAACGCCGAGCGCGAAAGTATCGCCGCGCGCAAAAAACGCGGCGAACATGTCACGCAAGCGCGCGCTGTGCAAAATGGATTTCGCCCAGCCGCCGCCGGCGCCGAGCACATCGCCGAAAGAAAACCCGCCGCAGGCCGCGAAGCCGCAATAGTTGGCGAGCGAGTCGCCACTCGCCAAGTCGCTCATCGCGACATCCACCGCTTCAAAACCTGCGCAGTCAAACGCGGCCGCCATTTCCAATTGCCCGTTGACGCCCTGCTCGCGCAGGATGGCGATCTTCGGGCGGTGATGCAGCAAGGCCGGCGCCGGCCCCGGTGATGCGCGGTGATCAAAAGTAACGCGCGAAAACAGCCCGGGGTCGGCCTCGTCGGAAATGCGCGCGTATTCCCGCGCCGCGCAGTCCGGATCCTCGCGCAGCGACTGCATGCGCCAGCCGGTCTCCGACCATGCGCGGTGCAATTCGGCGCGCGCAGCCTGCATCCACACCGCGCCGCCGGCGCCCATGACGATGTCGCCGCCACCGCTGGCGCGCCCGATGCGATGCGCGCAGGCGCGCAGCCGGTGCCAGCGAAATTCCGCTTCCACCAATTTGCGCTGCGAGGCGCGCGTTTGCAGCACCGCGCCCAACTCCTCGCTGAACAGCACGGCCGGCGGCGAACCCGGCACGCCGGCCAAATCCAATTCCAGCCCGCAGCGCGCGGCGAAAGCCATCTCGCATGCGCATGCCAGCAGGCCGCCGTCCGAGCGGTCGTGGTAGGCGAGCAGCAGGCCGCGGCGGCTGAGCGCCTGCACGCAGTTGAAAAAGTTCCGCAGCCATTTTGCGCCATCCGCGCCGACATCCGGCGGCGCATCGCCCAATTGCGCGAACACCTGCGCCAGCGCCGAACCGCCGAGGCGGTTTTTGCCGCGCCCGAGGTCCAGCAGCCACAACTCGTTGTCGTCGTCGCGCGCCAATTCCGGCGTCAGCGTCGCGCCGATGTCCTCCACTTTGGCAAACGCGGTGACCACCGCGGTCGGCGGCGCGACCGCCTTGCGCGCGCGGCCGCCGGCGCGCCAGGCGACGCGCATGGACAGCGAGTCTTTTCCCACCGGAATGGAAACGCCGAGTTGCATGCACATGCGCGAGAGCGCGCGCACCGCGCGGTAGAGCGACGCGTCCTGGCCGCGCTCGCCGGCCGCGGCCATCCAGTTCGCCGAAAACTTGATGTCGCCGAGTTCGCCGATGCGCGCGCAGGCGATGTTGGTCAGCGCCTCGCCGGCCGCCATGCGCGCGCCCGCGGCCGCGTCCAGCAGCGCGAGCGGCGCGCGTTCGCCGAGCGCGACCGCCTCGCCGGTGCGCGCGCGGTGGCCGCTTGCGGTTACGCCGGCGTCTGCCACCGGCACCTGCCAGCGCCCGACCATCTGCTCGCGCGCGACCAGCCCGGTCACGCTGCGGTCGCAAATGGTCACCAGAAAACTTTTGTCGGCGACCGTCGGAAAACCCAGCACCAATTTCGCCGCGCGCAACAGCGGCGTGCGGCGGACGCGCAGCGGTTTGCGCGCGACAATTGCCGGCGCCGAGGCCTCGCGCCGCGCCGGGGGCGGCGCGCCGAACAGCATTTGCATCGGAAGATTTACCGGCGCCGCCGCCGCGCCGCGGTCGCGCGCCACCAATTGTTGCGCTTTGGTGGCGCGCCCGACGCGCGCCGCCGGGCAGCGCTCGCGCCTGCAGATTTTTTCAAACTCGTCCCAGCGCGCCGGCGCGAGCGCCAGCACATACCGCTCCTGCGCCTCGTTGCACCACAATTGCAGCGGCGTCATGCCCGGCTCGGCGCTCGGCACATCGCGCAACTCAAACACGCCGCCGCGGCCGCCGTCGCGCGCCAATTCCGGCAGTGCGTTGCTGAGCCCGCCGGCGCCGACATCGTGAATGGACAAAATCGGATTGTCCGCGCCGAGCGCGATGCACGCGTCTATGACTTCCTGGCAGCGCCGCTGCATCTCGGCGTTGGCGCGCTGCACCGAGGCGAAATCCAGCGCGGCAAGGTTTCGCCCGGATTCCAGACTGGAGGCCGCTCCGCCGCCGAGTCCTATCAGCATCGCCGGCCCGCCGAGCGCCACCAGCGCGGCGCCGTCCGGAATTTTGCGCTTGCGCAGGTGCTGCGGGCGGATGCCGCCGACGCCGCCGGCCAGCATGACCGGCTTGTGATAGGCGAACAACTCGCGGCCATGCGCTTGTTCAAAGGTGCGGAAGTAGCCGGCGATGCACGGGCGGCCGAACTCGTTGTTGAACGCGGCCGCGCCGAGCGGCGCCTCCAGCATGATGCGAAGCGGCGAAGCGATGCGCGCCGGGCGGCTTTCGCGCCCCTCCCACGGCCGCCGCATGCGCGGCACGCGCAGATGCGAGACCGCGTAGCCGAC
This sequence comes from Gammaproteobacteria bacterium, assembly GCA_028066695.1. Classification (GTDB taxonomy): domain Bacteria; phylum Pseudomonadota; class Gammaproteobacteria; order Arenicellales; family Poriferihabitantaceae; genus JAHRAW01. The sequence continues at coordinate 8,023 of JALCBG010000035.1, read as the reverse complement.
CACGCCGGCTTTCGGTTTGCCGCCGCGCCCGGCGGCCGCGGCGTCGCGAATTTCGCCGCCGGCGCCGGTGGCCGCGCCGGGATGCGGCGAGATCGCGGTCGGGTGGTTGTGCGTCTCCACTTTCGCGGTGAAGTGCGCGGCCTCGCGGCGGTATGCATACGCGCGCGCCGCGTTCGGCTGCAGGCGCTCGGCGGTGAAACCGGCGAGCACCGCGGCGTTGTCGTCGTATGCGACCAAGGTGCCGCGGCTGTGCATGCGCTCGGTCGCGCGAATCATGGCGAACAGCGAATGCGGCATCGCGCGCCCGCCGATGCGCCAGCCGGCGTTGAAGATTTTGTGGCGGCAGTGCTCGGAGTTCACCTGCGCGAACATCATCAACTCCACATCGGTCGGGTTGCGCCCGAGTCGCGCGAATTGCTCCAGCAAATAACGCCGCTCGGCGGCGTTGAGCGCCAGGCCGAATTGCGCGTCGGCGGCCTCCAATGCGGCCAGTCCGCCGCCGAGCAAATCAATCACCGCCGGCGGCGACGGCCGCGCGCGCCGAAACAATGCGGCCGCGTCGCGCCGCGCGCCGAGCACGCTCTCGGTCATCGGGTCGTGAATCAGCGAATCAATCACCGCGGTATTAATCGCGGCCGCGTCCGCCTTCGCGCGGAATATCAATTGCCACTCAACACCGCGCTCCACCCGCGCGACCGCGCGCAGCCCGCAGCGATGCAGTATGTCGGTCGCTTTGCTCGACCACGCGGAAATCGTGCCGAGGCGCGGCGTGACGACACGCGTTACTTTGGGCATTGCTTTCGCCGCGCCGCGCGCCGGCGCATTTCCATAACGCAACAACTCGCGCAACGCCGCATGTTGCGACGCGTCCAACTCACCGTCCACCTCGGCGAAATGCAAAAAGCGCGCGGCCACCGCGACGCAACCGCGCGCGCGCCGCAAAATTTCCGCCGCCCGCCGCGCGGACAGCGCGTCTCCGCCCGGAATGATCAGCATGCTTGCCCGGGCGGCGGCGCCCGGTTAATCGGCCGTGGCGCCGGCCCCCTTCATCGCCGCGCCGACTTCGGCGTGGTGCCGCTCGGACAGCCAGGTCAGCGGCAGGCGAATGCCGCGATGCGCGAAGCCGAGTTGCGACACCGCCCACTTCGCCGGAATCGGATTGGACTCGCGAAACAACGCGGCATGCAGCGGGTCCAGCGCGCGGTTGATGCGCGCCGCCTCGTCCAGGTCGCCGCGCAATGCGGCGTCGCACATCTCGCGCATCTGTTTCGGCGCGGCGTTGGCGGTGACTGAGATGCAGCCATCGCCGCCGGCTTTCAGCAATTCCAAAGTGGTCGCGTCGTCGCCGGAATAAATCGCGAAGTCCTTTCCGCAGCGGCGGCGCAACTCGCCGACGCGCGCAATGTCGCCGGTCGCGTCCTTGATGCCGGTGATGTTCGGGATTTCGGCGAGTTGCGCGACCGTGTCGTTTTCCATGTCCAGCGCGGTGCGCGACGGAACATTGTAGAGAATCTGCGCGACATCGGCGCCCTCGGCGAGCGCGCGAAAGTGCAGGTAGAGGCCGTGCTGCGTCGGCTTGTTGTAATACGGCACCACCAGCAGGCAGGCGGCGACGCCGAGCGCGGCCGCGCGCGAAGTGAGTTCCAGCGCCTCGCTGGTGGAGTTGGCGCCGCTGCCGGCGATGACCGGCAGCCGTCCGTCCGCGAATTCCACGGTGCGCCGAATGACTTCAATCTGCTCGTCCACATTCAGCGTCGCAGACTCGCCCGAAGTGCCGACCGAGACGATGGCGGCGGTGCCGCTGTCCGCGTGAAAATCCACGAGACGGCGCAGGTTTTCAAAATCAATGCGGCCGTCTTCATGCATCGGCGTGATCAGCGCGACTATGCTGCCCTTAATCATTGCAGTGCCTCATTAATGTTCATCGGTGCCGGCGGCGATTGTAGCACCGCCGCGCCGCGAGCGTCATCGTCATGCGGCGGCGGCGCGTGCTATCATCGCGCGAAAATTTTTTCGCCCGGCCCCTCATGGAAAACCAACCTCCGCTGCAAATCGGCTTGTTGCTCTGCGACGATGTCATTGAATCGGCGCGCGCGCGCTACGGCGATTATGCGCGGATGTTTCGCCGCGGCCTGCGCGCCGGGGGAAACGACGCCGAATTGACCGCGTTCAACTGCTATCTCGGCGAGTTCCCGCGCGCGCCGGAGGAATTTGACGCGTATTTGATTTCCGGGTCGCGCAACGGCGCGTATGAAAAACTGGAATGGATTTCGCAACTGTGCGAATTTGTGCGGGGTTGTTACGCGCAGCGCAAAAAAACCGTCGGCATTTGCTTCGGCCACCAGTTGATCGCGCACGCGCTCGGCGGCGAGGCGCGCAAGGCCGAGGCCGGCTGGGGCGCGGGCATTCATGCGAGCCGCATCATAGCGCGCGCCGCGTGGATGGAAGACGATTCCGATTCGGCGCAATACAATTTGGTGGTGCTGCATCAGGACCAGGTGGTGTCGCTGCCGCCCGGGTTTCGCGTTCTGGCGGCGAACGACTTCTGCCCGGTCAGCATGTTTGAAGACGAAGTCAATGGCGCGGCGCTCGGCATTCAGGGGCATCCGGAATTTGACAAAGCGTATTGCGCGTTTCGCATAGACGCGCGCAAGGAGTTGTTCGGGCCCGCACTGCACCGCGCGTCGCTGGATTCGCTGGAAAAAATGGAATTGGATTCGGCGCGCGTATGGCGCTGGGTCGCGAGTTTTCTGCGCCACTGACGCCGCCGGAACGGAAGGGGAACGCAAAAATGGCCTGGATTGCGCTGCTGCGCCACGGCATCACCGAGTGGAATGAACGCGGGTGGATTCAGGGGCGCAGGGACATTCCGCTGAGCGCGCGCGGCGTTGAAACCCTCAAGCAAGCGCGGCCGGCGCCGGCGTTTTTGTCGGCGCAATGGATGTGCAGTCCGCTGCAACGCGCGACGCAGACCGCGGCGATTTTGAATCCGCATGCGCGCGCGCAAACCGAAGACGCGTTGATAGAAACCGACTGGGGCGAGTTTGAAGGCATTCGCCGCGACCGGCTGGAAGCGCGCATTCGCGAACTCGGCATCACGCCGCCGCGCGGCCTGGACTTCGCGCCGCCGGGCGGCGAGAGCCCGCGCGCGGTGCGGCGGCGAATGCTGCGCTGGCTGCAAACCCGCGCCGACGCGCCGGGCGGCACCGTGGCGGTCACGCACAAAGGCGTGATTCGCAGCGCGCTGAGCGCGGCCTGCGACTGGGACATGCGCGAGGACTTTCACCGCAAGGCCGACTGGTCGCTGCCGCATGTGTTTTGTTTTTCGCGCGGCGCGCTGCAACTCGCGCGGCTGAATTGCCCGTGGGACGAGCCGCCCGGCCCCGGCTAAATTCTCACCATTCGCCGCGCGCATAGCGCGCCAGCGCGGCGTTGATGTTGCGCCGCGCCGCGGCCTCGCAGCGTTCGTAAAAAAACGCGGTGGAAAAAATCCGCTCGCGTTCCAGCAGCGTCCGCAAAAACTTCCCCTGCCGGCGCGTGTATTCGGCGTCGCTCAAGTTCGCCGACTCTTTGCGGATGTTGCGCCCGTCGCGCCAAAACATTTCCGCGTCCATGCCGAGTCCGCTGAGGTCCACATCCACCACCAACTTCGCGTCGGCGTCGCGCGGCGGCGCGCGGTGGGCCGTGTCCAGAATATGCCGCTTCACGCGCTCGCGCAATTCCGGCGCGCACCCATCCGCTTTCGCGGCGAACCACTCGGCGCTTTGCGCTTCGTTGTCGCACGCGCTGATTTCATATACCACGTCGTGAAACCAAACCGCCAACTCGGCCGCGTCCGCGTCCTGCGGCGGAGATTCGGCCGAGGCCAAATCCATGCGCGCCAGGCATTCGCCGATGTGCGCTTCGGTGTGGTAGTGGCGGTGCGGCTCGCGGTAGCGCGCCGCCAATTCGGCGAACAGCGCGCGCGCCGCGTCCGCATCGGCGCCGGCGGCGCGCCGCCACACGCGGCAAAAACGCGCCTCGCAAAACTCGGCATGCCCGTGCGTGTCCATCGCGCAAGTGTAACCGCTGCGCGGCCGGCGCGCCGGGCCGGTTATACTGCGCCTCCCTCCCCCACCGGAACCGAAAATGATCGTTGAACAAATCTGGACCGGCAACGCCTACCGCAACTTCAACTACCTGATCGCCTGCCCGCAGACCGGCGAGGCGCTCGCGGTGGATCCGCTGGACCACAAAAAGTGCCTGGACTTGGCGCGCGCGAAAAACTGGGAGATTCGCCAGGTGCTGAACACCCACGAGCACGACGACCACACCGGCGGCAATCAAAAAGTAATCGCGGCGACCGGCGCAAAATTGCTCGCGCATGCCGGCGCCGGCGACGCCATTCCGGGCATTGACCGCGGCCTGTCGGCCGGCGACACGGTGCGCGTCGGCGCGAGCGTGGAATTGCGCGCGCTGGACACGCCCGGGCACACCATGAGCCACATCTGCCTGCTGGCCGAGGGCGATCCGCCGGCGCTGTTTTGCGGCGACACGCTGTTCAACGCCGGCGCCGGCAACTGCCACAACGGCGGGCATCCGGCCGAGTTGTATCAAACCTTCATCCAACAACTCGCCGAATTGCCGGACGACTGCCGCATCTACCCCGGGCACGAATACCTGGAAGGCAATTTGCGCTTCACGCTGGACCGCGAACCGGGCAACCGCGCCGCGGCCGAGTTGCTGGCGACCGCGCAGTCGCAGGACCCGCAGCACGCGCTGGTGACCACGATGGCGCGCGAAAAAGAAATCAACACCTTTTTCCGGCTGCAGAATCCCGAGGTGATTGAGCAATTGCGCGCGAAGTTTCCGGAGTTGGAAAAATCGCCGAACCGCGAGACGGTGTTTTTGAAACTGCGCGAGTTGCGGAACGACTGGTAGGCGCGTTTATTCGCCGAGGCAGCCGCGCAGCGAATCGGCGAGCGCGCGCATCAGCGCAAACCACGCGCCGTCGCCCGGGTCAAGTTTTGCGCCGAGCGGGTCCAGCACCGCGGTGCGCATGCCGCTGTCCTCGGCGAGCGAGGCCGCCATGTCCGGCTGGAATTGCGGCTCGCTGAAAATGCAGCGAACGCCGCGCTTCGCCACCAATTGCCGAATGCGGCGCATATGCGCGGCGCCGGGCGGCAGATTCGGATTTGCGCGGATCATCGCGGCCGGCTGCAGACCGAACTCCTCCTCAAAGTAGCGGTAGGCGTCGTGGAAGACCACATAGGGAGCGTCGGCAATCGCGCGCAACTCGCGCTGCAACTCGCGCCGCAATTCCGCAATGCGCTGCGACAACGCGCGCGCATTTTTTTGATAACGCGCGGCATTTTCCGGGTCCAGGCGCGCCAACTCGTTCGCGGCTATGCGCGCAATCGCCTGCGCATTGGCGGCGGACATCCAGATGTGCGGGTCGTTGGGGCCGTGGTCGTGTTCGTCGTGCCCGGCGTGTTCGTCATGCTCATCGTGCCCATGCTCGTCATGTTCGTCATGTTCCGCATGCTCGTCATGCTTGTCATGCCCATACTCATCATGTTCATCATGTTCATCGTGTTCGTCATGCTCCGCATGCTCGTCATGGTGGTCCTCGTGTCCGCCGTGGCGGGCCGGAAACAATTGCATTTCCTCCCGCTCCATCAGCGTCACTACGCGCGCGCCGCGCTGCGCGGCGATGACTTTCCCCAGCGATTCTTCCAGCGAGGGACCGACCCAAAAGATCAAATCGGCGCGCGCCATCGCCTTGCGCTGCGACGGCTTCAGAATGGCGTGATGCGGCGACTGCCCGGCTTCAAACAGCAGTTTCGGCTCGCCGGCGCCGGCCATCACCGCCGACACCAGCGAATGCACCGGCAGCAGCGAGACCGCCACTTCGGGCGCGGCGCGCGCCGCCGGCGCGGCGAGAGTGAGCGCGAGGGCGGCAAAAATCCATTGGAATTTCGCGGGAAGTTTCAGGGGGTTTTTCATGGGGAATTTCATCGATCGTCTCCGGGTAGGGTTGGGAAAAGTGTTATATCATAACATAACAACTTCACCTAGCAACCCCGGGGAGAATCTGATGCGAAACCGACACAACCACGCCCGCTGCATTTCCGCGGCGATGGCCGGCGCCGACGAGGTGTGCCGGCGCAACAATCTGCGCTTTACGCGCATCCGCCGCCGCGTGCTGGAATTGATCTGGCGCAGCCACCGCCCGACGCCGGCCTACGCGCTGCTGCGGCAATTGCGCCGCGAAAAACGCAACGCCGAGCCGCCGACCGTGTATCGCGCGCTGGATTTTCTGCTTGCGCATTCGCTCGCGCACAAAATTGAATCGCTGAACGCCTATGTCGGCTGCTCGCGCCCGAGCGGGCGGCACGGCGGGCAATTCCTGATTTGCAGCGGCTGCCAGCAAGTCGCGGAATTGGATGACCCGCATTTGCGGCGCATCATCGCGGCGAAAGCCGCGCGCGCCGGATTGGAAGCGGCGCGCCAGACCGTGGAAATCACCGG
>JALCBG010000035.1:0-1413 GCA_028066695.1 Gammaproteobacteria bacterium | reverse complement strand
TACCGCCGCAACGGCCGGGAAATCCTGCAGGACATCAGTTTGTCGGTGCGCGCCGGCGAAATCGTCACGCTCATCGGGCCGAACGGCGCCGGCAAAACCACGCTCGCCTCCATCGCGCTCGGACTGCGCCGGCCCGACAGCGGCGCGGTTGAGCGGCGGCGCGGGTTGCGCCTCGGCTATGTGCCGCAGAAAATCGCGATTGACCGCGCGCTGCCGCTGACGGTGCGCAGGTTTTTGCAACTTGAACCGCCGCATGCAAATCTGACGCCGGCGCATGCGCTTGCGCAGGCCGGCGCGCCGGAGGAATTATTGAACGCGCCGATGCAGTCCATCTCCGGCGGCGAAACGCGCCGCGTGTTGCTGGCGCGCGCGCTGTTGCGCGAGCCGGACTTGCTGATTCTGGACGAGCCGAGCGCCGGCATGGATTTGAGCGGGCAGGCCGAACTCTACCGCCTGATTCGCAACATTCGCGAACACAAGCGCGCGCATATGGACGGGGGCGGGCGTTGCGGCGTGCTGCTGATCTCGCACGACCTCCACATGGTCATGGCCGCGACCGACCGCGTGTTCTGCCTGAACCGCCACATGTGCTGCAGCGGCCGCCCGGAAAGCGTCCGCCGCCACCCGCAATTTCTCCGCTTGTTCGGCGCGCACGAGGGACTCGCGGTCTACCAGCACCACCACGACCACGAACACGACCTGCATGGCGGCGCCGCGCCGCCGCGCCGGTGATGCCGGACGAATTCCTGATTCGCGCGGTTCTCGGCGGACTCGGCGTGGCGCTGGTCTGCGGGCCGCTCGGCTGCCTGGTGGTGTGGCAGCGCATGGCGTTTTTCGGCGCGGCGCTGTCGCATGCCGCGCTGCTCGGAGTCGCCCTCGGCCTGTTTTTGCGCGTCAATTTGCAGTTGGCAATTTTGCTGGTCTCGCTCGCCGTGTCCGCGCTCCTCATGTTAATGAGCAGGCGGCGCGACATCGGCGTTGACACCCTGCTCGGCATCCTCGCCCACGCCGCGCTCGCCTTCGGGCTGCTGCTGTTGACGCTGCTGCCCGGCGTGCGCATAGACCTCGCCGCCTATTTGTTCGGCGACATCCTCGCCATCAGCCGCGCCGACCTCGTCTGGATTTTCGCCGGCGGTTGCGGCGCGCTGCTGGCGCTCGCCGCGATTTGGCGGCCGATGCTGTCGCTGATAGCGCAGCGCGATCTGGCGCGAATCGCCGGCACCGACGAGCGGCGCGCGCGCGCGCTGTTTTTGCTGCTGCTGAGCGTAACCGTCGCGGTCTCCATGCAAGTGGTCGGCATTTTGCTGATCGTTTCCATGCTGCTGATTCCGGCCGCGACCGCGCGGCATTTCGCCAGATCGCCGGAGAGCATGGCGCTGCTCGCCGCGCTTTTCGCCGCGCTGGCGGTGCTCG
>JALCBG010000081.1 GCA_028066695.1 Gammaproteobacteria bacterium | reverse complement strand
CCGCGCCGGAAGTCACGCCGAACGCGTAGCGCATGATCATGATGCCGTCCTGCGCCGAACTGCGCCCGTCGCGGTCCACATCAAAACCGTTGTCGCGAACGCCGGCGCTGAGTTTGCCGGTGATTTCCTCCAGATCCGCGCCGTCCGGCAGGGTCTGCCCGTCGGTCAGCGCCGAACCGCGCACGCCGATCAGGTAGCGCCCGACGATGACGCTGTCGGTGGTGTCGGCGGTTCCGCTGCCGTCCACATCAAAGGTGAACTGGCGCGGGCTGTCGCCAACCGGCGCCGACCATTGCCCGGCGACTCCGCGCACATTGATTGCGCGAACCTGCGCCTCGTAGGCGGTGTCGGGGGTCAGGCCGGTGATGATCATCTGCCGGTTCAGGGCCGCGCTGCGGCCCGCGTCATTCGGCAGCCACCTGCCCGGCGCGGTCGCGCGGGTGTTGCCGACCGCGTCGGTTCCGGCGGTGCGCCAGCGCACCCGGTATTCGCGCAACTTGCCGCCGCTCGCCGGTTCGCCCCAGGCGACTTCCAGATCAAAAGTGCCGGGCAGCACGGTGACTCCGCTCGGCGGGCCGGGGGGGCCGCCGCGGGTCAGCGCATACATGTAAGAGACCGTCACGGTTTTGCCGGCGCGGGTGGAAGACACTTGCACTTCCACATTTGCGGTCTCGCCGGCCGCCAATGAAATCGCCGCGCTGCGCGAACCGGAAGCGACCGTCGGATTTGACGCGCCGGCTTTGCCGATGGTGATTTCGTGTCCCTCGGCGGCGCGCGGCGTGAGATACACGACGGCGGCGTCTTCGGCGATGTCGGCCGTGTATGCAAAATTCTCGGTGGAAAACGCCGGAACGCTCGGCGTTTCTTTGTGCGCATTGCTCTCGGCATTTTCCGCCGCGAAAATTCGCAGGCCGAGCAATTCCGGAACCGGCGGCGTGATGCGCTGCGAGGCCGACCAATCCGACCACACCTCGCCGGCGCGGGCGCGCACCTGCGCCTCGTAGGCAACCTCGCGCAACGCGGCGCGCTTGGGGTCGTCGCGGGTGTATTCGGCGATGGTGTGCGAGGTCGCGGTGGTGTCGGCGACCTGCCAGTTTTTCTGTCCGCCATTGGCGGCATAGGGGCGCCAGCGCAGTTGATACGCGTCCACGGTGACGCCGGGCGCGCTCCAACTCGCGTCAATCGTGCCGAACGCGTCGCCGAGCGCGAGCGCGTTCAGCGTCGGAACGCCGCCGGCGCGCGGGCCCTGCGGAATCGCCTGCTGCACCACGCGCGGCAGCAGAATCGGCGCTTCGCGCGCCGGCGCGGTGACGGTGCGCGCCGGAACCACGATGGGCGCGAGGGAGACGCCGGCCTGGCCGCTGCGCGGGCGCTGCATGTAGGACGGGATGGTGATGGTACGCTCGGCGATGGCCGCGGACACTTTGCTCACCCAGTCGGTCCACGGCAGCCCCTGCCCGGCGATGTAGGCGTCCAATTTCGCCTGGCCGGCCGCGTCTTCGCGCTGCCTTTCGGACCAGAACTCCACTTGGTAACCGATGCCGTTTTCCAGCCCGCTGATGGTGTGGCTGCGGCGCGCGCCGGAGGTGGGGTCGGGGTTGACCACGGCCATGCCGCCCTTGCCGCCCGGGTTGCGCCAGCGCAAATCCTTGCCGGCGGCGTGCCGCCAGCGGAGGCGGTAGGTGGTGAGCGGGAAGCCGTAGTCAATCGCGGTGCCGTCGGCATACAGCGGCGGCCGCCAGTTGACGGTGAGGCTGCTGTCGCCGACTTCCAGCGCCTCCACATTCGGCACGATCATCTCCTCCACCGCGGTGAGGCTGTCGCTGTTGCCGAGGCCGTAGCCGGTGCGGATTACCGTCCCGCCGCCCGGATCGCCGGCGACGGCGCCGACGTTGCATCCGACGGCGTTGCATGCCTGCACATGCACCCGGTAACTCTCGTTTGCGGCGAGGTTGCGGATGACATAGGCATTCCGGCCGTTGCGGACATTGCGCCCGTCGGCCTGCAGCACGGCTTTGTCGGCCGCGGCGAAAGTGGTCGCCGAATTCGGCCGCCAAGTCACTTCGTAACGCGCGACCTGGCGGGTTGCGTCAATGCCGTGCGGCGGATTCCAGCGGACATCAATGTTCGGACCGCCGTGGCTGTATGCGAACACCTGGTTCCCGCCTTCCGGCGAATTCACTGTCCTGAAGTTGGGCGGCGCCGCCGGGTTGCCGGCCGGCGTGGTCACGAAGCGCGTCTCGCTCCACGGGCCGGCGCCGAACGCGTTTCGCAGCGCCATGCGCACTTCGTATTTGGCGCCGGCAGGAAGGGAGGAATGCGTGTTGAAAGAGACCTCGCGGTCGGTGCGGGAATCGCGGGTCACGCCGCTTCCAAAGGGAAAGTCGGCGTTGCCGATCACGCGGAAGTCGTGCAGCGGCGTGGTCGCGCCGCCGGCCGCGACCAGCGGCGCGGAGAACGCGTATTTCAGCGTGATGCTGCTGATGCCCTCCAGCGAAGTGATCACCGGCGCCGGCGGCATGCCCACCGAAGTCGCCGAGTCGCTGTATTCGCCGCGCCCGGCCGCGCCGAACTCGTTCTCGGCAACGACCTGCACTTCGTAGCCGACATCGGGTTGCAGGCCGCGGATGGTGTAACCGGTCTCCGCGCCGGCGTCGGCGCCGAGGTCGCTCGGCCCGCTGGCGTTCTGCCAGGCGCCGGCGGCGGCCGCGGTGATTCCGGCCGGTTCATCGGCGGCGATTGCCACGGTGCGCCAGCGGACATGGTATTTGGTGATGTCGCCGTTCGGCACGCCCGTGCTCGCCGGCGCAACCCATGAAATCGCCGCGTTTTTCGCGTCGGGGCTGCGCGCGGCCGCCACGGCGGTCGGTTTGCCGGCGACATTGGCAATCAGGCCGCTCGTGGTCACATCGGCGGTGCTCGCCAGCGTGTAGTTCGCCGCCTTGAAAGTGCCGCTGTCGGCGAGGCCGTCGCCGGTGATGGAGACGGTCACCGCCTGATTGACATCGCGCCGGGTCGGCGTGGTCGCATAGGCGGCGGTGAATTGCAAACCGCCGGCGCGGAAGTCGTCCATCTCGGCGGCAACAACGCCATCGGCGGAAATTCGCGCGCGGTTGATTTCCGGCGTGAGCGTGCCAACCGCCGCGCTTCCCGGCGGGTGCGCATTGACCGCGCCGTCAAAACCCAGATTGCTGATCTCGCGCGCGGTGATGTCGCCGCTCGCGCTTGACGCGCTCGCCAGCGTGTAGTTGCCGGCCTGCGCGCCGCCAATGCCAAAGCCGGTGATGGTCTGCGCATCGCCCACATCCTTGCCGGCATACACGCCGCCGCTGGCATAGACATAGGCTTCGTCTCCGCTCTCCACGCCGGCGGAGAAAGTGCCGAGAACCTCCGGCGCGAGCGCGCTGCCGTCATACACCTTGTCCACCTCGGTGCTGGTGAAGGTGATCTCCTTCGGCGTGATGGTGTAGACCAGACCTTCTGCCAGCACGAAGTCGTATTTGGTGTCAATGCCGGTCGCGTAGTCAATCTGCAAGCCCGGCGTGTTCGCATCCGAGTCCTTGAACTGGAAGCGGTAGGTGCCGGCCGCGACGGCATCGGCGGGGGGGTCAAAGCCGGCCAAGCCGAGCGGGTTGGTGTCAAAGAAAGTCGTGGAGGCGCTGTCGCCGGTGGCAAACGCGCTGCCGCTTTG